>JAZTWA010000013.1:0-7186 GCA_045635585.1 Candidatus Enterousia sp.
TTCCGGGTGGTATTCATATCGGTCACCCAAGACAGTCGCCAGGTTTTCGCCACTGTAATATGGAACATACTTGCTGACCCGCCACAGGCGAATATCCCACACACAGCGAACACGCGCCGCATCCAACACTTCCAGAAATGCGTCGGGGCTTTTACCACTAAAACCGATTGTAAATATCTTTGGCATGTAATAACGTTAGCGGATTTAAGACAAAATCGCAACTGGGGATTGGCTAGCCATATCCTTATTCAAGAACCCCGCATTTTTACAATATGTTCAAAATATGTAGATTTTTTTATGGGCCGTGAAATGGTAAGTTATTCATCGGACTGCGGACAGGTTGCGGATCCTGTGTAGCTGCTGTGTAGCCAAGGGGTTAAATAGTGGTGTTTTTGGGTGGATTGTGGTGTGCCTAAATCCAAAAGTGTTAACAAAGAAAAACGCCGCAAAATCAACGATTTTGCGACGGAATTCATGGCTCGGGCAACTGGACTCGAACCAGTGACATACGGATTAACAGTCCGTTGTTCTACCAACTGAACTATGCCCGAATAGCGATGGTAATAATATACCTATTTTATTTTTATTTCAAGTGTTTTTTTTAAAAATACACATTTTTTTGTTATATCTTGTTTTTTGCGGTTGTTTTTATGTTGTCTCTTTGGGGTTGCTGGTTAAAATTATTTGTTTTTTATGCAAAATGTCTTGTATTTTGCATCATTGATTAGGCGTTTCAATTTTTCGGTGTTGTCAACTGGTTTAAATTTTCCATCCATAATCTTATCCGCAATACGTGTCAGACCAAAAAATTGCGGTGACATAGATTTTCCAATTTTACGCATTATTTCGGATTGGTTCAGCATCGATATCCATCCAATACTGTGGGCGGTTTCTGTTTGGAATACTGTATTGTCATCACATGTTAATTTTATAGTGCCACGTTTTCCATCAATGCATTCCAATCTTTTTTTGCTCAATTTCAAATAGTATTTCGGATCGTGCGCTAAATCCCGCCATAGTGCCCGGCCATATGGGACGTGTATGGTCAGAACGTACAATTGTGTGCCAATCTGTGAGTTTATAACTATATACTCTGTATCCAGCGTTTTAGCGTTTTCTGTAACAATCACAGAATTCTTATTAGAAATAAATTCTTTTGCAATATTGTAATAATATTCATCGCTTATTTGTGGCATAACAAACCTCTTGTCTGATAATTTTTAGACAAATTATAAAACAAAAAGCGTTTTTGTCAACTTTTTGTTGCGTAATCAATAAACAGGGTAATTTCTGGGGAAAGATGCATCAGGGCGTTGCAAATCAGACTTCACCCCACATCCAGCCAGTATTATCAAACAAAACAGTAAAGCCAAACACTGTATCTTTTTCATATCAATAAGTATAAAACATTTGTATTGCGCTGTCAATTTTTTGTTGTTTTTTATTGCTTGTCTTATTTGGTTGTTGGTGCTATAAAGAACAAAATGCTTCATTTGTGAATGTTTTCAAGTAGGTACAGATATGTTATTTAATTCGATTGTGTTTATTCTGTTGTTTTTACCAGCGACATTTTTGGGGTATCGTTTCCTTTGTAAATATGGATGGTTCAACATTGCCAAGATATTTTTAATATTCGCATCATTGTTTTTTTATGCATATTGGGATATTTCTTATCTGCCATTGATATTATTTTCAATTGTATTCAATTATTGTGTTGGTACATATATAACTGGGGTGCCGACGGGTCGAACCAGACACAGAAAAATTGTTTTATTTTTGGGAATATTAGTTAATCTGGGATTGTTGGGGTATTTTAAATATACAGATTTTATTATTACTAATGTAAACCATTTGTTTTCTGCAAATTTTGAATTAATGAACATTGTTTTGCCATTGGCGATATCATTTTTCACATTTCAACAGGTTGCGTATTTGGTTGATAGTTATTATGGCAAAACGTCACAGTATGATTTTTTGTCGTATACATTATTTGTAACATTTTTTCCACAGTTAATAGCTGGGCCGATTGTATCGCACGACGAATTGATTCCGCAATTCAGGGATAAAACGAATTATATTATAAATTATAAGAATGTGTATTTTGGTATATTGATATTTTTGATTGGTTTGTTTAAAAAAGTTGTTGTTGCGGATACATTTGCGGCATATGCAACATCTGGATTTGATATTGCGACAACGTTGGATTTTATAAATGCATGGTTTACTTCTTTGTCGTATACGATGCAGATTTATTTTGATTTCAGCGGTTACTGTGATATGGCGGTTGGGATTGGCTTGTTGTTTAATGTTAAATTGCCAATAAATTTCAATAGTCCATACAAGGCACTGGATATTCAAGATTTTTGGCGTCGTTGGCATATAACGTTGTCACGTTTTTTACGAAACTATATTTATATTCCATTGGGTGGAAATCGTCGTGGTCAAAAACGCGCCAGCGTTAATGTCTTTGTTGTTTTCTTGCTGGGCGGATTATGGCATGGGGCGGCATGGACATTTGTAATATGGGGTGCGTTGCACGGGTTAGCAAATGTGGTTGTTCGTCTGTGGCATTGGTTGGGACTAAAGATGGGCCGTATTTTGGCATGGTTTATAACATTCAATTTTGTGAATATTGCATGGGTGTATTTTCGCGCAACCAGTTTTAATAGTGCGAACAAGGTGTTAAAAGGAATGTTTGATTTTAAAACCTTGTCGGATATAAATTTAACAAAAAGTTTATCTGTTGTTGGTGCTGATGTATTTTCTTTTGTTGTATTGTTTTTATTAATTGCGGCGTGTGTCTTGATGCCAAATTCAATGGAAGTGTACAAAAATTTTGATATAACATCAAAGCGTCGTGGTCGTTGGATGACATTGTTGTTGGTTGTATTGACGTTATCATTATTGTTAAAAATGGTACTGTTACCGTATGCAGAATTTATATACTTTAATTTCTGAAGGAATAAAAATGTATTATAGAAAAGTAGTTTTAAATTATGTGAAAATATTAACGGTTTTGATTTTGGCGTTTATTGCGACGGTATATATCGTTGATCCATATATGGTATTTCATAATAATTGGATACATCCGGGCAAGGTGCATAAAAACTTCCGTATTCAAAGTTTTGGTATTATAAATAATTATGATTTTGATAGCATTATCATAGGGACGTCCATGCTTGAAAATACTTCTGGGGTTGAAGCCGCAGAAAAACTTGGTGGCACATGGGTGAATTTATCAATGTCTGGTTCTTCACACTTTGAAAAGGTAACGGTTTTGAATTATGCGATAAAGAACCAAGATTTAAAACGTGTCATATTTTCTTTAGACTGGAATTTTGGCAAGGCGAATCATTTTGAAAATACGTTTTCTGAAGATTTGTACACAAAGTCAGATTTTGAATCCAGATTCAATATGTATATGAACAAATTTGCATTAAAATGCATATTCGGAATTACGGATTGCAAACATGTTCCCGATAACTTTGATAGACCTAATGCATGGTATGCTATAAAGTCTCATAAGATGCGTTTTGGCGGTTTTGAAAATTGGAAAGCAAATATAAGCAACAGTCAAATAAAACAGGCCTTTGACATTCTTTTATCAGATGATGATATTACTAGCAGGATTTCAGACTATCAAAAAATTTTAGATGATTATTTGGTGCCGTTGATTGAAAATAATCCTGATATAAAGTTTGAAATTTTGGTTCCGCCATATTCTTTATTGTGGTGGTCTCATTACAAGGCGGATTATGATACGGTTATCTTGCCGTATCGGGAAATTTTTGCCAAGTTATTAACGTATGATAATGTAAATATATACTGGTTTTATGATATGGATTTTGTATCTGATATTGCGATATACAAAGACTTAACACATTATCATCAAGATATTAATTCACTGATGATAGATAGTATACAAAAGGGTAAGAATATAATAAATCTTGGTAATTATGAGAAAAAAATCCATCGTTTCCAATCGCGTGTAAACAAGTTTGATTTAAATTTTTATATAAAACAAATCAAAGAAGTTTATCCACAAAAATAACAAATCGCCCGATTGGGCGATTTGCTATTTTGGGTTGGTTTGCAACAATGGGAATTTTATGATATAATTGCACACGTGAAAATCTCAAAAAAGTTGCCCGTATGTATGTTCATAAATTAACGCGTGAATTAAAGTATTTGATATCGTTATTCGCATTTCGCGATGTTTCTGATTTGTTTTTGGGTACGTTTTTTGTGTCTTTTATTATGCAATTATCGCCCAATGAAATATTGTCTGTGGCCCAGTATCGTTTGTTTGAATATACGGCAACGTGTGCAGGGTTCTTTTTGTTTGCTAATTGGTGTAAACGTCATAACAAAGTTGCGGTATTCGCATTAAATTTAATTCCAAAGATTGCATTGTTGTTGGCGATTGTGTTGTTGGGGAATCGTGCGGTTGATTATGTTATACCATTGGGTTTTATTTATGGTCTTGGGTCGGCGCTTTATTGTTTGCCTGCAAATGCAATGATTGGGGAAAAGGTTGATTCTGCTTCTATGGGCGTTTTTATGGGCGTCAAGAATGCGGTTAAACATGCGACCAAGCTAATTGCGCCGGTTGTGCTGGGCTTTTTTATTGATTTGGGATCTTATGAACAGGTTGCATATTTTTTGCTGGGGTTGTCGGCTTTTGAATTAATAATGACGTGCATGTTAACGCCGTCGCGACATAAGTCCAATGTGCCGGCTGACTTTGTTGGTTTTTTTCGATGTATGTTGCGCTTTCGGACGATACGTCATGTCTTTATAATGGAAAGTTTACGCGGTTTTTCGATGGGATTGTTGGGAACGGTAATAACCATGTATACCGTGTATATGTTCAAGACGGATTTGAATTTGGGTATATTTACAACATTGTTTGCCTTGTGTTCGATTTTGACATCTTGGGTTACGGGGCGTTATTTTGGACGTAAAAATTGGCCACGTTTATTGATAATATGCATGGTTATGATGGTTGGTGGAATGTCGGCATTTATATATAAAACAACCCAATTAACATTTTTGGTATACAGTTTTGTTTATTCAACGGCATTAATTGCAATTGAACAAATTATCAATGTAAAAATGTTTAATTTATCGCAATCCAAATGTGTCAGTCAAAATCACAAGGTTGAATATTTTGTGTTCCGCGACTTTGCGTTGTTTGTTGGTCGTTGGGCCGGGTTTACAGGTTTGATGTATATTGGTGTTTTTGGTGGTTATGCATGGTTGCGTTGGTATTTGGTTTTGATAACGATTGTGATGTTGTTGGCGGGCTTGAACGCGTATCAGTTATGTATTACACACCGCAAACACTAGATGGATATTGTGTTTTGAATAAATTTATTGATTTAGAAGATATTGTATAATACAATTCTTGTGTGTAATATAAACAAAGGATAAAACCCGATGCATATGTAATATTGTAATTTTTTTGTTAAACGCACATAGCAATATGTGTTTGTTAAATTGCAATATAAGGGTTTTTTATGGCTTTAATTTCTTTATCAAAGTGTATTTTTGGATATAATGATAATAACTTATTAGATGGTGTTTCTGTTGCTTTTAATGACAGTGAACACGTGGCAATTATTGGTGATAATGGTTCGGGTAAGACAACACTGCTGCGGTTGTTGTCTGGTGATTTATTGCCTGAGACAGGTAATGTTCATCGAAATGCCACTGTTCATATATTGAATCAAATAAATGTATCGGATTCTAAAAGTGGTGGGGAACAGCAGATGTTTTCGCTTATGCGTGCGTTTGAATCGAATGCAGATATTTTGCTGTTAGATGAACCGACAAATAATCTTGATGCTGATGCAAAGCAAACATTTTTTAATCGGTTAAACGCATATTCAAATGGGGTTGTAATTGTTTCGCATGACAGGGAATTGTTGCAACAAATGGACAAAATAATAGAATTACGTAATGGGCAAATAAAGGTTTATGGTGGTAATTATGATTTTTATCTGGAACAAAAAAGAATAGAAACAGATAATTTGTATTCAAGATATACCGATGCCCAAAAAAATATTGCGCGATTGAATAACACGATGAATGTTGCACAAAATACACGACAGCATCATGAGTTTAAGCAGCAAAAAGAAATAAATAATTCCAGACGCAGCAGATTGGCGGCAAATGCCCTGAAAGGCAAAAGTCAAGAAACCGAAGCAAAAAAGCGTGCAATTATTCAAAAGAAGTTGAACGAACAAGTATCGATACAACAATCGTTGTCGGAACAAATGCGTGATGAAACGATAAAAATACCTGTGCCAAACAAACAGTTTTACAGTAAAGAATTGATAAATATATCTGACCTAGATTTTGCATACGGCAATAAAACTGTATTTAAAAGTTTTAATTTTACAATGTATGGTAAATCAAGGGTAAGATTGGTTGGTAAAAATGGTTCCGGTAAATCTACACTGTTAAAAATCATTTGTGGTGAATTAGAACCAGATTCCGGGACAGTCAAAACCTTTGGTGAAATAGCGTATGTAAATCAAGATTTATCCCTTTTGGACAAGAATAAAACTATCGTTGAAAATATAATGGAAATATCTGGATGTCTTAAACATGATGCGCATGCGATTGCCGCAAATTTTGGTTTTCGCGGTAATTTGTCGCGACAATTGGTGGGGACGCTGTCGGGTGGTGAATTGTTAAAAGCAACATTGGCGGCAATTCTTGGTGGTAATAATCAACCAGATTTATTGATTTTGGACGAACCAACTAATAATCTTGAAATTAAAAGTATTGGGATATTGGAAGATGCGCTGAATCAATATACGGGTGCGATATTATTGGTGTCACACGATGAAATGTTTGTCAGAAATATAAATACAGACAAAGATATCTATCTTTAATATTAAACGTTCATAAATCTGCAAAACAAGTATAGTTATTATCATTCAAATTACGAACCACAGAAAAGCAAAGAAAATAAATAAAAAAACCGCAAAAATGCGGTTTTATCTATTTTGGCAGCCCCAACCGGATTGTCTGATTCCCATGTTCGTTTTCACTCCATGGGCCCCTTTCGCTACGTAAGGTTCAAACTTCGTTAACACTTGTTTTCACCAACTCACGCCCCGAACCTGCGGTTCTCATCTCGGTGGGAACAGGCAAAATTAAAACCGACCACAAGGGT
>JAZTWA010000014.1:0-5627 GCA_045635585.1 Candidatus Enterousia sp.
CCATATAATCCGGCGATAACAAATGTGGGGGTTGCGGCAAATATGAAGTATCTATTGACGTCTGTTGATGTTGCAAATCAGATATTAAATGGCGAAGCGACAACAGATTACGGGAATGGAATTTATGCAACAAAAATGGCGACAGATACAATTGTGAGTGATACAGCGATAAATACATTGATACGGTCGGGACGTATGCCTTTTTGGTTAACTACAACAGAAGCGACATCGGAATTTCAATTTTCGCTATCTGCCCAAGGAACTTTTCAAATTGATTGGGGCGATGGTACGACAGAGGTTCTTGAAAGAACAGATACTAATGACACTGTTTATACTCATTCATATGACACACCAGGGACTTATACAATTCAAATGGATGGGCGCGCAACCGCGTATAGCAATGTTGCAACCGTTGCCGCAATCAGTTTTAATAATAATCAGAATGTGGCATCGATTAATGGTAATGTGGGGATAATTTTCCCAACGTTGTCCAACGGAAAAAATCCGAATTTTTATTATGCGTTTGCAAATATGGCAAATGTGTCTGGTTCGATACCACCGGCATTGTTTTCGGGGGTGACGGGTGCGCCGATAAAAAACATGTTTTATGGGACTTTCTATGGGAATTCTTTGTTGTCGGGTTCAATTCCTTCGGGATTATTTTCTGGGTTAAATGGTGTGCCCCAAGAAGGTATTTTTTATCGTACGTTTGAAAATTGCTCTGGGTTAACAGGCGATATACCGTTGGGGTTGTTTGCGGGAATTTCTGGCCCGCCCGCACGTGATATGTTTCATTCAACGTTTTCGGGGTGTACAGGGCTGACCGGCATTGCAGGACCGTTGTTTTCTGCAATTTCTGGCCCGCCCGCCCAACGTATGTATAATGCGACATTTTCTGGTTGTACTGGATTGGTGGGCAATATTCCGGCGGGGTTGTTTGGCCGATTTAACGGTCCACCCCAGGAATTGATGTTTGGAAATACATTTTATTCGTGTAGCGGTTTGACGGGTTCAATCCCAGAAAATTTATTTGCAGGAATAAACAGTCAGCCAGTTAAACGTATGTTCGAAGGTACGTTTAGTTCGTGTACAGGTTTGACAGGCAGTGTTCCAGCTGGATTGTTTGCAGATATTTCTGGTGCGCCCGCAGAAAGTATGTTTTATAACACTTTTGCAAATTGCAAAAGTTTGACTGGGGTGGTGCCAACAGGATTGTTTGCAAAAATTTCTGGTACGGTTGCGTCACAAATGTTTTATAGGACTTTTTATAACTGTGAAAAGTTGCAGGGAATCCAAGATGGAATTTTTGGTGATTTAGTTGGTGAGTATCAGTCAAAGATGTTTGCAGAAATGTTTTATAAATGTGTGTCTTTGACGGGTGAGTCTGCTAAGATTGGTGGACGATATTTGTATGAAATTTGGCCAGATCCAACGAAAATACCGGGGGCAAAAATGTATTTCAAGGATGAAGGGCTGACCGATTATGCAACAATGCCAAAAGAGTGGAAATAATTGTAAAAAAATCCTTGATTTTTCAATTGTTTTGGGTAATAATATGGCCCGCGTTGCACCCTTGGAGGCAACGTAGAAGTTAAACAAATGCTATAAAAGGATAAAAAATGGCAATTACTTTGAATGCAGAAATTCGCAATGTTGCTGGCAAGGGGGCCGCACGTAGCATCCGTAATAACAAAAATATCCCAGCTGTTATTTATGGTGAAAAAAAGGCGCCTGTGGCAATCGAATTGAATGGTCATGAATTTGGTTTGTTGTTGAATACACCAAGTTTGCGCACAAAATTGTTCCAAATCAAAACAAGCGAAGGTACAGAAGATGCAATGTTGATGGATATTCAATATCATCCTGTTACCGATATGCCAATGCATGCGGATTTTAAACGTATTGATGTTAAAAGCCCAGTTAACGTTGTTGTGCCGGTTGAAGTTATCAATGCAGAATCTTCTAAGGGTTTGAAATTGGGTGGTACATTGAACTTTGCAGTACGTAAAGTTGCGTTGCGTGGTTTGGTTGATGTTATTCCAGAAAAAATTGTTATTGATTTGGCAACATTGACAATTGGCGACGTAGTTCATGGTACAGACTTGGTTTTACCTGCGGGTGTTGAATTGGGCTTGCATCAGGCCGAATTGGCATTCGCAATTATTGGTGGTAAAATGCCAATGGAAGAAGATGAAAAAGCCAAAGCAGCTGCGATGGCCGCATCTGGTAAAAAATAATTTGTTTTATACAAATGTTATTGCCGCCCCAAATGTGGGCGGTTTTTTTTATATAAGAAAATATGACTGTTGCCCCTTGAAATCATTTTTTGCATAACTATATGGTGGGTAAGCAAAAAAATTCTTAAGGAGTAAAAATATGGGAAAAGTTATTGGTATCGATTTAGGAACAACAAATTCCGCCATGGCATTTATGGATGGAAAAGATCCAAAGATTATTGAAAATGCTGAAGGTCAACGTACAACACCATCTGTTGTTGCACTGACATCAAATGGCGAACAGTTGGTTGGTATTACAGCCAAGAATCAGGCGGTTACAAATCCTGAAAATACAATTTATGAAATTAAAAGATTGATGGGATTGCGTTTTGATAGTCCAGCGGTGAAAGAAATCGCAGCGCGTGTACCATATAAAATTGTTGCAGGTGATAATGGTGATGCATGGGTTGAAATGGATGGTAAAAAATACGCGCCATCACAAATTTCTGCAATGATTTTGGCAAAATTGAAAAAAGATGCAGAAAGCTATTTGGGTGAAACAGTTACAGATGCGGTTATTACTGTGCCGGCATATTTTAATGATTCACAGCGTCAGGCAACAAAAGATGCGGGTCGTATTGCGGGGTTGAATGTTTTGCGCATCGTTAATGAACCAACCGCTGCGGCATTGGCGTATGGTTTGGATAAAAGTAAAGATGGTATTATCGCTGTGTATGACTTGGGCGGTGGTACATTTGACGTTTCTATTTTGGAAATTGTTGATGGGGTTTTCGAAGTGAAATCAACAAATGGTGATACTGCATTGGGTGGTTCTGACTTTGATGCGCGTATTTTGGAACATTTGATTGCAGAATTCAAATCGCAAACAGGTATTGATTTGTCAAACGATAAATTGGCATTACAACGTTTGAAAGAAGCAGCAGAAAAGGCAAAAATTGAATTGTCATCCAAGACATCTACTGACATTAATTTACCATTCTTGACAGCAGATGCAACAGGACCAAAACACTTTAATACAACGTTGACACGTGCAAAATTGGAATCTTTGGTTGCGGATTTAATCGAACGTACGATTGAACCTTGTAAAAAAGCTTTAAAAGATGCAGGTTTGGACAAATCACAGATTAACGAAGTTATCTTGGTTGGTGGTCAAACACGTATGCCAAAGGTTGCGGAAACAGTAAAAGAATTCTTTGGTCGTGAACCACATAAAGGTGTTAACCCAGATGAAGTCGTTGGTATGGGGGCGGCAATCCAAGGTGGCGTATTAAAAGGCGATGTAAAAGACGTTCTGTTGTTAGACGTTACACCTTTGTCATTGGGTATTGAAACATTGGGTGGTGTATTTACGCGCTTGATTGATCGTAATACAACAATCCCAACAAAAAAATCACAGGTGTTTAGTACAGCTGAAGATAATCAGTCCGCGGTAACAATTCGTGTATTCCAAGGTGAACGTGATATGGCGGCAGACAATAAACTGTTGGGTCAGTTTAATTTGGAAGGTATTGCACCTGCCCCACGTGGTATGCCACAAATTGAAGTGTCTTTTGATATTGACGCAAATGGTATTGTTCATGTTTCTGCCAAGGATAAAGGTACCGGTAAAGAACAAGCGATTTCAATCAAATCTGATGGCGGTTTGTCTGAAGATGAAATTAAGCGCATGGTTGATGAAGCCGCAGCAAATGCCGAAGCAGATAAAAAGAAACGTGAATTAGCCGAAGCAAAAAATACTGCTGAAACGGCAATATTCAGTATCGAAAAATCACTGAAGGAACATGGTGATAAAATTAGCGAAGATGAAAAAAAGTCTATCGAAGCCGCAAAACAAGAATTGGCAGACGAATTGGCTAAGCCAGACGTTACAGCAGATGCTTTGAAGGCAAAGACAGATGCTTTGTCAGAAAAGGCGATGAAATTGGGTGAAGCGGTTTATAAAGCTGCGCAGGCAGAACAAGCTGCCCAAAATGAAGAACAGAAAAAGTCTGAAGACGGTACGGTTGATGCGGATTTTTCTGAAAAGAAATAATTGAAAAATCAATAAAAGAACACCCCGACAAGGGGTGTTTTTTCTTGACAATAGTATACGTGTTGACAATAATTGTGTTTGACAATCAAAAAAGGTTAAAAAATATGATGAAACAAATTGTAATTGATGCGATTGAAGAGGTTACTGGTGCAAAAGTATCAATGAATACCGAATTAGCTTGGTGGGTGCCAATGTCCAGATGCGAGCGCGAGATCGTAGAAATTGATTCTTTGGATTTTGAATGTATTATGGATATTGTTGAAGAAAAGATAAAACAAAAGTTTGATCGAAGGGCGATTTATGGTGTTTTTAATAGCCAATGTCGCCAGACTGTGGGGGCTTTTATTAGTGTAATAGAAGCGCGAAGTTCGTCGATGCGGGCAAAAGAATCGTTGCAATTAAATGTTTCTGAAGCGCAAAGATTCAAGCAGCGTTGTGTAAAATTTTTTAGTAATTTAATAAAACAAAAATAAGTAAGGCAAAAGGAAAGAATATATGGTTTGGAAAGTGATACAAGAGCTTTTTGGAAACAATGTTAACAGAGATGCACGTTTGTATGTTGATTGTGCTTTGGAACCAATGGATATGTGGAATCTGTCTGTTCTGATGGAAGAACGGCTGGGTGTTTGCAGAGAGAATGTTGATTTAAAAGGATGTAAAACACTTGCTGATGTGGAACGTGTATATAAGGAAGTGTTACAGCCAAAGATAAAAAGTAGTTCCGCACCACAAAAAAATTCTGTTTGGAGTGTGATACAAGAATTTTTTGGGAAAAATGTTAACAGAGATGAGCGTTTATATATTGAGCATGCTATGACACCGTTGGGCTTGTGGAATTTGTCTGTTCTGATGGAAGAACGTTTGGGAATTTGCAAAGAAAACGTAAATTTACATGAATGTAAAACACTTGGCGATGTGGAACGTGTATATGATGCGGTATTACAGCCAAAGGCAAACGGTCGTTCTTTGTTGTATACCAATATTTGTGGTGTGCCACATTGTGCTTTGACAGAAAAGAAATGTTATACTGCGTTAAACGCCAAACGTGATGGTGATGAAGATATTTGCTTGCGCGCGAATTGTAAAATTGCAAAAAACTTTTATAAATTGGTGCAAAAGGTTAGATAACAAAAAGGTTCCGAAACGGAACCTTTTTCTTTACTTAGATTCGCCCAAATATATTCCCATGTTGTATGCCACATCTAATAATGTGTCGTCAGTAATCGGTCGGCGGCGGTTGTGTCCCCTGCCCGTTGTGTGTGTTCAGGAAATGCCGTACGATTCAAAATGCCCGCAGCGGTCAGTTTGCGTGAAATCATATCTGCGGGACGGCCCGAATGACCGCGTAATGAAATTCC
>JAZTWA010000015.1:0-1206 GCA_045635585.1 Candidatus Enterousia sp.
CACACTCCCGTCATTCCCACAACGGCGGGAATCCAGTGCCCCGCAGGGATTAATCCATTCTAACATCTAATTTCCTACGCCCACCCCACACACAAGAATTCAACCTTACTTTTTTATAAAAAATTAAACATTTGAACTAAAACTCCATTTATGATATCATCCAAGTGTCATCAATGAACATGTTGATGATGGGGTGTAACGACCCGTTTACCGGTGTACGAATAAAAAAAGATTGCGTGCAACAAATTTGCGTGCTGTTTTATTCGGCAACAAAACTCCTGACCCTTGGTCAGGAGGGCTTGCGAATATATTGAATAAGCAGCACAATTCCGGTAATTGTCGTTAACCTCCTGACCACTTTAAAATCAGTGGTTTTTTTAATAATAACCAACCAGACAGGAGGCTGAATTGAAAAAAACATTTTTATTAACACTTGGATTAAGTTTCACAACCGCACCATCATTGGCCAGTATTCCATCCAGTGCCTTTATGCGTGAAGAAGTCGCAACACAAATTGCAACCGCTGTTTCGACAAAGGTTGACACCGCCGCAAGCGCAAATCAAACCTTGGCGGGCAGTTATACGGTTTCTGGTTCAATGAATGTAACGGGCAGTCTAAACGCCCCGACGCCAACAATACCAACCGCAGAATAAAGGGGACGATACGATATGAAAAAGATGTTTTTTGCCCTGATTGGTTGCTTTGTTGCAATTTGCGCGCACGCGGCACAGGTTGTAAATGTTGACTATATTCATAAATTGATTCAGCAAGAATGGGACGTAACTGTTCCGATTCGCACAGATAATGTAATGGCGGCCGCCAATATGAAATACTTGCTGACGGCGATTGATGTTGCAAATCAGATTTTAAATGGTGAAAAAACCACCGATTACGGCAACGGCGAATTTGCCACGCTTCAGGTTGCCGACACCATCGCCACAAATCAGGCGGTGGAAACGTTAATAAAACAAAATCAGATTGAATATAAATTTTCCGTAACAATAGATATAGGAAAAGCGAATAAAGATTGTTTGGTGTTTGGTGGCGAAAAAGAAATGACAAGCGAACATGGCATATCTCTTTCTGCCGCTGGTACATTTTATATCGATTGGGGTGACGGCACAACAGAAACGATAAAAAAAACAGATACAGAACGTACAGAACATCTGCATGATTACGGAACCAAAAGTGGGGTTTTTACTATA
>JAZTWA010000016.1:0-78758 GCA_045635585.1 Candidatus Enterousia sp.
CGCGCTTCGTGTGCGGTGACAAAGGGGGGGGTGGATTGCCACGCTTCGCCCGCAATGACAAAGGGGGTGTTGTGCGAGGTGGAGGGTGTGAATTCATTCCAAAGGATTTTTCAGTGCTAATTTGGCATAATTTTTATGTTATGCAAGACAAATATAAAAAAATCTTGTTCGCGTGTGTGTTTCTGCTGGTGTTGGGACTGGTGGTTGGTGTGTTGATGAAAAATTTGATGAACAAGACGGATTTTTACTATGCGGGAACGTTGGAAACGGCAAAAGTAATTGTTTCGTCCCGTGTTGCATCTGATGTGGCAGATGTTTTCGTCGTCGAAGGAGATAATGTTTATAAGGGACAACCACTGCTAGAACTGTCGTGTGATGTTTATAAGATTTTTGCGCAACAAATAAATAGTGATTTTGATAGGGCTACAATGTTGTTGGGTAAAGGACATTTATCACAGGCTGAATATGATATTGTTGCGCGAACCAAACAAGATAATGATTTGAAATTAAATTGGTGTGTCGTTCAATCACCAATTGATGGAATGTTGGTTACAAAATTTCGTGAAATTGGCGAAGTTGTTGCACCCGGTGCGCCACTGATTTCTGTGGCAAATCCGTATGATATATGGGCCTACTTTTATGTGCCGTATGATATGTTATATCAATTAAAGGTTGGACAAAATGTTATTGGGATTCTGCCCGAAGCAAATGGTATGAAATTTAATGGACGAATCGTAAAAATTAATGAATATGCAGAATTTACCCCAAAAAATGTTCAGACTCGTGAAGAAAGGACAAGATTGGTTTATGGAATCAAAGTGCAATTCGAAAATCCTGAATTGATATTAAAGTCGGGTATGACAATTGAAAGCTCATTAATGCCAAATGAAAAATATTGAAATAAATATTGAAAATGTGTCAAAGCGTTTCAAAGATGTGGTGGCGTTGGATGATGTTTCAATGCAGTTTTATGCCGGTAATTTATATGGGGTAATTGGACCCGCAGGGGCGGGTAAGACAACACTGTTCAGAATAATGATGGATTTGGTTCAGGCAAATTCAGGTAATGTTTCGTATCGCGCAGATGGTCGTCATGTGTTATTTGAAAATATTTGGGAGCATATTGCATATATGCCACAAAGCCAAAGTCTGTATGCCGATTTATCTGTGTCAGAACATTTGGATTTTTTTAAGGATTTATACGGTATTGATAATCAAGAGTATATCAAAAAAAAGGCCGATTTGTTGCATTTGGCACGACTGGATAAATTTGTGAATCGGCCAGCGGGAAAGTTGTCAGGTGGGATGTATAAAAAATTGGGCTTGATTTGTGCGTTGTTGCGTTCACCAAAAATAATGTTGCTTGATGAGCCAACAAATGGTGTCGATCCAATCAGTCGGCGTGAATTTTGGAATTTGTTACATGATGCCAAAAATAATGGAATTTTGGTCTTGATATCAACTGCGTATATGGATGAAGCGGAAAGATGTGATGGGGTGGTGCTGTTGGAAAAGGGACATGTGTTGGCGGCCGGCGTGCCAATGGATTTGCTGAAAAAATATAACAGTAAAAACTTTGATGATATGTTTATAAAACGTGGGGGGGGTATATGAAAAATTTGGCCGTTAGTGTGCATAATATGAGTGTGAAATTTGGCGACTTTTATGCCGTACATAATGTTTCTTTTGATGTGTCTGTTGGTCAGATTTTTGGGTTCCTGGGTGCAAACGGGGCGGGTAAGACAACCACGATACGCGTGCTGTGTGGTTTGTTGTTGGCAACATCTGGGGACGTAATTGTTGATGGTATAAAATTTGTGTCAGGACAAGAAAATGAAATTAAACAGCGGGTTGGATATATGTCACAAAGATTTACACTGTATGATGATTTGACAATCGAAGAAAATTTTGATTTCGCTGCTGCATTACATCAATTAAATGCACGTGTGTATAAACAAAATAAAGAAAATTTATTGGGGTTTATCGGCTTGAATTTGAAATTGAATACTGTGGTGAAAAGTTTGCCCGTCGGTATTAAACAACAGATTGCGCTTTGTGTGGCATTATTACATAATCCAAAAATTGTTTTTTTAGATGAACCAACAGCGGGTGTTGCGCCAACAGCCAGATTGCGTTTTTGGATGTTGATAAAAAATTTGGCAAAGTCTGGCAAAACAGTGTTTGTAACAACGCATTACATGGATGAGGCAGAAAATTGTAATCGCATTGCATTAATGAGGGCAGGCGAATTAATTGCTGTAGATAGTCCACAAAAATTAAAACAGAATACCTTTGGTGATACACTTTATTTGTTGCGTCCGCGTGTAAAAAATCCTGTGCACCCAATCCCAGATGTTATAGATATTTGGCAACCATATGGTGCCGGATTTCATCTGCGTTTCAAAGATGGTATAAAAAGCGCAAGTCAATTACGTATGTTAAAACGTGATTGGGAAATTATGCCAATCAGTGCGTCATTAGAAGATGTTTTTATCAGGCTTGTTGAAGGAAGTAATAGATGAAGGTCTTTTCGTGGCGCAGGACGCGTGCAATCTTGGTTAAGGAATTTAAGCATATATTGCGTGATCCGTTTACATTGATTATGGCATTGATTTTGCCGTTGTTAATCGTCTTGATATTAGGCAGTTCAATTGAATTTAATATAAAATCAATTAATTTGGCATTTGTTGATAGCGATAAATCAAATGCTGCGCATAAATTAATAGAAACATTTAACAGTTCTGATTATTTCAAGATGTATCAGTTGGATAACCCAAATGATGTTTTTGAAAATGTCGTTGCAGGACGTGCGCGTATGGGATTGGTTATTCCACCAAATTTTGAAAAGAATTTTTGGAATGACGATGTTGCAAATGTTCAAATTATGGTTGATGGTACAGAAAGTTCTTCGATTTCGTCTGTTTCGAATTATTTGAATAAAATAAATTATGATGCCTATTTCAAAATCTTAAATCTGCCCATGAATGAGGCCGGTGAAAATCCAAAGTACAAGGTACGGTATTTGTTTAATCCGGAATTAAATTCCCGTTGGTTTGCTGTTCCGGGATTGTCGGCGGTGATAATTGCGCTGGTTGCGATTATGTTAACTGCACTGACAGTTTGTCGTGAATGGGAACGTGGTTCAATGGAAATGTTATTGTCAACACCAGCAACACGTTTGGATATTATCATAGGCAAGATTACACCTTATGCGTTACTTAGTTTTATTGGGTTTGTTTTAGTTTTTGTCGCAGCGCGGTTTGTGTTCGCTGTGCCTTTTGTCGGATATTATTGGCAAATCATTTTGGGAACAATATTATTTGTGTTGGGATATTTGGCAATTGGATTGCTGATATCGGTTTCAACAAAAAAGCAAGAAGTGGCAATTCAATATGCTGCGATTGTTGGCCTGTTGCCAACGGTGATTTTATCGGGTTTTATTTTTCCAATTGAATATATGGCAAAAGGCTATCGCTATGTTTCTTCAATTTTTCCGTCGCGATTTTATATGGATATTACACGTGATCAATTTCTAAAAGGCAGTTTGTTTGTTGATATTTGGTGGTTGTATGCAGTGTTGGCTATTCAAGCAGCGATTGTATTTTGTTTGTGTGTTTTTAGATTCAAAAGGTCATTGGAATGAAGGTTTTATATGGATTTTTTAAAAAAGAAATAATCAGTTTATTGCGTGACCCAATATTGATTATTGCAATTTTAATTATGCCAATCGTACAAATGATTTTGTTGGCGGGCGCAATTACGTTTCAGGCAGATAATTTACGATTGGTTATGCAAAGTGTACCAAATGATGTGGTTATGGAACGTATTTATAACAGGGCAATTGGTTCTGGATTCTTTATCGCAGTAGATGATAAATATAATGATCCAATTGATATGGTTCAGGCCGGATATGCAGATGTTGCAATTGTTGCACCTGATGGTGGTTTGACACGCACATTGTTTCGAGAAAACGCAGAAATTCAAATTTTAATCGATTCGATGAATATTTTGAAAGCACACAGCATAGAAGCCTATTTGCGCGGAATAATAACAAATGTTTTGATGGATTTAAATAATGAAAAATCAGCTGTGCCCATCAGGTTTGATGTACGGATTTTGTTTAATTCGCAATTAAATACAAAATTTTTTATGGTGCCGTCTATGATTGCGATTTTGGTGTTTTTGGCATTGTTGATTTTGATTACTGTGTCAATTACCAAAGAAAAAGAAATGGGTACTATAGAAACGTTGATTTCGGCACCAATTTCAAAGTACCAGATTGTCTTTGGCAAGGTTTTTCCGTATGTTGTGGTTTCTGCGGCTGTTATGTTGGGATTGGTGGTGGCAGGTCGATTGTTTTTTCGTGTTCCATTTGTTGGGTCACAATTGATGTTTATTTTGGCGTTTGTGATTTTTTGTGTGCCTGCATGTGGGGTGGGGGTGTGGTTGTCTGGATACACCAAGACACAACAGCAGGCGATGTTGGGATTGATAATTGTTGCCTTTTTGGCGTTGATGTTATCTGGTGCAATTATTTCAACGGAAAATATGCCTGTTGTATTACGTACGATAAGTTATATAAATCCATTAAGTCATTATTCTTTTTTGGTACGTAACATAATGTTGAAAGGGCCAGATTGGTTTTACTTTATAAAGCATGCCAGTGCAATGTTGGCAGCGGGGGGTGTGGTGTGGGTTATGGCACTGCGTCGGTTTAAAACGACATTATGAAATAATGGGGGTAAAATAAATGAAAAGTATAGGTTTGTTTCTGCTGATTATGTGTGGCTGCTGTGCAAATGCTGCTGCGGATTTATATTCTGCATTGCAATATGTTTATAACGAAAATCCGGTGATTGATCAAGAACGTGATACTTTGCGTATTGCACAGGCAGATATAAAATCTGCGACAACTGGTTTGCAGCCTTATTTGGGTTTGGTTGGTAATGTTGGGACGGCACGTACCAAGATAGATGAATATACGTTTGATTATTCTACATCACAATATGGTGTCGAATTTCAACAAAATCTGTTTCAAGGAGGGGCAAATTTTGCAAAAATCAAGGGAGCGCAAAATAAATTGGCAGCACAAAAAGCAAATTTATATGCCGTACAACAAGAAGTATTTTTGGATGCGATTAATGCGTATATTGAAGTGTTGAATGCCCAAGAAGTATTAAAACTGAATAAAAGTAATCAAAATGTTTTAACGCAGTATTATAAGTTGGTACGTGATAGACAGTCGATTGGAATGTTGACTAAGACAGATGTGTCTCAGGCATATGCACGTTTGGAAATGGCAAATTATCATTTGGCAGATGCGCAAGCGCAATATGATAATGCCCAAGAAACTTTTCGTAGAATATATGGACGAACAGAATCAGAATATGTTGAAATAAATTTGTCGTCGATAATGGATTTGTTCCCAGAATCAATCGATGCTGCACAAAAAGATGCAGTACAAAATCATCCTGTGTTATTGGCATTGAATGCCCAAGAAAAAGCCGCATCACAGAATATCAAAGTCGCATACAGTTCCATGTTGCCCAGTGTTGATGTGCGTGGCTCAATACAACAAATAGATGATGTTCCTTTTTTAGATGATGTTCGTGATAGTAGAATAGGGGTGTATTTAAAGGTTCCACTATATGACAAGGGTAATGCGTTGGCAAATACAGATATTACACGTGCAAATGTTGCGGTTATACAAGATAAAATTATTAATGCTCGTCGTGTTATATATGAAAATTTGTACCGTGCATGGAATATATATAGCGCCCAAGATGTGGCGATTCGGGCGGCAAAGGCCAGTATAGATGCAAATGTTCGTGCGCTGGACGGAATTCGTGATGAACAGTTAAACGGAAAACGTACCGTATTAGATGTTTTAAATGCGGAACAAGAATTATTAAATTCGCGTGTTGCACATGCCAGGGCCAGACACGCACGTATATCTGCCTTTTTTTCTGTGTTGGCTGCGGTTGGAAATTTGACCCCAGAAAATCTGGGACTTGAAATTTATGAAAATTAGTATAAAATAGTGTGGTGTTGCGCCCTTAGCTCAGCTGGATAGAGCATCAGATTTCTAATCTGCAGGTCACAGGTTCGAATCCTGTAGGGCGTGCCAGAAATTTAAACCGTCGCATTTGCGGCGGGTTTTCTTGTTGGTTTTAGTAAATCATTCCTGTGTCGGGTGGGGCGTTTGTGTGCTATAGTGAACATTAACAAGGAGGTTTTTATGAAAAAATTTTTTATGTTTCTAATCGCAATTTTTATATCTTTTTTGCCAGGGATTTTTGGGGTGATGTTTACGCCCAGCCATAGTAATGACGTATGGTATAATTCTTTGAATAATTCTGTGTTAACCCCAGATGGTTGGGTGTTTGGTGTCGTATGGACAATTTTATATTTCTTGTTGGGTGTGGCGCTGTTCTTAATCATGAATAATGAAAAAACACGCTATAGCAAAACAAAGGCATATCTTTTGTTTGTGGTTCAAATGATACTAAATGCTGCATGGACGTATTTGTTCTTTGGGTTAAATATGGTTGGGGCCGCATTACTGGTGTTGGTGGCATTGATTGCAATTTCTATATGGATGATGGTCGCATTCAAGTCAATCAGCAAAGGTGCATATTATTTGGTTTGGCCATATTTGATATGGTTGTGTTTTGCACTGTATCTGAATGGAACAATTATGTTTTTAAATTAAATCAATTATTAATACTTTAATATTTTTGTCTTGGGGTCGCCGATATTTAAATATCGCAGCCCCAATTCTTCAATATAATCTTGGCTGTTGTTATGTAACAGGTTTATATGATGTTCAAGTTCGGATAGTGTTTTTTGTTCGGTCGCCAGATGCGCCTGTTCATTACGTAAGTGCCAAATGTTCATTGTAAAACGTTGAATGTTTACGTCGCCCCAAAATAGGCCAATGAACATAAATATGCCAAACATGGACAATACTGTGCCCAATTTCCCACGCGCACCACCAGACCATGCACGACCAATAAAGCTAAATAAATTTTTGATTTTTGTCTTCATCAGTGGCATTATATCACAAATGTTTAGTGATAATCAAATTTTTGCTGCACCTTTGGCGGGAATTACAGACCGGCCATTTCGACGCGTTATTCGTGAATTTTCACCGAATGCACCATTGGTAACCGAAATGATATCTTGTCATTCGTTGGTGGGGGCACATAAAAATTGTTTAAGAAATTTTGATGATTATTCAGATGAAGGTAATGTCGGTGCCCAAATTTTTGGTGCAGATGTTAATTTAATGGCGAATGCAGCACGTATCTTACAGGATGCAGGTGCCAAATGGATTGATATTAATATGGGCTGTCCTGTGCCCAAGGTGGCAACACGCGCCGGTGCCGGCGCCCATTTGATGCGCGATCATCGATTGGCGGAAAAAATTATGTCGGCGGTTGTACGGGCGGTGGATATCCCTGTGTCTGTGAAAACCAGATTGGGTTGGGATGATGAACACTGTGATTGGAATGATTTGATAAAAATCGCTGCGGATTGTGGTATTCGTTTCGCAACATTACACGGCAGAACGCGTGCGCAGCTGTATGTGGGACCGGCAAAATTACCTATGATTTCTGATATGCCAATACCAATTATTGCAAATGGGGATATAAAATCTGTCGCAGATGTTCAACGTGTGCAAGACTTGGGGTATGCTGGGGCGATGGTTGGACGTGGGTTGTTGGGACGTCCATGGATTATTTCTGAATTATTTGGGCGGGTGGGGCCAAAAAATGTCGGAGATGTTGTTTTGCGACATTTGCAATATACGGTTGAATATTATGGTGAACAAACAGCGGTGCCCATGTTTCGCAAGCATGCAGCGTGGTACAGCGCGGGTATGGCAAATGCGTCTGAATTTCGTATTCGTGTGAACCAGATAACCGATATAAATGCCTTAGTGGTTGCAATTCGGGAATTTTGGGGTATTATTTAGGCACAACACAAGGGATTAAGTTATGAATAATGATAATAATGTCGAAGTAAATGAAGTTGTTGAAACACCTGTGGAAATGACTGCGGGTGAAATGTTGCGTAATGCGCGTACAACTGGACGTCGCAAGCGTGAAATACCAACAATTGCCAAACAATTGTGCATACGTGAAGAATTTTTAGAAGCGTTAGAAAACGGTGATTATAATGTTATCCCAGAACCTGTTTATATCTTGGGTTTTGCGCGTAACTATGCAATGGAATTGGGTTTGAATCCCGATGATGTTGTGATGAAAATAAAAAAAGAAATGGGATTGTTGGCAGATTGTGCGGCCGCGGATGATGCAGATGTCAGTGCGTGCGCAATGCCAAGTATTAAAGAAGAAAGTTGGATTAAAATTTTGTTTGGTAAAATTTATCAATTCATCTATCAAAATTGGAAATGGTTTTTGGGTGGATTGATTGGGGTTATTATTTTGGTTGTTGCGCTGGTTATGTTGCAACCGTCAGATGCGCCTGTGGCTGAAAATACGGAAAACGCACCTGTTGTTTCAGTGGTGTCCGAATCGAATGACCCTGAATTTAAGCAAGAAGTTCGTGAAAGATTCGGGTCTGATAATCGTGACAAAGCCGAAGTGATTTTGCAGGCCGCCCAAGAATCATGGGTCAAGGTCGAAGATAGTCGCGGCAATACGGTATTTAGTCGCGTTTTGGTGCCAGGTGACGTTTATTATGTACCTGTTGGGAAAAAGTACAAGGCGACATTTGGTAATGCGGGTGGTGTTGATGTTTGGGTAAATGGTGCGCTGATCCCAGATGTTGGTGCGGATAATGCACGCAAGACAGGAATCATTTTGACACCAGATGCGTTGCTAAAAAAGTCATCTAAATAAAATAAAAGGGCGAAAAGGATTTTTCGCCCTTTGTATTGAATTTTAAAAAATTTTTTCTATATTTATTCTTGTCATGGCAAGTATAATAAAAATTCGTGGTGCACGCGAAAATAATCTTAAGAATATTGATTTGGACATACCAAAAAATAAATTGGTGGTCTTTACTGGTGTATCTGGTTCTGGTAAGTCGTCGTTGGCATTTAATACAATATATGCCGAAGGGCAACGCAGATATGTGGAATCTTTGTCCAGTTATGCACGACAATTCTTGGATATGCAAAAAAAACCAGATGTTGATTTGATAGAAGGTTTGGCCCCAGCGATTTCAATTGAACAAAAGACGACGTCAAAAAATCCGCGTTCAACTGTTGGTACGGTTACAGAAATTTATGATTATTTACGATTGTTATGGGCGCGAATCGGGGTGCCGCATTCGCCTGTGACGGGGTTGCCGATTAAATCACAGACGGTTGCAGAAATGGTTGATTGGACCATGAAAATCCCCAGTGGGGTAAAAATATTTATATTGGCGCCATTGGTGCGTGAACGTAAGGGTGAATATCGTAAAGAATTGGCTTTTCTGGTCAAACAGGGTTATACACGTGCGATTATAGATGGTGAAATTGTTGATTTGTCCGCGCCACCGGCACTGGATAAAAATAAAAAGCACAATATTTTTGTTGTTGTAGATAGGTTGCAGATGCCATCAGCAGATGCCGATACAGAAGAATTTAAATCACGTATGTATGCGTCTTTCGAAGGGGCGTTGCGTTTGGTGCCAGGGGCGGTTTTGGTGCGTCGATTAGATACAAATGAAGATACATTGTATTCGCAAAGTTATGCATGCCCAGTCAGTGGTTTTACGGTTCCAAAAATTGAACCACGTTTGTTTTCGTTTAATGCACCAATGGGGGCGTGTCAAAATTGCGATGGGTTAGGGGTTCAGTTGAATATGTCGCCAGATTTGGTGGTGCCTGATCCAACAAAATCTATTTTGGGGGGCGCGATTGCGCCATGGTCACGTGGTGGGATGCTTAGTCAGTTTGAACATTTGTTGGACGCATTACATAAAAAATTCAAGATCCCATTGTCCAAACCATGGCATACATTGACAAATGAACAAAAAGATTTGGTGTTATATGGCAGTGGTGATGAGGTAATAAAAATCAACTGGAATGGCTTTGTGTATGAAAAACCATACGAAGGCGTGATTCCGAATATTGAACGTAGATGGCGTGAATCTGAATCAGAAGCGATGCGTACGGAATTATCTAAATATCAATCTGAAAAACCATGTCCGGTTTGTCATGGCAAACGATTAAATATTCATGCGCTGTGTGTTCGTATCAATGGTGCGGATATTATGGATGTCTGTGATTTGTCGGTTGATGATTGTTTAAAGTGGTTTCAGGATTTGCCGAATCATTTGTCAACAAAAGATAATGAGATTGCACGAATCGTTTTGCGCGAAATAACAGATAGATTATTCTTTTTACAAAATGTTGGGCTGGGGTATTTAACCTTGTCTCGTATGGCGGGAACCTTGTCTGGGGGTGAAGCGCAACGAATCAGATTGGCATCACAAATTGGCAGTGGTTTATCTGGGGTGTTATATGTTCTGGATGAGCCGTCAATCGGTTTGCATCAGTGTGATAATGATAAATTATTAGAAACTTTGAAAATGTTACGCGATAAGGATAATACGGTTATTGTTGTTGAGCATGATGAAGATGCAATGCGCGCGGCAGATTATTTGGTGGATATTGGTCGTGGCGCGGGTATAAATGGTGGAAATGTTATTGCCGCGGGAACACCCGCTCAAGTGATAAAAAACAAAGATTCAATTACAGGACAGTATTTGTCAGGAAAACGCCAAATACCGGTGCCAAAAAAGCGTCGTGATGGAAATGGACGGTCGATTGTCGTGAATGGGGCGCGTGGAAATAATTTGAAAAATATTACTGTTGAATTTCCATTGGGTAAATTTGTGGCATTAACTGGTGTGTCTGGATCTGGAAAATCAACATTGTTATTGAATACTCTTTATCCTGCATTAATGCGTGCCTTGTATAATTCAAAACTGGAAACTGCAGAGCATGATGTTATAACGGGTATGGAATGTGTGGATAAGGTGGTGGATATTGACCAATCACCAATTGGACGTAGTCCGCGCAGCAATCCTGCAACATATACGGGTGTGTTTGGCGATATTCGTGATTTCTTTGCGGAATTACCTGAGTCTAAGGCGCGTGGTTATACAGCAGGACGTTTTTCATTTAATGTCAAAGGTGGACGATGTGAAGCCTGCCAAGGTGATGGACAAATAAAAATAGAAATGAATTTCTTGGCCGACGTTTATGTGGAATGTGATTGTTGTCGTGGTACGCGATATAATGAAGAGACCTTGGCGGTTAAATATAAAGGTAAATCAATCGCTGATGTGTTAAATATGACTGTCGAAGAGGCGTATCGATTCTTTATAAATGTGCCAAAAATTGCGCGTAAATTGGAATTGTTAAAACGTGTAGGATTAGATTATATAAAATTGGGGCAAAGTTCTTTGGATTTGTCGGGGGGGGAAGCTCAACGTATAAAGTTATCCAAGGAATTGGCAGCGCGCAGTACGGGTGAAACGATTTATATCTTGGATGAACCAACCACAGGATTACATTTCGAAGACGTTAAGCAATTGTTGTCTGTGTTGCATGAATTGGTTGAACAGGGTAATACAGTTGTTGTTATTGAACATAACTTGGAAGTTATTAAAACGGCAGATTGGATAATTGATTTGGGTCCAACTGGTGGGGCGGCTGGTGGATATGTTATTGCAACAGGTACACCAGAACAGGTGGTGGATGTTCCAGAATCACAAACAGGAAAATATTTGCACAAGTATCTGGACAAATCGATAAAAGACAATAAAATAAAAGAGCAGAAAAGGAGTTAATATGTTTGGCTTTGGTAAAAAGAAAGAAAAAAAAGTAGTAGAAAAAGTAACACAAGCTGATGTCGCAGCCGCTGAAAAAGATCTGGGTGTGGATAAAATGCCCAGTGGCATGAAAGAAACGGCCCAGCGTATGATGTCGGGTCAGTTCGATATGAATGATATGTTGGCACAGTTAAAACAAATAAAAAAGATGAGTAATTTTAGCGGATTGTTAAAAATGGTCCCAGGTATGAGTGGCGCTGTGGCGGCAATGAAAGAAAAAATAAAAGATGGCAGTGTCGATGCGCAAATTAAAATCTTGGAAGCAATGACAGTTGCAGAACGTGCAGAACCAGAAAAGGTTTTTGCAAATGCCAAGGCACGTATCGCAGAAACAGCTGGGTGTACGGTTCGTGATGTAGAACATATGATTAAACAATACACAAAAATGAAACAGCAAATGGCGATGATTCAGCGTATGGGTGGAATGGAAGCTGTTATGCAAAAAATGCAACAGGGTGGTTTCCCAGGTGCGAAATAAGTAGAAAATATATGGCGATTGTTGAACGGATAATGAACGTTATATCAGAAAAAAAGCCTTTGTTTTTTATGGGGGCAGATTTGGTAACGTATTATACCGTTCATACAGATGGCGCGCCGGGGCACAATGTGTATCACTTGTCTGAATTCAGATTTGATGCGGTGCCACAAATTGGAATGTATATGAAATATGTTGCAGACGAAACAGCCTTGAACAGTACGTATGGGGTTTATTGGCATATCCAAAAAGAAAGATAATAAAATGAAAATAACAAATAAAAAAATTGCCAGCAGAAAGTCTTCGGTCGCATGGTTACAACGTCAGGCGGCGGATCCATATGTGGCACGTGCACAAAAAGATGGATATCGCGCACGTGCGGCGTATAAGCTGATTGAAATGAATGAAAAATTCAAATTTCTGCGCAATGGTCAGGTTGTTGTCGATTTGGGTGCTGCCCCGGGGTCTTGGTCGCAATATATTGCGCGTACATATCCAAAATCCAAGATATTTGCGATGGATTTGTTAGAAATATCACCAATTGTTGGGGTTGAAACATATCAAGGTGATTTTACATCTGATGAAGCTTTACGCTGGTTGGAAGAAAAATTAAATTTGCCCGCAGATGAAGTTGGGGCAGGTACCGCGGATGTTGTGGTTTCCGATATGGCACCAAATACGGTTGGACATAAAAAAACCGATCATATTCGTCAGATGGTATTGTTGGAATATGCGTTCGATTTCGCGTTACGTGCATTGAAAATTGGTGGAACATTTGTTTGTAAATCTTTTACAGGGGGTACAACCCAAGACTTGTTAAAACAAATCAAAGAAAGATTTGAAACGGTGCATCATATAAAACCGCCATCATCGCGCAAGGACAGTGTTGAAATGTTTATTGTTGCACTGGGGTTTCGTGGATAAAAACAATCGCCCGTTTGGGCGATTTTATTTTAGCGATTCGGCGGCGGTGCGTGCCAATGTATCAACGCGTTCATTCATTTCATCGCCGTTGTGTCCACGTACCCAGAACCAATGAATTTTTTTTATGGATGCCAATTCATCTAATTGTTGCCATAAGTCTTGGTTTTTTACTGGTTGTTTGTTTGCAGTGCGCCAATTGTTTTTCTTCCAATTTTTTACCCATGATTGCATGCCGTTTTTTACATATTGACTGTCTGTATGTATTTCTAATTCGTTATGTCGTGCCGCCGCAGTTAATGCGCGTATGACCGCCATTAATTCCATACGATTGTTCGTAGTGTTTTTTTCGCCACCACTGCGTTCAGCAATGTTTTTTCCGTCTGTTGCGACAAAGCCCCATCCCCCGGGACCAGGATTGCCCAAGCAGCTGCCGTCTGTCCATATTTTTAACATTTTTATCTGTGTCCTTTTTGTGATATAATATCATACATGGCATATAATTCCAAAGATTTAAAAGAAATGGCAAGTGCAGTACGCGCATGGGCAATGTATGCGTTACGTATGGCACATAGTGGACATGTCGGAATTGTGTTGGGGGCGGCAGATGTTGTTACCGCTGTGTATGCAAATTTTCTGCGTCGTGGTCGTGATAGGTTTGTTTTGTCGGCGGGACATGGCAGTGCGCTGTTATATGCGGTGCTAAAATTATCAGGTTACAAGGTTGGTGATTTAAGAGATTTTCGTAAGCTAGGTGGTTTGCCGGGACACCCAGAATTTGGAATTGATGGTGTTGATGCGACAACAGGGCCTTTGGGGCAGGGGGTCGGTAATGCGGTTGGTATGGCATTGGCAGAAAAAATGAATCGTACGGATGCGCGGGTTTATTGTCTGTGTTCTGATGGCGATTTAATGGAAGGTGTTGCACAGGAATCAATTGGGTTTGCCGGTCGGTATGGGTTAAATAATTTGATTTTATTATGGGATGATAATGGCGTCAGTATTGATGGTGTGGCACAGACGGATATTGATATACCAGCGCGTATGAAGGCGGCGGGTTGGAATGTAATATCAATTGATGGGAATGACTTTGTCAGTATAAATCGTGCCTTGACGGCAGCGCAAAAGTCTAATATGCCTGTTTTTGTTCAGTCCAAGACACAAATCGGATTGGGGTCAACATTGGTTGGATCAAACAAGGCACATGGGTTTGCTTTGAACGATTCGGAAATGATGCAATTGGTTCAACGGTATCTGTCGCCACGTGGTGAAGAAATGTGGGAACAAGTGCGACTGAAAAATGTGCCAGTGGTATCGGGGCATATAGATGATAAATTGCCAAATGTTACGATGCCGGTTGTTGGTACGGCAATTTCAACGCGTGAATTGTCGGGAATTTGTCTGGCTGAATTAATTCGTAATGGTGTAAATGTGGTTGGGGGCAGTGCGGATTTAGGTAGCAGTACGAATGTGAAAGGTAAGTTAAGTCGCCCAATTTCAGCAAATGATTTTTCGGGAAATTATATTAATTTTGGTGTGCGTGAACATGCGATGGGCGCGATTATGAACGGTATGGCGTTGTCGGGAATGCGGGTGTTTGGTTCAACTTTTTTGGTGTTCAGTGATTATATGCGTCCCAGTATCCGCTTGGCGGCGTTGTCGGGTTTGCCCGTTGTATATGTGTTTACACACGATAGTGTGGCGGTTGGTGAAGATGGGCCAACGCATCAACCGATTGAACAGTTGCCATCATTACGTTTGATTCCGAATTTAAATGTATTTCGTCCATGTAATGTGAATGAGGTGTTGTATGCGTGGCAACGTGCATTGTCTGAAAAAAAACGACCAAGCTGTATTGTTTTGTCGCGCCAGACTATTAAGCAAATTGAAACACCTTTGGGGGCGGATGTAGCACGCGGTGCATATGTAATTTGGCCTGCGATAGCGGCACGTGTGCGTGCAACGATTATTGCCACCGGCAGTGAGGTGCCATTGGCAGTTATGGTCGCGCAACGTCTGGGAAATGCGGTTCAGGTTGTGTCGATGCCATCTGTCGCGGATTTTAGATTGCAAGATGATGAATATAAACAGAAAATTTTGATGGGAACTGTTGTTGCAATAGAGGCGGCGGCTTCTGCCCCATGGTTTGAATTTGCAGATGCGGTAATCGGAATAGATAGGTTTGGTATGTCGGGGGCCGGGGATGCGGTTTATTCTGAAATGGGTTTTGATATAGATACGATTGTTGGTGATATTAAAAGTAAAATTAAATAAAATGTCAGAATATCTTTTTGTTTTGTCGAATGGTGACGAAATTCCTGTGTTTATTGCTACGAAGCGTGGAATGCGTAATATTACTTTGCGACCAAAGGTGCGACCAAGGCGTGAAATTCATATTTCAAAACCATGGTTGGTTACAGATGCATCGGCAATTAAGTTTTTAACGCAAAAGCAAAAATGGGTAGAAGGTATTTTTCAAAAGTGTCCTGATAAAATTAAGTTAAAGTCGGGTGATGAAATTGTTTTTTTGGGGCGCAAAGTTATATTAGAACATGTGCCAAATATACGTTCTAATAAATTTAGTGATGATGGTGCACGATTATTTGTTGGAGGTGGGGTGGATATGTTTGAACGTCGTGTGCGTGATTTTATCAAGGCAGAATTTTTAAAAGAATTAAAGGTAGTAATTCGATCTGTGCCATCCGAATTTTGGCCAGCACGAATTGCCTTGCGTGATACGACGTCGCGTTGGGGCAGTTGTTCTACATCTGGGACGATGTCTTTTTCATGGCGATTGGCATTTGCGCCATATGATGTGATGCGCTATGTTGTTATGCATGAATTGGCGCATGTTCGACATATGGACCATTCGCCAGAATTTTGGGCGACTGTGCGTGAGTTGTATGGTTTTGGTGTGGAACGTGCAAAGCGTTGGTTGACACAAAATGGTGGTCAATTACATCAGTATTTTTAATTTGTGAAAATGTACCTGTGGCATAATTTGTGATTATGTGGTTATGCGTCCCGCCTTGTGTTTTTATATTATTTGCTTGAATGTTTTGAAAAATGTTCTAGAATTAACATGATGTTTATTGATGGATTGATTTTTGTTGGATTCCATCACGCCCGTTTGGGTGGGTATTAGCATTTTGTTTTTTTATGTAGTATAATTGGGCATTATTAATGTCGCGATTTTTATATATTGTAACAATGAGGATTAATTAAATGGATTTAAAACCAACAAAACCCTTGTCGGGATTTATAGAATTAACACCAGTGCAACAGCGCTGTTTTGATGAATGTGCCACGCGTATGCAAAAAGTTTTACGTAATGCGGGTTTTTCGCATTTAGATTTGCCGGCAATTGAACGTGCAGAAGTTTTGACGGATAAAGATAACTGGGATGAAATTGAAACTCAGATGTTCTTGTTCCAAAAAGGCGATACCAAGATGGGGTTGCGTTATGATGGTACGGTTGGTTTGTCGCGTTATGTTGCAGGTCATATGAATGATTTGGTGTTTCCGTTTCGGGCGTATCAGTTTGCACGTAATTATCGTGGTGAACGTCCGCAACGTGGCAGATATCGTGAATTTTATCAGATGGATTTGGATATTATGGGGATTAATTCGTTATCAACGAATTATGATGCAGAAATTGTTGCGACTTTGTCGCGTGTGTATGAATCTGTGGCGGAATTTATTGGACCAACATATGTCCGTGTTGGAAACAGAAAATTTTGGAATGCAATGTTTGATTTTCTGGATTTAGATGATGTAAAACGTCGCAGCGCATTTGTTTTAATCGACAAAAAAGATAAATTAAAGGATTTTGAAGAAGGATTGGTTGAAGAACTTGGGGCGGGGGCGGCCGCAGAAATCAATCGTGTTTTTACAGAAGGTTATCGTTCTTTTGTTGGTAAAACAGAAGATTTAGATTCTGCAATTGTGGAATTGGATGGTTTTATGGAATTATTGAATGCAATGGGTGTAAAAAATGCCCAGATTGATTTGGGGATTATGCGTGGTCATGCATATTATACGGGTGTTGTGTTCGAATTCTTTTTGAAAGATTTTCCAGAATTGGGTGCGATTGGTGGCGGTGGTCGATATGAAGATTTGGCGTCCAAGTTTTCAAAAACTAAAATTATTGGTGTTGGGGCCGCGGTTGGTTTTTCGCGTCTGATGGTGGCGTTATTGGAAGAAAACAAAATTGATTTGACCAAATTTGAAAAGCCAATTGATGTTGCTGTTTTGGTTATGGGGGCAAATCAGGTTGTGTATTCTATGTCGGTGCTGGGTGCGTTGCGTGATGCAAATATTGCATCGGTTGCGTATCTGGATGCGGATAAAAAGTTTAAAAACCAGATTGAATATGCGGATAAAATTAATGCAAAATATGCAATAATAATTGGTGACACAGAAGTTGAAAACAATGTTGTTGCACTGAAAAATATGGTCACAGGTGAACAACAAAGTGTGACGGTTGTCGATGCAATTAAAATAATAATGGGTTGTTAATAAGATGATAATAGAACAAAAATTACGGGATATTCAGACCCGCGCCACAGAAATCGAAGCCCAGATGAATACTGGGGCGGTTGGTGGTGATGAATTGGCCAAATTGTCCAAGGAATATTCGCGATTGTCGGAAATATTGCCGTTGATAAATGAATATTTTCAAACGGTATCTGGGATTGCGGATGCAAAAGAAATGCAAAATGAACCAGAATTACGCGAAATTGCTTTGGAACAATTAAATGATTTGAGTCATGCCTTGCCAGAGATTGAAAAGAAGTTGCAAATTGCATTGCTGCCACGTGACGATGCGGATGATAATGGTGTAATTATGGAAATTCGCGCCGGTGTTGGCGGGGAAGAATCTGCATTGTTTGCGGGTGATTTATATAATCAGTATAAATCTTATGCATTGCGTCAGGGTTGGCGTGTCGAAGTTATCGAAGAAAATGCGACGTCTTTGCGTGGATATAAAGAAATTATCTTTAAAATAGATGGGGCAGGTGCATATGGACGTATGAAGTTCGAATCTGGGATTCATCGTGTGCAACGTGTACCAGAAACCGAAGCGGGTGGCCGAATTCATACCAGTGCCGCATCTGTCGCGGTTATGCCCGAAGCCAAGGATATTGACGTTGTTATCGAAGATAAAGATATTCGTATAGATATCTTTCGTGCATCTGGGGCCGGTGGCCAACATGTTAATAAGACTGATAGTGCAATTCGTATCACGCACTTTCCAACAGGTATCGTTGTTACGTGTCAAAATGAACGTTCGCAATTGCAAAATAAGACTGCGGCGATGGCTGTCTTGCGTTCAAAGCTATATGAAAAGCAGCGCGCAGAACAAGAAAGCGCAAGTAATGCATCGCGTAAATCGATGGTTGGTTCGGGTGATCGTAGTGAAAAGATACGTACCTATAATTTCCCGGAACAGCGTGTAACAGATCATCGTATTAAATTAACTTTGTACAAGTTGGATGATATTTTGGCTGGTGGTGTGGCATTAGATGAAATGATTGATGCCTTGATTGCTGCGGATCAGTTGGAACAATTGGCGAATATGGATTAGTTGTTGCGAATAAAAATCTGCCGTGGGGCAGATTTTTTATTGTTTGTTGGTCTTTTTTTGATATTATATATGCCGTTATGAAGCCAGAATGTGAAGATTTTATTGATAGACCAGTTGTTATGGTCGGTTTGATGGGGGCGGGTAAAACCAGTGTGGGGCGTGCATTGGCGCGTCGTTTGGGGATCCCGTTTGTTGATTCTGATAAAGAAATAGAAGCCGCGGCAGGATGTAGTGTGGTCGATATTTTTGCAATGTATGGCGAAGAAGAATTTCGACGTGTTGAACAACGTGTAATTGAACGTTTGTTGGATACACCGCCTGCTTTAAAGGTTATTTCAACGGGCGAGGGGGCTTTTATCACGCCTGCGGTGCGTGAAATGGTGTTGGAACGTGCTTTGTCTGTATGGTTGCGTGCGGATTTAGATTTGTTGGTAAAACGTACGCGCAGTCGTGATACGCGTCCACAATTATTAAATACGGATAGTCGTAAAATATTGGATCAATTGATTCAGGATAGATATAAAACCTATGCGTTGGCTGATATTGTGGTTGATACACATGATGAAAGTTTACGTAAAACATTGTCGCAAGTGTTGCGTGCAATAGATGAGTATTCTAATAGGCAAGATAAGGAGTAAGAAAATGGCAAAAAAAACGAATATTTTTAAGGAATTTAGTACTTTTGTTCAGCGTGGCAATGCAATCGATATGGCTGTCGGTATCATTGTTGGTAGTGTAATGACCGGTGTGGTTAATTCTTTGGTAAAAGATGTGATTATGCCGCCAATTGGGTTGTTGGTTGGTGGTGTTGATTTTTCACAGTGGTTCTTTGTCTTGGGGGGTGGCGAATCTGGTGCAGTTTATGAAACGATTGCCCAAGCACAGGCTGCCGGTGCGACGACGTTGAATTTGGGTATGTTTTTAAATTCGGTGGTAAGTTTCTTTATCACAATGTTTGCGATTTTCTTGTTTGTTCGCACAATGAATAAGATGCGTGATAAAAAACCGGCAAACACACATGCGTGTCCATATTGTAAATCAACAATTAGTAATGCGGCAACCAAATGTGCGTTTTGTTGTTCTGATGTTGAACCTGTTGAAACGGCTACGGTTGAAGATAGTGAATTGAAAAAGGGGCTGAAAAGTTTGAAAAAGGTTGCGACGGATGTTGCATCTGAATCATTGACAAAGATAAAAAAGATAACAAAACACTAAAAAAATATGGTGTTTTATCAAAAAAAGACCGGAATTCTGGGACTTTTTGGGCAAAAAATTACTTTTTGCCCATTTTTTTTATAGGGTGTAGGGTGTTTATGTATAGTTTTTAGTGTTTGTGTGTTTGTTTTATGTGTATGTGCAAGTGTATTAAGATAGTCGTTGTGTTGTGTGTTATATAGATGTCGGGTGAAGGTGTTTTTTAGATGGTGTTGTGTTAAAAAATATTTTGCGTCACGTGTGTAATATTTTCTGTCTTGTGGTGTTCTTAAAAAATATTTGAATAATTATCTGGTTGGTTGAAATGTCTTTGAATCCGCGGGGTGTGTAATATTGTAAAGGCGCATAATGTATATTATGTATAGTTTTGTGTGTTGTTGTTGCGCGACTTTAAACTTGATGTAATATGTTATCTTTGTCTGGTGTCAATCTGTGGTGCAAATATATATAATTGCTGTCTTTTTGTTTCAGAATTATTTGTCATTATATTGTTTGTTATTGCGTCAATGTGTTCTTGATTACTTTTTGTGGTTATAAATTTCCTTTTGGTTTTGGTGTATTATATATGTCGATATTTTATTAAATTATTTATCAATATAGTCTTTATTGTTTTTTATGTGTGTACAATTATGCAATTGTATATGTGGTATTGCGGTGATTTGTTCTGGTAATTTATTGCTTTTGTTTTATTTGCTTGTGATGTTAAAGGTGTTAACCGTTGCTTTTTTTATGTTTTGATGTCTTTTTTATACAAAAAAACCGCAGAAATCTGCGGTTTTTTTGTGGTTTTTTGTAGGTTGGGGCGTATGTTGCCCCACTCTGGCCCGAATTTTTTATCTGATTTTATGATTTGGGCACAGTTGTGATATTTTTTCAGCCAATGTGATTGCTTCTTCTGTGCATCTGATTTTTTACTGGGTATAACGTTATTTAATATTTGATTGTGTTGGCATGTTTTGCACCCTATTTGTCGTATATATATATTTCATTGTTGTATTAAATAAAAAATTGTCAAAGTTTTTTTGTGTGCTACAATGAATCTTATGAGATTAGATCAAGCATTGGTTTTGCGTAATTTATACCCCAGTCGTGCCAAGGGGGTGACAGCGATTAATTCGGGATTGGTGCATGTAAATGGGGTTGTAGCAAAAAAGCCAAGTCAAGATGTTTCTGATAATGATGATATTGTGGCGGGTGAATTGCCCTATTCTTCTGGGCGCGGAACATTAAAGTTGGTGCGTGCATTGGAATATTTTAATGTAAAACCAGATGGCTTTGCGTGTTTGGATGTCGGCGCCAGTACAGGTGGCTTTACCGAAGTATTATTAAAAAATGGGGCCGCGCGTATATATGCAGTTGATGTTGGAACAAATCAGTTAATTGAAGAATTGCGTAATAATCCACGTGTTGTGTCGATGGAACAGACGGATATTCGTACCCTGACCGTCCAGTCGTTGGTGGATTTGATTGTGATAGATGTATCTTTTATATCTTTGGTTGATATTGTGTCGGTTTTGCCACAATGGGGCGCGGAAACGATAATTGCACTGATTAAACCACAATTCGAAGTGCCGCGTGATGTGGCGGCAAAATATAATGGTGTTATTAAATCAGATGATTGGCATGAATACGCAATTAATCGTGTTATAGATGCGTTTGAAAAATATGGATTTATTTCGGCGGGTATAACGGAATCGCCCATCAAAGGTGGCAGTGGAAATACAGAATTCTTGGCTTGTTTTAAATTGAAAAATAGTTCAACTTATTGAAATTACTATTTTATCTTTTCTTTTTTAAGGGCTTTTTTATGTGCTTTTTTTATCAGTTTTTTGTATTCTTGTTGTGTGTAGGACATGTTGCTTGCAATTATGGCCATGGATATAGCCAAAAATGCCATTGTAATTGTGATTTCGTTACGTTCGTTTGCTGCTGATATTATCGCGGCAATGGTGGCCACTGCGGTGGTGCTATTTGCAAATATATTTGCGTATTTTGCCGTTTTATTCATTTTTTTCAGATGTTCTTCGAGTTGACGCAATTTTTTGGGGTTTTGTGTTCTGCAAATGTATGACTTAAATGTTTTTATTGATGTCATCATTATATCCCTGTGTCCGTTTGGGGTTAGTTTAATGTTTTGTGTCAAATTTGCAAGGTTTTTCTTGAATTTTTGGGCAGTTGCCGCTATGATTGGGGTATGTGTTTTTAACAATAGGGATTAGTATTATGGCAGAAGATATCAAAAAAATTCACGAACGTGAGGCAAAATGGCAAAAACGCTGGGCGGATGCACGTGCATTCGTGCCGAAAAACGATGGGAAAAAGCCAAAGTATTATAATTTGATTGAATTTCCATTTCCAAGTGGTTCGGGATTGCATGTTGGGCATATGTTGCCATATACAGGTATGGATGTTATGGCACGCTTTCGTAGAAATCGTGGTTTTGATGTTCTGTTTCCGATTGGGTATGACTCAATGGGGATTTCGTCTGAAAACTATGCAACCAAGATTGGCAAACATCCCAGTGAATCTGTGGCGGAATTAATTAAGATTTTTGAACGTGATATTTCGATAATGGGTTTGTCTTTTGATCCAGAATCCAAGGTTTCCACATCCGATCCAGAATTCATCAAATGGACCCAGTGGATGTTTATTCAGTTTTTCAAGGCTGGGTTGGCGTACAAGTCTGAATTACCAATGAATTGGTGTCCGGCGTGCAAAACAAACCTGACCAATGAAGAGCTGGAAGACGGTTGTTGTGAACGTTGTCATGGGCCGGTTGAAAAGAAAATGAAACTGCAATGGAATTTAGCGATTACAAAATATGCGGATCGCTTGATTGATGATTTGGTGCATGTTGACTATCCAGAACGTGTAAAAACAGAACAAATTAACTGGATTGGTCGTTCATATGGGGCAGATGTTGACTTTATGGTCGGTGATGACAAGATGACTGTTTACACAACGCGTATTGATACGATATTTGGTGTGACATTTTGTGTGATTGCGCCAGAACACGCATTGGTAAAAAAGTGGATTGATGACGGAAAAATCAAAAACGTGGATGCAGTAAATGAATATATTGCCGCCGCACGTGCAAAATCTGAGTTTGAACGCACTGATGTTACCAAAGAAAAGACAGGTGTTCGCTTGGATGGTGTTATGGCAAAAAATCCATTTAATGGTCGTGAAATACCAATCTTTATTTCAGACTATGTTCTGGCGGACTATGGATTTGGCGCGATTATGGCGGTGCCGGCGCATGACGGTCGTGACTGGGATTTTGCAAAAAAGTTTGGGTTGGAAATTATTCCGGTTTTGGCGGGTGGCGAACCTGATAAAGTTTGGGAAGGCGATGGTGAACATATTAATTCAGACTTTTTGAATGGTTTGGGTAAAGAAGATGCAATTGCGGCGGCAATTAAATATGGAACCGAACATGGGTTTGCACGTGGTACAAAAAAGTATAAATTAAAAGACTGGGGGTTTTCACGCCAGATGTATTGGGGCGAACCGATTCCATTGGTGTATTGTGAAAAGTGTGGCTGGGTACCGGTGCCAGAATCTGAGTTGCCGTTGATGCAGCCATATATGGCGGACTATAAGCCAACCGATGATGGTGAGGGTCCCCTGGCCCGTGCAACAGATTGGGTAAACACAACATGTCCGCATTGTGGTGCGCCAGCCAAACGTGAAACAGATACTATGCCACAGTGGGCGGGGTCGTCATGGTACTTTATGCGCTATTTAGATTCCAAAAATAATGACGAATTCTGTTCCAGGGGCCAGCTAGACAAATGGATGCCGGTTGATCACTATAATGGTGGTATGGAACATACGACGCGTCATTTGCTGTATTCGCGATTCTGGTACAAGGCGTTGGCAGATTTAGGATTTGTACCCGGGGTTGAGCCATACAAGAAACGTACCAGCAATGGTCTGATTATGGCGGCAGATGGTTCAAAAATGTCAAAGTCGCGCGGTAATACAGTGCCCAGTTCGGATGTTGTTGCGCGCAGTGGTGCGGATGCATGTCGTTTGGCTATTTTGTATCTGGGGCCATGGGAACAAAGTGCAAATTGGTCCGAGGATACATTGCGTGGGGTTGAACGTTTCTTGAAACGTGTGGAAAATTTGTCGGATAACTTGACGGACGACCCGATGACAGCGGATCAGGAACGCCTGATGCACAAATTAATCGCAGATGTAACAGAACGATTGGAAAATATGAAGTTTAATACCGCAATTTCTGCGATGATGGAATATATCAATGCGTTTGGGGGTAAAATGCCCCGCCCTGCGTACCAAACTTTATTGCAGGTATTAAATCCATTTGCGCCGCATTTGACCGAAGAAATGTGGGAAAAACTGGGTAATACAGAAATGTTGGCGTTGTCGGATTGGCCAACATTTGATGCCGCAAAGCTGGTTGAAACAGAAATGACAATTGTGGCATCTGTTAATGGAAAACGTGGTGCAGAATTTACAGCACCTGTTGATGTTGACGAAGATGCGCTGGTCGAAATGGCGAAAAGTGCATTAGGTTCCAAATTAGATGGTGTAACAATAATTAAAACAATTGTAGTTCCCAAAAAATTGGTGAATTTTGTAGTCAAAAAGTAAAAAGAGTAAAAAAAATCCCCGTTTTGGGGATTTTTATTTTTGTTTTGCGGATAGTGTTTTAATCATATTATGTATTTGCTGGTTGTTATCACTTGCGTAAAGTTGGTGGTTTAGACGCAATTTTGCAATATCAAACAGTTCAAAAAATTGTCTTTCGCATATACGTTCAAATATGCGAATTGGATTATATTTGAATTTATTAAATCCGTTGCCGACGGTATGTTTTGTGTGGGCGATATATTCCATGTCACCGTTTTGTAATAATATGTGTCCTTTATTATTGCCCATATTAAATTTTTTGTTTGCATATGGTGCAAAGATGGTCAATTTTATTTTTCCGTATAATTTATTATTTGTTTCAATAAGGTAGCATGCTTTATACATATCGCTGCAATTCTGTATGCCCATATAATCGTTGGAAATAATTGCTGTTGCAATGTCGTATGCTTGTTTGATGCTTATATTCATATATGTTCTCTTTATTCTTTTATGATATTTTTTCAATGCGATGGATGCGACGATCGATTGCATCAAATGGACTTTCCAAGAATGTTTGTGCGCATAAAAAAGCAATTTCTATATCAATGTCATCTGCCGCCAATGCCAAAACGTTGATGTCATCATGAAAGCGATCGTCGCGCGCCTGATTTGGATTGGAACAACGTGATGCACGAATATGACGGTAACGATTTGCCGCAATCATTACGCCGGCACCTGTACCACAAATAATAATTCCACGCGCATCTTTGGTGTCCAACATTGCGTCGGCCAAAGTGGCGGCAATATCTGGATAATCCACAGATGTGTTTGGGTCGTCAACCCCCAAGTTTACGACGTTATAACCTGCTGCCGCCAACATTTCAATCAGGTATAGTTTTAATCCAACGCCACGATGGTCGGCTGCGATAAATACTTTGGATACAGTTTTATTCATTTTTCTTCTTCCTTTCGTTTTGATAATTTGCAATCCAGTCCCATATTGCCTGTTATGTTTAATGTGCGATATGACAGTGTGCCAGTCATTTTGGCGGCATTAAAGATATTTGCAGTGTTTACAATTGCTTGGCCATCCAGTGTGCCATGTAAAAATAATACAGGTGTGCGTATTTCGCCAATAACATATCCGCCACGCCCAATGACCACCGTATCAGCAATAATGTTACCATGAACTTCACCATGGATTTGTACGGTATGATCTGTTTTTATGTCGCCTGTTAATTTGCACCCTGCCCCAATAATGGTGGGTGATTGTTTTTCTGTTGCGTTTGTAAATGCCAGCATTTTATTCTTCCTTTACAAATTTTGATGGATCAAATGGTGCGCCTTTGTATCTGATTTCATAATGCAGATGTGGCCCAGTGGAACGGCCAGACGAACCTGCCAGACCAATTACTGTTCCGGGACGTACCCAATCCCCGCGTGAAACCAATATTTGTGATAAATGTGCATAAAGTGTGGTAAAGCCCAATCCATGATCAATTTCAACCGTTGTGCCATAACCAACACGTTCGCCCGCCGATACCACACGCCCAGGGGCCACAGCCATTAATTCTGTGCCAATTTTACCAGAAAAGTCAATTCCACGGTGTTTCTTTGGTTTGCCAGTGAATGGGTCGTTACGTGTGCCGAATTCAGATGTTATGCGTGATTTTACGGGTTTGCCCAATGGTAAAACTTCGTTTAGTCTTTTTAAGCCATTCCAGCGTTCCAGACCATCGGCCAATTTTTGATATTTTTCATCCAATGTTTTGTCAAACTCAATTGGGGTAAAAGCGGAACCCACCAGCGGACTGGTGTATTTATTTGCGTTGCGTATTAAACTGCTTTCATTTAGGCCCAATGCAATTAATGTGCTGTTGATGCGTTTAATGTTTTTGTTTAATTCTTCGGTATTGTTTTTGGTTAATGATGTAACTGTATCAACGATGATGTTGTCGGCACTGACAATTTCGGCCATAGATTCAATTATTTGTGTGTTGCGCTTTTTTAATTCTTCGTTTTCTGCGCGTGTTAATTCATATTCGGCGGATAATTCAGATAATTTTGTGTATTCTGGTGTAAATTCTTCGTTCTTTAACATTTCAACGATGCGTGTGCGCAAAAAGTCTAGTTCGCCCCATGTTTTTATACGGCTGTTCATCAATTTTTCTTTGGACTTTTTATCCAGTTTTTCTGAATTTAATACCTTGTCGTCAATTACATTCAAATCACGAACCAAATCATTATATTTTGTTAGATATGCTTGCAGTTCACTCATATGTCTGGTGTGGGTGGTACGCGCTTCTTCCAATTGTTGTGTGCGTTTTTGTAATAATGGGCGATGATATACAAATACATATGTTGACCAAGATGCCCACAGTATTAAGCCAATCTTTCCACAAAAACGAGTGAAACGCCAAAAGCTGCTTTGATCAAAAGTGTACACATTGCCGCGTGGTGTATCCATAACCGTAAATTGTCGTGATGGAAAGATATGGGTAATTAACCGCCACACCGCACGAAATGGCGATGTTATAAATGCCCAAAGAGATGTAAAATATCGTGTTATAAAATTTATCATTTCTGGGCCAGTTTAGACAAAAAATCTTGGATAGTCAAGCCGTCGCGCAAAATTGGGTCGCAATTCATTGATAGACCAGAATGTAAAATTGATATACCACGTGTGCCCAGTTTGCCGGATATTAAAACGCGTTCGGCGGTGTTCTTGGCGCCAAATAGTGGGAATATTGTGATGTCGCCCAGTTTTTTTGACATCTCTGATATTACGCAAGATATTGTTGATGCGTCGGTTATTATGCAAAATGTTCCCATTGGACGGACGCGCGCGATACATCGTGATATCCATGTGGACATATCTGCATTGTGATGTGCATCGTGCTTGGCAGGTGTGCCATTAAAGTATGGTGGGTTTGTAACAACCAAATCAAATGTTCGATTGGTGCGCCATGTATATATACTATTGTGTATTAATTCAATCTCAGTATTGTTTAATTTTGCATTGTTGTTGCATACGCTTAACATGTCGTCAGATGTGTCAAGCCCCGTTATTTTCGCGTTTGGGTTGTGGGCATGAATACACAATGATACCCCCCCCGTTCCGATGCCAACATCCAGTATATCTTTTGCCGTTTGTGGTGCGAATGCAGCCAACCAGACCGCATCAGATGTAGGGTTATAATGACTGCGGTACATTTTTACGTGGCCGCCCATCAGGGTAAAAATTTCTTGTTTTGTGTTCATTGCTAATTATAATAATGCATTGAAATTAAAAGGCAAGTTTATGTTAGAAGATATTACTGTTGTTCAAAGTGCAATCAGTGCGTTTAATAATGCGGCATTGTGGGCGCCTGCGTTTTTATGGTGGGCAATATTGATGTTGCCTTTGTTTGTTGTGGCGTTTTGGTGCGCAGATGCGATAGTTACGCGTTTGGGTTGGACCAAGGATATGGTTCTGGAACGTGCAACAATGTGGACAGCTGGGCTGACGTTATTATGGGTTGTCTTGTTTGGTGGTAATTATAGTGTATTACGCGATGCTTTGTCTGTATTGCCAATGATGGTTGCGACAATTGTTTTTTTGACTTCTTTGTTCTGTTCTTCGCATTTGCGTACGGTGCCGTTATCTATACGTGGGTGGCGTTTGTGGGGCGGATTTGGAATAGCGGTATTAGTAATTGGTTTGTCAAATATGTATTCATGGTGGGGGGCAATTGTGCAGGTCGTTGCATTTGTTGCGGGCATTGTTTTGGGACGTTTTGCGCGTGCGGATATGCGTACAATTGCTGGTTCCGTCTTGATTATATTGACTGTTGCGGTGGCAATTTTGATGCAACCAGAATTTTTTAGGTTCGGACAATTAGGAAATTTAACGGTGTCGCACCTGATTGCAATGTTGGTCTTGGGGGGATTGGCGGCGATGTCGGTGGCATTATTTAATGTGCGACCAATGGGTAAACTTAGAAATGTTGTATATATTAAATTAAAGTGGTTGATGCGTGTTGTGTGTGCATTGGCAATGGCTTTGTTCTTGTTGACTGAAGCGGTGCCAGTGTTTTTAGTGGCAGTTTGTGCGATATTTTTGTCGGTTGCACTTTCTGTATGGCACATGGGTGCGCTGGACGTACGAATGGGGTATTCGGTTTTTGCATGTTTGCTGATGCAATATGGTGTGATTATGACGATGCCTGTTGTTACAGTTTTGGGGATTTTGTTGTGGCATAATTATCGTGTCGATGGTTTTGGTCGAAAAATCCGCGGTTTGTTATAATTTGTTATATTTCTTTAATACCAATTTTTGCTGAGATAATGTAATATCTGCTTAGTAATACTGAAAAAAGTGAGTTTATTATGGCAGTACATCCAACAGCGATTATTCATGAAGGTGCCCAGATTGGTGCAGACTGTAAGATTGGTCCATATTGTGTTGTGGGACCGAATGTTATTTTGGGCGATAGGGTTGAATTGGTTTCACATGTTGTAATTGATGGAAAAACATCGATTGGTGATGATTCTATTGTTTACCCTTTTGCGGTTTTGGGCGTGATGAGTCAGGATTTAAAGTGGCAAGATGAATCAACAATGACGGGTTTGCGTATTGGAAAGCGTTGCAGAATTCGTGAATATGCAACAATTCATTCTGGAACACCGGCATCAGATGGAACAGTTATTGGTGATGACTGTCAGATTATGGTTAATGCGCACGTTGGACATGATTGTAAGGTTGGTAATAGTGTCGTTATGTCAAATTTGGTTCAAGTTGCAGGACATGTGGAAATAGAAGATTTTGCAATTTTGTCTGGTGGTACAATGGTATTGCAGTTTGCGCGTATTGGACGTAATGCATTTATTGGTGGTATGTCGGGTGTTGGTAATGATGTTTTACCATATGCAATATATGATGGTGGGCGTGCTGTATATCGTACTATTAATCGTGTTGGTTTAATGCGCCATGGATTTACAAATGAAGATATGCATGCGATTCATACCGTATATTCTGCGGTATTTCGTGGTGGCGAAGGTACGGTGTCTGATCGATTGGCCAAAGTGCGTAAAGAAGTTAAAAATAATAAATATGCAATGGATGCAATTGATTTTATAGAAAACCGTTCAAAACGTGGAATTGGTACATCAAAGAATGCAGAATAAAAAAATCAAAGTTTTTATTATCGCAGGTGAAGTGTCGGGTGATGTTTTGGGGGGGCGCATTATGTCGCATATGCCAGATGTCGATTTTGTTGGCATTGGTGGCGAAAATATGCAGGCGCATGGATTCACATCTTTGTTCCCGATGTCTGATTTAGCGGTTATGGGTATTGTCGAAGTGGTGGCGCATGCACGTACTTTGACATCACGTATCAATGAAACGGTTAATGCGATTTTAAATACCAAACCTGATATTGTTTTGACTATTGATGCGCCGGGTTTTGCAAAAAGTGTAATAAAAAAAGTTCGTAAATCGTTGGGCGGTCAAGAATTAATTAAAAATGGTATGCGTTTTCATCATGTTGTTGCGCCACAGGTTTGGGCATGGCGTTCGGGGCGTGCGAAAAAGTATGCAAAAATATTTGATAAATTGTATGCTTTTTTTGATTTCGAAGTGCCCTATTTCACTAAATATGGATTGGATACTGTGGCCGTTGGGCATCCAATTGCCGAAGGGTTGATTGGGCAAACATTTGGTAAGAATACCAAAATATCTGATAAAATAATAACATTGGTTCCCGGCAGCAGAATGTCCGAAGTAAAACGTTTATTACCACTGATGCGTGATGTTGTTGATATGTTGGGACGTAATGGGTATATGGGATATAAATTTGTTATACCAACGGTGGAAACAACGCGTAATTATGTTGAACAACATATAAAAAATTGGCCGATTAAGCCGGAATTGGTTGCTGGCAATCGGCGGTATGAATTATATTCAAAGGCATATATTGCAATTGTGGCCAGTGGTACAGTATCTGCAGAATTGGCGATGTTGCATGTGCCGACAGTTGTTGTGTATAAGATGAATAAAATTACCACATGGATTGCGCGCAGATTAATACATGTAAAATGGGTTTCTTTGGTGAATATTTTGTTAAAACGTATGGTGTTGCCAGAATTCTTGGGTGCAGATGCAACACCAGAAAATGTTTTAAATGCAATTCAACAATTAACAATTCCGTCTGTTCGTAACAAAATGATAAAGGAATTAAAATCTGCGGATGATATGTGGTGCAAGTCGGGTGTTGGGGCCGGAAAATTAATTGCAGAATATATAAAAAAATCCGCATAATTGCGGAATTTTTTATATGATACCTTCGGGCAGTCCGTTTAGTTGGTTTGTGCCATCTGTACAGAAAGATTGTGTGTTGTCATTTTCTTTTAATTCGATATATGTGGTGCGTGGACATAATTGGTTCTTGGTACTAAATACGTTATGGGTGCACCATGATGTTTCTGGAATGGTTGAATCTGGCATTGCCTCGTTGGACCATATGTTTCCTGTTCCTGCACATGTTGCATCATTTGTTTTGTCTTTGGCGGGAATGGCATTAACACATTTTGCAGATTTTCCCCATTTGCTGCGACGGGCACCATTTTCCCAGCATAGACATGCACCCCATGATTGTGTGTCAACCCCCAATCCGTAATCACGTGGACACATGTTTTCGCCCGTTCCAATAAAGTACAACTGATTTATTGTTTCGTATTTTTTGTCGTTGAATTGGGATATACAATAATTTGTTTCGTCGTACATGTTCTTTTTGATGTGTTGTGGTTCAACAAAACGGCCGTTCATGTTTTGACATTGGGTTGATAACACAGACAGAATTTGGTTGTAAACTTCGGTTGCGACACCTGTGGGGCGTTTGTTGCGATGTTTAAGTACGTAATCATCATTTTCTCGTTTTTTTACTTGTCTAATAATACCATATTTTTGTGTGGTAGAGTCCTGGTTGAAAGTGTATTCTAAATTATTGTTACTGGTGTTGTCTACTGGTGCGATATCAAATCCACCAAATACTTCTTCAACATAGTCTTTACATGCGTCAACGTCGTATAACTGGGTGGCGCATTTTGATTTAAATTCGTATTTATAATCAGTTTTGCCATCGACAATTTCTTTCGTTATCAAATAACCGTCAGTATCGTATAGCGCGTTTTCAAGAGTTTTGATGTCATATAGTGTGAACCAATCGGCTGCTTTGCCAGAATCGAATAATCCGCTATATGGATAATAAAAGTTTTCATAATTTAGACCACCATATTTATCAAAACATTGTTTGGCAACCGCACGACATGCCGTAATAATATCTGTTTGCTTCTGGTTTTTGATGTATTCGGCAATTATGTTTTTATCAAACATATTATTACAGGATTCAACATAATCTGTGCACATTTGTGAACTTAGTGTGATTTTGTTTGGTTGTAAAACGATTCCAATGTCACCAGCCAATTCTTTCATTGCGGCAGTAATGGCATTTTCACCGTTCATGTAACATGTGGATATAAAGTCAAAACATCCCTGTTTAATATCAGAAACTTTGGATTTTTGGGCGTAATAGATATCCAACATTGCCTTGTCCAGATATTCGGCCCAGACGACATCTGCGTTTTCGACACATTTATCCAGTGCGGGTTCTGCAAATTTTTTTGTGCGCTGTTCAAATGTTGATACAAATATGCGGTTAGATGGATTTTTCGCTAATTTCTGACTTGCGGCATCAATACCGTCACTGAATACCAATAATTTTTCAAGTTCATAAAAGTTTTTTACGCCCGCAATTGCTTTGCCGGTGGTGATATCAATAAATTGGCCGTTGTCCAAGCACTTATGATAGTTGGCACCACATACTTCTTCACTTAATATTGCGGCTTCAACTTCATTAATACATGTTGTGATGTCTGAAGAATTATGCTTTTGACGGTTTTCAACACGTGCCAAATCCAACATTGCGCTGCTTTCGCGTGTGGCGGACTTCATTTGTTTTTGAGTTGTTTCGATGGCTGTTTGTACGGTGTTACAGTCTTGTTCAATTGCCATAAGATATGCAGTGATTGCGCGTTGTAACGATGCGTCGTTACAGTCGGATTTTACCGCCTGACGACATTGTGGATATACCGCGTTGTATAATGCCTGTCCGTTGTATGCGGCAATTGCCTGTCCGACATCGGTCATACCAAATGCATTTACCGTATCAAATGCGATGTTTATGCTGTTTAATTCGGAATATTTTCCGCCGACATTTGTATCATCGCCACGGATTGAATTCATAATTGCTTGTAATAATGCTTTGGATGCAGATTTATCGTCGGTTAATGCCGCTTCGCCGTCAGATTCTGTGCGTATGGCGGTCGCCTGTTGGGCGGTCATGCCGACAACAGCCAGGTTTTCATTGAATTCAGTTAGTTGTTCTTTGGCACTTTGCAGTGTGTTGCGTTTTTCTGTCAATGCAAATACGCGGTCGTTACATGAACAGCGACGATAATCGTCGTTTTTTAGTGTACAAAATTGGTCCATACATGAAAAGTATGTGTTTTTGCATTGTTCATATTCGGCACCAGTACGTGTTTCAGAAATAACAGATGTATTCGTTGGGGTGGATGCCGCACGTGATTTGATTCCAGTTGTATTCCCTGATTTTACAGATGTGCGTGAAACCGTTTTTTTTGACGTGCGTGCATTTTGTGTGGTGTCTTGTGTTTTTGTTGATGTTGGACGTGCGGTTGTCGTACGTGGTTTACTTAAAACAGTTGTGCGTTCACGATTAGATTGTTTTGTGGTTGTTGATACGCGATTTTGTGTCTGTATAACAGTTTTTTTATCTGATTTTGAACGTGCGGTTGTTGTGCCATCACGAACAGCCGCGTCGGCCAAGCCAACGCAGACCAGCAGGTTTGCGGTAAAAATCAGAAGTTTCTTCATCTCTGATAAAAATGTTAGCAAATTTATGTTTTTTCACGCAAGTGAATAATAACAATTTCTGATATGATTTTTCTTGTTGCATTTATTTTGTTTTTAGGTTATTATTTCTTTCGCTTTGACGGGCGTATGGCGGAATTGGTAGACGCGCTAGTTTCAGGTACTAGTGGTAGTAATACCTTGGAAGTTCGAGTCTTCTTACGCCCACCATACACAGTTCTGGGGTTGTAGCTCAGTTGATAGAGCGCTACGTTCGCATCGTAGAGGTCGTGGGTTTGAGTCCCATCAGCTCCACCAAATTTTTTAAAAGTCTTCGGGGATATGGCGGAATGGTAGACGCTGAGGACTTAAAATCCTTTGGTCATTGCGACCGTGTGGGTTCGAGTCCCACTATCCCCACCAAGCATTATTAGCCCTTGATTGGGGCTTTTTTATTATTCTATTGCAAGCTTGTGTCAGGTTTGCTAAACTAAAAAAGTCAATATTATCAATCTATTATCGTATCGGCTCAAGGTATAACAAAGGAGCAAATAAAGTGGTACGAAAACTGGTACGAAATATGGCAAGGGGATTGATGTTACGTTCTGGCGTGTTTTATTTTAGGCAGGACGTAAAGGGTATGGATGGAAAATATAGGTCAATTCGGCGTTCGTTAAGAACTTCGGATTTTCATACGGCATTACGGAGACTTGAACAAATGAAAAAATTTATGCGTGATTATGATGATTTGAGCCAAGAAGAACAGGCTGATTTTGCAAAATTCTATACAGGTGGCGAACTTAGTCAAATTGAAGATAGTACTTTGGAAAAGCTACGTGACAAGGACATGTTGGTACGATTCTTTTACGACCAATGGATGGCACAACATGCAGACTTAGATGAATTAATAGGCACTGTGGTAGAAAATGCACCGATAATAGACCTATGTAAAAAGGGCTTGCCAGATAGTGCCCTGGAGCGATATAACAAGGTGCTACAGGCTGCTGCAGATACAATTCAAGCCAGAGCTTTTTTAGACCTACGTATGCAAACAGATAGCTATGCACGAAAAAAGTTTGAAGAGGTTATGAGTTTCGTAAAGGACTCGGTACAATACACTTCTTGGGAAGAATATGTTGCACTAAAAGAAGGAAAAGCGCCTGTTGTTTTTATGCAACCAAATGTCACTGCCCCAGTTCAGGTAGTGCAACAATCTGTAGAAGAAATTCCAAAGCATACAATTCGAGAAATAATGGATGATATGTTATCACTGTCTAAGAATGATGACGGTACAAAAAAGAATAAACAACGTGATATAAAGATTATGATTGAAGGGCAAGGACTGGCTTTGGATGACGAATACTCCAAAATGAATAGTCCCGATGTTATAAAGGCTATATGCAAAAGTGTAAATGAGCGAAAGAACGATAAAGGTGAACCCATTTTGAATGGCAGAAAAAAGAAAATGTTTACTGCCCTAAAAGACCTTATCAACAATGCTGCAAGTATGGAACCCAAATGCTTTAATGGTGACCAATTACTTCGTTGTATTCCTAGAATGTCCAAAGACCCAAAAGGTAAAACTAGTGCATATTGGCCTTATACAGAAGATATGTTGAAAAATATATTTGACCCTAAGCATGACTTTTTTCAAAATCATCCAGAACACTTTGTCGCATGTTTGATTGCTTTGTTTTCTGGGTCCAGAACGACAGCGGCATCTACCTTGCAATTCAAGGATATAACTGAAATAGATGGTATTTCTGTATTGTCTATATTTGAAGACCATGCTAAAAAGCGACTAAAAAATGACGAAACAGAACGTTCTTTACCAATTGCAAAACAGTTGTTGGATTGGGGGTTTGTTGATATGATAAAACAGCGCCAAGACAAGATAAAAGCTAAACCAGACCGCTTTATATTTACAAAAATTAATGATTATAATGAAGAAAAAACAGGAGATGTTTTTATACGAACATACCATAGATTCCTAAAAGCAATTGGTATAGATAGAACAGATGGTAGAATATATACGTTTCACTCATTTCGAGATACTGTCAGCAATAAATTGGAAGATGTGGGTGTTACTAACCGTATGGCACATAAATTAGTTGGCTGGAAAGACCATGGAACACGTGCAGAACACTATAGTAAACGTACTATTGAAGAATGGAAAGAGGCAATAGATAAATTGGTGTATTCTGAAGAAGTTCTGCATTTGGAATATTGGAAACCGATAATCCACGAGCGCTATATCAATCAGGAAAAATACACTGCATCGAAAGGCAGAAAGCCCAATAAAAAACAAGATTAGCGGTCTGAGTTCTCGATTAGATTGGCTTGATAGTTATTCCCAGTGCCGGATACCAAATTTGTCGACTCGGATTTTGCGACCCAACGAAGATATTACAAAAATGTTGCCATCTTTGTGGTAAGCTGCTTTGGCGTTTTGGAATTTTAGCTTGTTACCCTTGTTCTTTTTTACAATTACACAGTCATCTTCCCATCTGTAATGTAAATCACTTTTTGCTGCCATATTTTACCCCTTGGTTTCTATGTGTAATAAATAGAACTTGCAAGGGTAATAAATATGGTCTTTGCTGGAATTTATTCTATATTCTGGCAGTTTCTACGGCATTTAACAACTGTGCCGGATTGGTGTTGTAATAACGTTGGGTAGTCTGGATGTTCCGATGATTGACTAACTGTTTTACCAAAAATGGATTTATTCCATTATTAATCATTTTAGTTATGAACATGTGTCTCCCTAAGTGTGAAGCCCCATGAATCCCAAATTTTTGGTATATTGTGCTGAAAATACGGCAAATGGACACTCGATTAAATGGCTTGTTTTGCTTTTGCGACGTGAACAGGTATGTGTCGCCATCCATTTTTTCTCCATACTTAGTCGTCAAATACTTAAAGTAATTTTCTAATTCTCTTCTAAATTGATTGTTGATGTAGTATTTGGCCGAAAATTTACCCTTATTCTTGTCACTGTTCAAATCTATGACATCTTTGGCTGTGCCGTCAGTATTAAATACGTCTTTTACCTGCAGGCATCTGAAATTAATACAACGAAGTCCGTTTAGTGAACAAAAAAACATCATTCTGATTTGTTCACTATGGTTGATACCCTTGATATAGGCAAGTATATCTTTCAGTTTTGAATCCTTTACATATGCTTTATTTACCATTTTATTTCCTTAGTATAATGTTACACTTTATTTGTATATTATTATATTGTAACATTTTGCTGCTGTCAAGTTATTAACGCGGTTTGCTACTCTTGGTTTTCTGGGGCTTTCCACGTTAATGTTACAAAATGTACCTTTTGTTACATTAAATAAAAATCCCCCATTTGGGGGATTGGTGTTTTTAGAACGCAAATCTGATTCCGGCTTTCAGATTCATATAACTGTCGCTGTCGGTAAAGTATTGTGCATTACCGTACAGATTCAGCCGGCCACTGTTATACTTAAATCCGATTGTTGCAGCGCCACGATAATCGTACAAGTTATCATCATACAGATTAAATGTACCATCCATACCACGTATGCCCAATTCGATATTATAACAATCACTAAATTCACGATATGCCATCAGACCGGTATTGAATGATAATTTTGAATTGTCTGCAAATGTACGGTCATATTTTGCATACAGTCCCAAGCCGGCTTCTACTGATACCAGATTAGAATCTGGGATAATCAGACCATACAATTTGTTTTCTTCGTGTCCGCTTTGGTTGTACACAATCGCATTCAATCCCAAATTTGGCGCAACTGTCCAATTACCAAAGCTCAAAGGATAACGAATATCATTCATCAGGCCAAAGATGCGTTTTTCAATATAACCTTCATAAGACATGTTATTGAATCCCTGACGGTTATATTCACCACGAGAAAAACCGATTTTTGGATTCACAATGACTTCATATCCAGAATTAGTGTAAGTCATAGGCATATAGAATAATCCGATTGTATTCTGGCGGTTGATACCATCATCGTTACCGGTGCTGATGTTCGCCATAGACATACCGTATCCCATTTTCCATTTGTCTGAAATACGGTCAATTGACAATCCATAGCTGCCCGAACCAACACCGCTTTGATTACTGAACGAGAAGTAATTTACACCACCACTGATATCAACGTCATCACGACCGCTGGTTTCAAACAACTGTTCATTCATAGAGAAGTTCATTTCACGCATAGCCGCCAAATCTTCGTTGGCAAACTGATTGAATGCACCAAGGCCTGAGAAGCCGTTCAAAGCCCCCATAAATGCAGCATTTGTGCCGATAGATTTCAAATCACCGAACAAATCAGTATTGTTACCGGATGCATAGTTGTGTGCCAAGAACGCAGCCAATGATTTGTTGTCTGTGAATTCATCAAACCCACGCATAGTCATAACAACATCGTGTCCGTTACTGGCCAATCTAGCATTAAACAAGGCAGATTCAGATACCAGATTCAACCCAGATACGTCACCTGCATCAATCATGTTTTCGGCAACATAGGTTGTTTGATTGCCACTGGACACCAATTCACTGGATATATTCAAGTCACCAGATATCGCATCCGTTGCGACAAATCGAGAACCAGCAGCAGCACGTACAGTACCACCCATTGAATTCAAACTAAGCGTATCTGCAGACATGGTACCCGCATTTACCAATGTCGAACCATTTAACACGATATAATTACCGGTGTAACAATATCTATCACTGCAAGCAGCGCCATTAATAGATATTTGACCTGTGTTAGAAACAGTAGAATCGCCTTCTACATAAATTCCATAGGCTGTACCATCTGCTGTTATATTAATGTTCCCAGAATTGATTACATGACTGCCGGTCTTTGCATAAATACCAAAAGCGTTTCCATTGGTTGTTATATTGATATCCCCAGAATTTTCTACGGTGCTATTTTCATCCGCAAACATACCAATAATTATACCGGCCGTATCCGATGTGGGCTCATGTGCAACCCCATATTCATCTAGATATGCATTACGTGTTATATTGATGTGGGCACTACTACTGTTTTCTAAATCGGACTCAGCCCCCCCTAACATACCTATAACACTTCCCGTTCCAATATTATTCAAGTTTATTGTAGCCCCATATGCATTGCGTCCAACTCCTTCATCAAGAACAACAGCCCCAACTATTTTACCAGAAGACATGTTTTGCAGATTGGTTTTTCCGTAATTATGTACACTTCCCCCCGTGAACCAACTAGATGTAGCAAAATATCCAGAAGAGTAAAGTCCAATTCCTATACCTGTACTTTGGTTTATTATTGAGGTTTCTGCTTCGGTATGATTTTGTGATAGAGCTTCTCCATATATGCCGTATGTAATACCTGTACCAAAGTTTTGTATTTTTATAATTCCTACTGGTTCATGATTAAATCTTTCAGTATAAGCATAACCATTAGTAGCAAGCCAGGATTTGATTCCGTAAACATCTCCATTGCCTCTATTTATAATATGCATAAATCCCTTCGTCTCTGAATCAGAATAACTCCCACTGTGGTCTGAATTGTAAGCAGTTTTGTTGCCATACATACCGTATACATCACCATCTCCATGGTTATTAATAACTATTGTTCCGTTTGCTATTGGTAGTATGTGTATATCGCTGTCTTCTTCATTGATTCTGTGCGCGTATGCATTTAGTACATCATCACTATATAAACCATAAACATCGCCATCACCATTATTGTCGATATAAATGGCCCCATAGGCTTCGCTGGTAAAACTGCCCAGTTCTGATTTTGCATACGCATTTATTACCTTGCCATTTCCATAGATTCCATAAACATTGGCATTGCTATTATTTACAATACTTATACTTGCCGTATCGTATGCAAAATCTGTAGCATCGGGTCCAGTATAAGAATACGCATTATATGTTTCTGGGTTGGTACTTGATGCTGCAGTATTCTGTATACCATAGAAATCTGCGACATCATTCTGATTATAAACCAGTGCCATTGTATCATTATTAAATAATATTGCAGAATTTGCAGACATCCCAATATTATCGCTTGTTATACACCCTTGTTCAGACCAAATCTCATCTTCTTTACATTGGACAGGTTTGCATTCTTTGTATATACTTTCGCCAGATTGACAGGTGTTGCCAGTTGCCACATAGCCACCCACGCATTCTATTGTGTGATATGGACATTGTATAAGCGCATCACATTTGTATGTTGTTGTTGCCCCTGATAAACATGAGCTGCCTATTGTATATCCCGCTGGGCATTGTGACGAGTTGTTGTAATCAAAATCTGAACAATCGGCTGGAGCATCGCATTTATACATGATTGTTTCGCCAGATTGACATGAACTGCCCAAATCGTACCCTCTGGGGCATTGGGTGACGTTCGTAAAATCATAACCATCACATGCCTTTTGTGTACATTTTACCATCAGCACATCACCGGCCAAACATGTGTCACCTGCAATCTCTTCGTATCCCGTTCCACACGACATTTGATAGCCAACGCATTGATTGGGTGTACATTTTTTATACGTAACACCACCTGAGCTACATGTGTAGCCAGCTTCTGTCCATCCGTTTGGGCAGGGTTCAGATGCAATATAGTTATACCCTTGTTCTTCGCAAGAGATTTCTGGACCGGTGTCTGGGGTGTTGTTTGGGTTGCTTGTGCTTGAACCACCCGACATAGCAACAGCACCACCGACTGCAGCGGCACCAATTCCACCCCATGCCCATTTACCCAGTCCAAGAAAAGACCATGATTTGTTTGCTGCTGTAACTTTTTGCATAAATGTTTGATATTGTTCAGGTGAAATCTTTTTTACGCATTTGTGTTCAGAATTTGCACCGGCTTTTGTTAGTGTTAAATATGCATTTACATTGTCGGCTTTTATGGCTTTACATAATGCGGTGTCGCCGTTTTTATCTGTGGCATCAAATTTTATCTGTGCTTCTAAGCCAGATATATTGTCTGATGCTGCCATCAAATATATTGTATCCGCATCGGAAATATCTGCTATTGCTATATTTAGATGGCTGTATGTAATTATTGTAAAAATATATAATAAAGCTTTTTTCATTTAATCCCCCTGTATGTGAATTCGTTTTTATATTTTGATTTTTGTGTTTGGGTTATCAGACACCAAATGTATATTGTGTGCATTACACATAATGTCTGTAATCTTTGGTTTGGCGTTGCCGCCTTTGTGCCATGTGTAGTACAAAAACATACTGTGACGTTCTGGATAAAATATGCTTAGAAATGATTTATCATGACTGGCAGCTGAGCCATGGTGTGGTATTTGTAAAATCTGAACATTTTGCAACAAGATGCCATAATGCTTTACAAAACCATCTAAAGCCTCGTCGGAATCCATAAAAGCATCACCTGTATGCAACCAATTTGTCCACTTATAACGACAGTATGGTATTTGACCAATCAAACATGGGCAGCACATAGGCAAATGGTCAATCGTTTTTGAACCGCAATACAAGCACAGCATAATTTTATTTGTTATGTGTTTTTGTTCCTTGAATAGGTCTTTCAGCTTGTTACATATATTTAGAGCAAAATCACAGCTCTCCATATGTTTAAGGGTCTCTTCAATGCTTCCCACGCCTAAGAAGTGCTTTATACTTTTCTCTTCTTCTGTTGAAAAACCTGTTACATAAGGAAATAAAATATTTGAATCGCCAATATTTATACGCCGTGTCTTTGACCTATCTTCTAAAACGACCTGTAATCTATCGTCTTTTGCGTGCCGGTTATTGACAACAAGGTTGTAGTATTCATTATAATAATCGGTATTTTCTGTAGAGACGTATGAGGCTAACAATACAACCTTCTCAACAGAAGTGGTTTTGGGATAGTGAGTTATTATACGCAATGGATTTGTTTTGTCTTGAGGTATGCTTTCAAGCAAATCAATCAATTTGTTATAATGGTCTGTATGGAAATGTGAAATGAATATGTGTAATGTAGAACATTTTTGTATTTGTGCTATAACATCCTGCTTGACTTCATTCCAGTCAACCTTGCTTCCTCTGTAATATCCGCAATCATAAATGTAGGCAACATCACCAATAATCCCAAGGTGTAAACCGCCTTGACCAACAGGATATTGTGTGTGTGAACAATAGCTCATTTTGTTTTCTCCCAGACAAGAAAAATGCCGCCCAAGAAAGAGCGGCCGGGGAGTTCAAAAATCATATAGCTTAATGATTCTGTGGCCTTTCGGTTTCCCGTATTTTATAACCAACAGCTCCCCGACATAACGTCAGGGATGATAACGGTGCAAAAACACCGAAACATCAATTTAACGATGCTTTCGCACCGAAGCTATAGGGCTTTTGACAACCCCGAACCCAATCTCTTGGATTCTCTTCCCAGTATAAAAAGTTGATTAAACAAAAGCAAGCAGAAACAAATACCGTTTATTTGTTATTTGTAAATCTTATATTTTGCATGAATATTTTTTAGTCGCTGGATTGTTATTTGGTGAATGAATTTGAATCCCGCTTTTGCTTCGGCACTACCTGGTTGGACTTTCTCAGGTAATTGACACAGGATGAAGCTTCGTGTGCCGCCATCTAGTTTATTTTGAACCATTACTGCCTCAGCCGTAGTTGCAGAACCGGCAAACGCATCAAGTACAACGGCGTCTTTCTTACCAATCCATTTGAGTAAATCCTGGATAAGTTTGACCGGCTTTTTCCCAGCACTGAAAGGCACGCCACCTTCCTTCTGTATACGACTTTTTTCTGAGTAATATCCCTTCCAGATGTCGCCTCTGATAACAGAATTTTCTAGTGTGCCGTCATCACTTTTCTGCAATTTGTTATAAAAGGGCTTTAAATGATACGCAGTGCCGTCTTGCGTTTTCTCTAATAATTTGCCGTCATATTCAAAAACAACGCCTACAGGGGCATTAAAATCGCTTTTAACTGGGTTTTGATACGGTTTAGTTCTCTTGTACAGATTTTTTGATAGACTTTGGTACACATAGTTTTCAAAATCAGTATCGTAATCCATTAATGTGGCTATATTTTCTTGGTTTATCTTTAGACCGTGTTTTGTAAACAGTTCTTTGACGTCTTCTTGCTGTTGTAAATAATCAATCAGCGGTATCTTATTCAGGTTTTTATCTATAACCAGATTATAACTGGATGTAAATTTATTGCTAGCAGGGTCATATAATCGCTGTAAATAATCGATATTGGATTTATCCTTGGCATAAACCAACAAATACCCCTTTGTGCTGGGAAGTTTGTATTGAGTATAACCTGACACTGGACCTGCAGCAATAGCCATCTCTATCACAATATTATTTATTATGTTTTCTCTGCCAAACACGTCATCCATAAGTAACTTTACATAGGCGACTTCATGTTCGCTGACAGATAACGCAACTAAGCCAGTGGATGATAGTAGTTTCTGCACCAGTTTCAAACGTGGCAACAGCATGCATAGTAAGTCACAAGTGCCGTCAAAGCTATCAGCATATGCTTGTTTTACCCGAGTGCTGGGCATGTTATAAGGAATGTCAAGATATGCTAAATCGACTGTTCCTTGATATTCTGGCATCACGGCTTTCATAACGTTTATGTTATCACCAATGTATAATCTATTATTTGAATCTTTGTTGGCGGATTTTTCGTTGTGATATTTATATGGTTTAAATCGTTTGGAACTGGGGGTGTCCGACTGTTTTTCTGCAAAGTCCCGGCCATCGAAGTGCAGGAACAGACCATTTTTGTTCTGGGTGCGTGTAGTATTGTTTTCGAAATCTGACAAAGAACCAACCAGTGCATCGTATTTGTACCATTGACCCCACTTTTTATCATGGTTTATAGCGGATATTATGCCGATTTCTTGTAGTTTCTTTATAGTATTTGTGACTGTTGGGCGTGTTAAACCGGTCTTTTGTACCAAGGTTGTAATATCCATCTTAGGCGTTTTGCAAAATTCATCCAAGATACGCATGGCAGACTTTTTGCATTTGCCGATATTTTCAACCTTTAGTCGGTCTGCTGCAATCTGCTCTTGATTGAAGTTTGCTAATGTTTGACGAATGTGTTTTTTATTGTTTTTCATGATATAGACTTTTTCATTTTTCCTTTATTTTTTCAACCAATAAATAAATGAAAATTCTTTTATATGCTATTACATGTTCTTTTGGGTCCAGATACAAAAATCCAGAGTGATGCAACATAACCATCTTACTTAATCTGACTTTGGCGCACCGATAAGTTCTTCGTATGCAGTTGCTACGCTCCACTCTTTTTGGGGACGTTCCCGCTTGCAACTGACTACGAACTTATTTGGGCGCTTTTGTTATCACTAAGCTATGCAGGTAAATTTATGGAAGTTTTTGATGTTCTATATATCAAGGAGAAAACAAATGACATACACACACGAAACTCTACTGACTGTTCATGAATTAGCCACATTACTGAAAATCAAACCAGATACAATTTACCATTGGAATTTACGTAAAGCTTACCCTGAGATAAAACGCGTAAAAATTGCAGGTAAGGTATATTTCAAACTATCTTCGTTGCAACCATTTTTGAATATAGATACGCCTTAATTTATTTATCGGATTGGGTATATTCAGACAGTTATTTCTTTTTAATATCACACCAAAACCCACCCATAACTTCAACGTTGATAGTGACGAAGGAGTATATGGGTATATTTTTTCTTTTACTTTGCCGAACCATGTTTTCAAGTAGAATAGATAAGCACCTTCATCTTGGATATATCTTGCATTTGGACTGTTAGTATATTTGTTTAATTCCTTGAGCATATACGCACAAACACCTTCCTTGTCATATATGTATCTTAGGTTTATCACTGTACTAAAAAATCCAAAATACTCCCTAACTTCATCAATAGCTGTTACCAATCGTCTTAGTACGTCCATAGGTTCACCACAGTGTTTGATAAGTAAGTGTACATGCCAGAAACCACTTTTACCACGTTCAAACACACCGACAAAAGGCAATGGATTACGTTTCCAGTTATGTTCGCTGGATGTAAATTTCCTTTCTATTGTGCGGATAATATTACGGTACATTTCTTTGGCAGCCTGTTGATTTTTTGTCCTTTTATATCCTGATTGGTTTACATGGGGCAATTTGATGGTTAGTAACGCCAAATATTCCGATTTCATAAGGTCCAGAAACCATGCTTGTTGTTCTGGGGTCATGCTGTATTTATGGTTTCTGTATATTCCTTGGTCTTCTGCATAACATTCATTGTTGAACATATCCAATATATCTGTGACTGTTCTGCGGGATATTTTGTCTTGGGTTGCATCTTTGTACCACGTTCTTCGTTTTATCGTATTTGCATGCCTAGTTAATGTTTCTGTATTTTTGAAAAAGTTAGTTGTTGGTTCTGTGTTGCTCATAGTTGATACCTTTATGGTGTAGTGATAGACCCCGTCTGGCAAGCACTTGGACGGCAATATTGTAAAAAGACCCACGCAGTATATTTTGAACCGATAAGCAATCCCATTCACCCCACGCAGTCAATTGAATAGAACTGTTGATTTGGATAAAAATGGAAATGTTTGATTATTTATGATGATTCAGCACTGCAAATGCATGCGTGCACCTAATAAAAAAGCCCTTAAAGGGCCCATCAAAGAAAAATTGCTTAAGAAATTATTGCAATGAGATTTCTGCTTTGAAACGCAGCATGACATTTGCCTGTTTGCACGTAATTAGATAGCCACAACACATCTGTTCTGTAATATTAACTACCGCAGGGTGCACATACATACCTGCAACCTTGGCCATCAGCACCAGATTTTCCCAATATTCTGTACCCAATCCCATAACTTCGCGGACTTCAGAATTTTCATAATTACACATTTCTTTTTTCTTTTTAGTTCTATATATATATGAATAGAACTGTATTTTTGCTGGAAGAAATGAAATGCGAGTAAAAAATATATTTACTTGTCTTTGATGTGGTGATATAATGTGCTTGAACTTGAAACTGGTACGAAAAGTGATACGATGCCAAGGGCAAGAAGGATTTGGGTGTATAGAAATGGCAGAATTCCGGCGTTTTTAGGATAATGTGACGGACTTCCCACTATCCCCACCAAGTGTATTTAATGGTTGTGTTTTGGATGTGTGGCTCAGTTGGTTAGAGCGCTTCGTTCACATCGAAGAGGTCGTTGGTTCGAGTCCAATCACATCCACCACAGTTAAAAAAAGAACCGCATTTGCGGTTCTTTTTTTTATCGTAATCCTTTGGCGCGACAGCATGCGGATGCAGCAGTACGCCATTCAGAATATTGGGCCGATGGATTACGTAAATCGCGCCATGGTTCCCAACCGCTGCACTGTTTTTTTGAACCATTACCACTGCATTTCGCGTATCGACGCAGTGAACATGTTTGGTTTGAAACCTTGCCCGTATCGGTGGTACATTTTACAACAACGTTTTGATTTTTTGCATCATTACGTCCCAGTTCCTTGGATGATATTACCTGATATGCGTTGGATGCGCCAATTGTTGTGATTGTTATTAATAATGTGGTCAGGATTTTGTATTTCATATTTCTTTTCCTTTTGGGGTTGTATATGCTTTCATTATAAAAAAAAGTTCGTAAAAAAACAATCGGAATATAAACCCGCCCCGCCCCAGTATTTTTTATTCATGTGTGGTCCATGGTACATCGTTCATTATCAAGTAATATAGTTCTGTATTATCTGTGCCGGGGTTTTTTAATATCGGTCGTACAACAAATATATCAACATTACATGGTGATGATGTGTCATTTTGGATTTCTGTTAAATCTTGGTGGAATTTTGCTGCAAAATCCATTGCCTGAAGGTATGCTGCGTCGTCGTCTGCAGAACTGGTGGAATTGCCCGCCCACATCAGCCACATACCATAATTGACAATATTTTCTTGGCCTGCGATATCGTCAGCAGACAGCAGTAATAATGGCGCAAATTCAAGACCGTTTGTAAATTGGTCTGTTTCTGTGTCAGTATAGTCATACATGTCTGCTGCAAATTTTGTTATACCGTAAATGACGCCACCGGCCGCCTCCATTTTTGCCAGTGTTCCAATGTTGCGCATGGTTGATTCGAATAGCCAATCGCGTACACGTCCAGAAAAGGCGCCGTTACGTCCAATTTTTGCAGCATGCGTTAATAATTTGTTCCCTGACAATGCGGATTTTGTGGCACGGCCAACACGTGCAGCGCGTGCAAGTACGTTTCCGCGTTGGGGAATTCGCTTTAATTGTAATGAATGGCGGAATTTGTTTAGTTCAGAATATGTTTTTGTTGCATCGCGATATTTTTTTACATCGTCGGCATTCTCTAGGGTGCGTAGCGCATCTGTTGCATTTTCTAATTCTTTTGCTTTGTCTGCATATCGGGCCGCATCGGTTGCACGGTCAATTGTTTTTAATTCATCGGTCAATTTGTTGACGTTTCGAACCTGTTTCAGATAGTTTTGGACGGTATCTGTTTTTCGTAATGTTTTTATTGTTGTGTTCAAATTTTTTAATGATTTAGATGCGCGGGTGGCCTTGGTTACACCACTGATAATCGTGCCACCGCCAAATGTTGCGATGGTGATTACAACGTCCAATGCAATTTCGGCATATGCAATCCATTGTAGGTTTATGTCGCCAGCAACATAATAGTCATTTGAATCATCGTCGCCCAGATTAACGGTTTGTGTTACGGCGCGATTTATTGCATCATTGTCAATAGCCAGTGCACTTTTGCTGGTACAAGAAAAACCTTTGGGGTATAGTTTGTCGATGTTATCGCGGATGTATGTTAATGCGACACTGTTATTTTTATCGGGGCCAACAAATTCATCCAATGCCCCAGATTCAACAACCATGATTGCGTACCATGCTGGATCGGTATTTGTCCAGACGTCCCCATTGTCATTATCACCGATAAATGGATTGGGATCTGATGGAGTGGCGCGTTTATTTGCCAATATTAATCGTTGTTTTAATACGCGTGGCATCGTTTCGTAATTTATGATTATTTCGCGCCCATTTGGAAAAACATATTTTATGGTATCAAATTTTATTGTTTCGGTGTCTGGGGTTGCAATTAATTCAGGACACTTTAATACATCGGACAATACGGTTTTATTTCCGAATGTTTGATATATCCATTGTTTGATGATTTGTTCTTTATCTGTTTCAAAAATAGCACCAGAATTTTGTATCAATGCGTCTGAGAAAATGCCCGATGCACATTCGGTGTCAGAATATGCGAACTTTATTTGAAAAACACCTAGAATAAATATGGTGCAAAAAATAAGAATGTGTTTTGTTATATTCATATTTTGCATCATATCAGATGTCCGCATTGTGTTGTAAGGTTTGTAATTTCCTGTTCGATTTGTTGGATTAGTGTGGCATATGGGTCTATGCTTTTATTGATTATGACAGTTGTACCATCTGGATTATCAACAGCAATGGTGTTTTCTGGGTTTGGTTGTTCGGTCCATCGCCAGCAGAATTTGTTTTGGTCTGGCGCAAGGCTTACCATTTTATCTTTTGGTGGTTCTTTTCCATCGCAAAAATTTATTTCACATTCAGCGGCCCATGTGTCGTCAAGAAATATAGATTCAAAAAAACCTGCTTCTTGGGTGCTGCCACCTTGTAGGCATTGACGTGTATATCCGTATACAATTTCGCCCTTGTCTGTCCCACAGAACATTTTGCCGCCGATGTTAACTTGTCTTTCACCTTCGTTGAAAACAGTATTGCAGCATGTGAAGTTTCCGGTTACAGGGTCGTGCAGACAGTCAGTTTCAGAAAATAACTGTGAACCCGCGGTAAGTCCGCCAACAAAAAAGCCGACAATCCCCCCTACTACTGTACCAACCCCAGGAATAAGATTTCCAATTGCCATACCTGTGGCAGTTCCGCCAGTTACACCTTGAATCATATCGCCCGTTGTGTGTGGTCCTTTGCCAGATGCAGATTCAATTACTGCGGCGGTGCCGGCAATTGCGGCAACTGTGGTGCCGACTTTTTGTGTGGTTGATAGGTTGTTCCAGTTGCTTTTTATGGTGGGCTTTGGTGCAGGCGCCGGATTTGGTGCAGTCGTTGGATTTGTTGCCGAGTATGCACCGCCAATAATTGTCATGCAAAATATAGCAGATAAAATAGAACAAAGATGCTTTGTGCATTTTTTCATGGTTAATATATTCCTTGTAATTTGCATTCGGTAAATTGGGTGCCGGATGCACGACATTCTTTGGCCTTGATTAAATCAGATTTTAAACTAGCAAGTTTTTTTGCCGCGGATTGACAGTACGCATTTTTTCGTTGTGTGATTTTTTCTTGTCTGACCACATAATCGTCGTAACTTTCAATATTATCAACGTTTAATTCAGTATATGCACGTTTGTCTTTGTATGGTTCATAGCCTGCCTGGGCGTTGGCCATGCGTTCGGTAAAGGATAAATCTGAATATGTTGTTGGAAATGCCGCACGTGAAATAGTGTTTTGCCCCGCACCATTTAATGTCTGTAGGTCTTGTAATTCTTGTTTGCGTTCCATCATATCGTCGGCCCATTCGGGGGCAGACTTTTCAAATGGATTTTTGATTTGAAAATCAGAGCCGTTTGCGTTCGGATTAGGTGTTGTTGCATGTGGAAAAGCGGTAACACCCGTCGGTGCCGCGTTGCCGTAACGCGAAACATATTGTTCAAATATTGTTTCAATATATCCGCCACATGCGGTTGCATAATTGCCAGTGTCCATGCGCGATAGTTGCAATATTATGGCCGGACGAATGTCGCTAATCTGGCTGTCGATACAGTTGTTGTTCATTGCACATACGGTTGTAACCAAACTGGTTACGGTGCGTAAACAATCATCTGTTGTTATTTCTGGGCCCGTTACATATACCGGTTGGGGCATGCGTTGATTATATGGGGCGTTGGGTGACCAAAATGGGTTAGATGAATAATTTTGCACGTTTTGAATCACACCATATTTTGACATTGGGGTTGTGTTGGCATGGGCCATACCCGATATCAAAATAAGTGCTGTCATGACTTTGAATGTGTTTGTGCTTATCTTCATTCCCCTTTGACTCCCTGCCCTGATATATATCAGATATTAGTATATCAGAAAAAGGCATAATAAAAAAGATAAAATTCCACCAATGATAAAGAATGGCGCGAATGGAATAAATTTTTGTTTGTTGTGGTGTGCCCAAATTGCACCTGTGATACATGCGATAATCAGTGCGTATGATAGCCCCCCCACCCCCAGCCATAGACCGCCAACTGTGATTAATTTGATGTCGCCCATGCCAATTGGTGGTGTGATAGTCGCGTTTTTTTTGCGCATTTTGTAATCAAAGATTAATCCGATTGTTACTGATGAAATATAGCCAAATGTGGCACCGATTGCCGCATTTGTAATGTTAATTGGGTATGAAAAAAATGAAATGAATATCAGTCCGATTAACAATAATGGTACAAGGTATGCGTCGGGAATAATTCGACGGCGAAAATCTGCAATCGATATTTGCAGCATACACCATAGTGCAATAACGGTTAAAATAATGAAAAAGATGTATGAAATCATATTTTTCTCTCTTGCGTTTCGAATCGGAAGTATGTTACAATAGAATTATAATGTATAACAGAGGTTTTGTAAAATGAGTACGGGTTGGGATAGTACCGCATTAAAAAAATTAAAAGCATTAACTGGGAAAGGCTTATCTACGGCTGAAATTGGAAAGCGCCTGGGTATGTCTAAGAATGCGATTGTTGGTAAGTTAAATCGTTTGGGTTGGAATGCCAAGGCTGGTGGTGCCGCGGCGGCTGCAAAAACAGAAGAAAAAAAGTCTGTTGCGAAAAAAACGGCGGCGAAAAAGGTAACTGCGGATTCTGTGGCGGTAACAAAGAAAGAAACAGAAAAAAAATCTGTGGCAAAAAAAACTGCAACAAAAACAACTGTTGTCAAGGAACCTGCAAAGAAAGCGGTTAAAGAGCCTAAAAAAACAGATGTCGTTAAAGAAACTGCAGAAAAAACAGAAAAGAAAGATACAAAAATCAGTGCCAAAAGTTTGGCTGCGCATCAGCGGATTATTCAACATTCGCTGGAAATGGCAAATTTGAAACCGAATCAGTGTCGTTGGCCAATTGGCGATCCAGATTCTGAACATTTTCATTTTTGCGGGGAAACTGTTTTTGTGGGAAAACCATATTGTTATGAACATTGCAAGCAAGCATATCAGTTTGCGCCACCAAAAAAGAAATAATTTTAATAGCGGGGATTAATAAGATGCTTAGTGAGAGAGAGAACTTTTATCAGCCATTGACCTTTGTTGATTATAATGTCGCAGGGAATGTTTTTCGTGCATATTATGATGCAGATCAAAAATTGGTCTTTGTTATTGATTATGTAATCAGTGATATTAAACCGAATGTTTTGTTGGTGATAAATCCTGTTGGTGATCGCAAGTGGGATGATATCTTGATGAATGATTATGGTGTTGTATTGGAAACAGTACGACCAAAAAAGAACAATAAATATCAAAAGTTAGATGTCGAATATGCCGGATTGGCGCAATATGATTCCTTGGTGCGTGCGCATGCCGCAGGCGCGGATTTGAATAGTGCGCTGGCAGAATTGGCGAATTTTCGTAATGCGGCGGCACAACGTGCGGCGATTGAACGTCTGGATGCGGCCGAATTGACTGCAACACGTGCGCGTGAAACAATTGAAAGAACAGAAGAATCAATTGCCGATTTGCAGGCAAAGTTAAAAGCGTTGCGCGCAAAGTTGGCAGAACAACGCAGTGAAATCGGTAAAGAGCCGACAAAAAAATCAGCCGCAAAAATTTTAAGAACTGAAGCGCAGATTGAAGCAACAAATAGTAAAATTGCCCGCGCAAAAAGACGACTTATCAAGGCGCAGAATCGCTTGGCAATTGCGCATGATGATGCAGATATTGCACGTGGAATAATTGATAGATTAAAGGATTTAACGCCTGTTTATGTGCCGGCAATGCCACAAAATACAGATGTTGCGGTGGTAAAACCAACACCTGTGCCAGTGATCGAAGAAAAGCATGTGTCAGCACCTGTTTGGAATGATGTAACAGAATCAGTTGAAGAAGAGGAAGATTTTGAACAGGAAGAAGAAGTAAAACCTTTGTTTACAGAAAATCCTAATTTTATGAATGATGACATTGCATTCAAACCAGTGGATTTTGGAAATATGTCGGTTGAGTATAGTTCTGATGATGTCGAAACCGTGACAGATGACACAGATGATGATTTTTCTGATGTTTATTCAGAACCAGAAAAACGTGATGAAATATCTGAAGAAACGGAACCATTGGTGGTAAAACCTTTGTCTTTTGCGCCACCTGTTGAAACAATACCTATGTCTGATTTTAATCAAGAATATGAAGAAAGCGACCATGAATCTGAAACGTTTCCGGTTGTAAATTCATTTTCGTCTTTTGATAATAAAGAATCTGAAAAAATTGATTCGGAATTGTTGGGTGGAACTGATTTCCCGCCGATACCATCATATTCAGAAAATGTACAAGAATCAGAAACAGTGCCTTTTGTCCCACAGCCGATTGTTGAACAGCCTGTGGCGCAAATGGAAGAACCAGCGGCACCTGTTGCCGCTGCAAGACCAGAAGTGGTCGTTGCGCCTGTGACAGATGTTGCGCGCCCTGTGTCACCAATATCGGGTGATGAAGCGGTGTTAAATGTTGCACCTGTGAATAATGGTTCTAGACCAACAAAATTATATTATGTTTTACTATTGGTATTGATTGTTTTGTCTATATTTACATTATGGATGTATCAGAAATCTGTAAAAGATACTATGCCTGAATTGGGGGCTAAAATAGAACCCGTGGTTGAAGTTGTTGAAGAAAAAGAACCTGTGGCTGAAATTAAAGAACCTGTTGTGGAACCAGAACTAGTTGTTGTTGAAGAACCAGTTGTGGAACCAGAACCAGTGGTTGAAGAAGAACCAGTTGTGGAACCAGAACCGGTGGTTGAACCTGTTGCAGAGCCAGAACCTGTGGTGGTTGAACCTGTTGTGGAACCAGAACCTGTTATTGAAGAACCAGAAGTTAAAAAGCCAATTGAAACAGAAGAAGAAATTTTGGCGAAAAAACCCGTCTATAATGTGTCGCAAAATGAAAATATGTTTGTTGCAGATGCGGAATATGAAACGGATGTGGCAGATGATACAGTTGCGGTTGAATATGATTCTGTTGCGGATGTTTTGCCGGCTGTTGAATTTAAGGAACCGGAAATTATTGCTGCAGAATCTGAAGTTTTGGGGCCGGCCATTACAATGGAAGAATTTGGTACAGAAGAAGTTGAATCGTGTTCTGATGGTAATCCGCCAGATGAATATGGATGCTGCGCTGGTGAAGAATTTGTCGAGGCGGAAGATGGTGAACCGTTATGTTGTGCAATTGGAACAGATGAATGTTTTCCGCCGCTGTTTTAAAAAAAATCCCCAAAATGGGGATTTTTTATCGTGCCACGTCACCATGCAGTCGTTCATGATATAAATAATCTTTTAATTTAAATCCGCCATCTGCATGCCAATTCAACATGCCGTTCCAATTTTCGTCTGGAATTTCAACTGTTGGTAATGCGTATGGTGCGCGGGATAGTTGTTCTTGGACCTGGGGGATGTGATTTTGATAAATATGAACATCGTGCAGTTCGCCCTTTAATATACCTGGTTTTAGGCCCGCTTCTTTGGCATATAATAACAAAAGTAATGCGTAACTGGCGATATTATATGGGATACCTAAAAACATATCGCAAGAACGTTGGGTCCATATTAATGACAGCCTGCCATCACGTACGATTAATTGGTGCATCATATGGCATGGCGGCAGTGCCATTTTCGGTATATCAATTGGATTCCATGCAGATACGATAATTCTGCGGTCGTTGGGGTCGTTTTTTAATTTGTGGATTGCGTTGGCGACTTGGTCAATGCCAGGCTTTTGTGGATTGAAATTATCGGTTGGATTTGCGTCGATGCGTTTGTAATCCCATTGATATTCGCCGCCAAAATGTCGCCACTGAAAACCGTAAATTGGCCCTAAATCACGTTCTGATAAAATAGTGTCAATTTTGATTTGTTCTATTTGTTGTTCGGTTAGTTTTGCGGGGTGCCAGCGTTTAGCAAAGTTTATTTTAGATTCATATTTTGGTCTTGTGGTTTCTGGGTTTGCCCATTCGTTCCATATGGTGCATTTGCGATCTTGTAGCCATTTTTTATCGGTTATACCATGCAAAAAAAATTCCAGTTCGGTTGCAATGTTTTTTAATCCCATTTTTTTTGTTGTAATTAGCGGAAATCCCATTTCCATATCGTGTACAAATGTTGCCCCATATCCCAGACCAATGTCGGGGATTCCTGTACGGTTATATCGCAGTTTATCACACTTTTCATAGATTTCTTTTAATATGTCTAGATATGCTTTCATTTTTTTCTCGTTTTTTTTTATAAAAATAAACGCACCGTTTTGTGGTGCGTTTTAGGTTATTTAACAGCTGCTTGTTTGAACAGGTCTTCGGCTTTGACCTTTTTTTCTTTGGTCTTAACGTGTGTTAACATTGCGTCCAGTGCTTTGCGTTCAAACAACATGCCACGCAACATTGCCAATGCGTTTTGGTTCTTGTTATAGAATTCAAAAACCTGTTTTGGATCTGGATAGCGTGCCGCTTCGGCCCAGATGGCTTGTTGCATATCGTCACGTGTTACTTCAACTTTGTTTTGTGTGCCCCATTCTGCCAATATCAGGCCCAATTTAACACGACGTTCTGCGTCTTTGCGTTCGGTTTTTTCGTCCCATTTGTGTTCACATTTGTCATCATGACAATGTGCGTGTGAACGATCAAATTCAGATTTTGCCATGTTGTATTCTTGGACTACCAATGTTTCTGGCAAATCTAATTTTACTTTGTCGGCCAAAACATCCAATAATTCGTTGCGCATTTCACGTTGTGCTGCATCTGAATATTGTTCTTTTAAGATGTTACGAATGTGTTCTTTTAATGCATCAACGGATTCTTGTCCAACTTGTTTTGCCAATTCATCGTTTAATTCTGGTAAAACGTGTTTGCGAATTTCATGGATTTCAACAGCAAAGCGTGCATCTTGACCCGCCAAGTTTGCTGCATGATAATCGGATGGGAATTTTACATTAACATCAAATTTGTCGCCAATTTTGTGTCCAATAATTTGATCTTCGAACCCAGGAATAAATGCGCCAGAACCCAAAATCAAGTGATGTTTCTTTGCCGCGCCGCCTTCGAATGCGGTGTCACTGATAAAGCCAGTAAAGTCAATTACGGCAACGTCACCGTTTGCAGCAGTGTATTTTTCGTCTTGTTTTTCAGCGATGCTGCGACTTTTTCGGATGTTTTCCAATGCTGTTTCGACTTCTGCTTCGTCCAAATCTGCAACTTTCTTTGTTACAGTGATTTTGTCTAAATCAATTTCTGGTAATGTTGGTAAAATATCAAATTCCAAAGAATATTCAACGTCTTTGCCAATTTCCCAGCCGGCCAAATCAGCTTGTGGGGCGCCAGCCAAGCGAATTTTTTTGTCGGCAACATATTTGTTCAAATCTGCGTTCATTAATTTATCAACAGCTTCACCGTATGCGGATGCGTTATATTTTTGACGCAAGATTGATAATGGAATTTTGCCCGCGCGGAACCCAGGCATCTTTGCGGTTTTGCCATGTTCTAATAATATTTCATCGGCCGCCGCCTGCAGATCTGTTGCAGACAATGTACCGTTTACAGAATAATGTAAATCTTTTATTTTTTCTTTTGTAAACATATGTATTCCCCTATTGAACTTATAAAGATTGCGGTGTGATTATACAATGTTTTTATTTGAAAGCAATAATAAAAAAATCCCCATTGTGGGGATTTTTTCGTTTTGTTCGAACGTATTAACGTTTGCTGAACTGTGTAGAACGACGAGCCTTGCGATAACCGTAATGCTTACGTTCAACAACACGACTATCACGTGTCAAGAAGCCAGCAGATTTTAATACTGCGCGTAATTCTGGTTCGATTTTTTCCAATGCTTTGGAAATACCATGTTTTACCGCGCCTGCCTGACCAGACAAACCGCCACCTTGTACCATGGCAACAATATCATATGATGTTTCGCGTTTTGTTACACCAAATGGTTGTGCAATAATCATCTGTAATACCGCGCGACGGAAATATTCGCTGGATGCTTTACCGTTAACAGTGATGTTGCCTTTACCCGGCATCAAATAAACGCGTGCAACAGAATCTTTACGTTTACCAGTTGCATATGTTGCATTGTTCAATTTTGGTGTTGCAACCGCAGCAGTTGCTTTTTTTGCAACTGTTTTCTTTGCAGGGGCAGCTTTTTTTACTGTCTTTGTTGCTGTTTTCTTTGCTTCTGCCATTATTCGCCCCTTTTGTTTTTACGGTTCAAGCCTGCAAAATCAATAACCTGTGGATTTTGTGCCTGATGTTTATGTTCGCTGCCCGCGTAAACGTGCAATTTTGTTAAACGTTGATTTGCCAATGCAACCGCAGTACGACGACCCATCATACGTTTTACCGCATTGAATACCAATTTTTCTGGTTTTTCGCTGCGCATTTGACCCAATGTGCGAGATTTCAAAGAACCTGTCCACAATGAATGCCAAAAGAAACGATCTTTATCGGCTTTGTGGCCAGACAATGCAACCTTGTCTGCATTGATAATAACAACGTGGTCACCACAATCCATGTTTGGTGTCCATGTTGGCTTATGCTTGCCGCGCAAGATGTTTGCAGTATATGCTGCCAAACGTCCCAGCGTGCAATCAGTTGCGTCAATCAGATACCATTTGGCTTCTAATTCGCACTTTTTTAACGATTTTGTCGCTGCCATTTTAGTTTTCCTTGTTTGTTTATTGTTATAGCGGTGCATATTATGACGTAATGCCCCAGAAATGTCAAGAAAAATCAGTATGGTATTATTGTACCATATAAAAATATAAAAGAAACGCCCATTTGGGCGTGCTTTACATTTCAGATGGTATTTTTAGACCCATTAAATCAATTGTTTGGACCAATGTTTCGTATGCCTTTTGGACGATATGTAAGCGCCCTGCCCGTATATCGTTTGAAATGTCATCACGTAAAATTGGGCAATTATGATAAAATGTATTTATCAATTGGCACAAATCATATGCGTAATTGGCAATCATGTCTGTGGCACGATTATCAAATGCACTTAATACAGTTCGTTCAAAGTCCAAAATAGCAATCAATAAGTTACGTTCGTCAATGTTCATTGGCATGTATGATGTATCTGCACTAAATGTTGCGCGTTTTAATACGCTGTTCAAACGGACGGCAGTGTACAAGATATATGGACCGGTGCGCCCTTCGAAACTGGTTACGGATGTTGGATCAAAGATATAATCCGAACGTACGTCGTGCATTAAATCATTAAACTTTACTGCGGCCAATGCGATTTCGCTTATGGTTTCTGAATCAAGGCTTTTCCCAGATTCGGCAACACGCGCGTTTACTGCATCGTTAACGGCGTCGATTATGTCATCAAGTCCAGCGGCGTTGCCATCACGTGTTTTGAATGGTTTGCCGTCACGTCCATTAATTGTTCCGTATCCAATATGTTCCAGATTTTCGTATTCAAAAATACCAGATAATTGTGATGCGCGGAATAATTGTTCGAAATGCAGGCCTTGGCGTTGGTCTGTAAAGTAAATGATTTTATTTGGGGCGTCGATTTGTTTGCGGCAATATACTGCGGCCAAATCAGTGGAATCATATGTGTCCGCACCGCGTGAATCTGTCCACATGTATGGTGGCATTGGTTTATTATCCGTATCACGTTTGACGATAATTACTTGAGCGCCATCACTTTCGACAATAAGATTTTTTTCTTGTAATATTTTTTCGACATCTGGCAAGTATTTTGCGGCATTACGTTCGCCTAAATCATAATCAAATGGCAATATGTTCAAACGTTTTACAGTGTCGTTCATCATTTCTAATGATATTTTCAAGAATTTTTCGTAAAGCGCAAAATATCCCTTATGACCGTCTTGGAATTTTGCCTTGATTTCTTGGGCGTGTGCTTGAAATTCAGGGTTTTCTTTGGCAAATGCGCTGGCCACGGGATAATATGTATTTAATTCTGATGGTGAGATTTCAAAATCAACATCTGTTTTGGAATCAAAGTTATCTTGGAAATATGGTAATTCTGGGTGCAGACGTTCAATCCATGCGATTACCAATGCCATCGGTTTGCCCCAATCGCCAATATGATTCCATGAATATGTTTTATGGCCCAATAGTTTTGCAATACGATTGAAAGTATCGCCAACGATTGATGTACGTAAATGCCCAATGTGTAATGATTTTGCAACATTGTATGCGCCATAATCCAAATCAATTGTTTGTGGTGTTTCTGACTTTGGATTTTGTGGCTGGTTCGCAGATTCCCAAATAAATTCGTCTTTTAATTTAATATTTATAAATCCAGGACCCGCGATAGATGTTTGGGCAATAAATTCTAGTTCCGCCAATTTAGGCGCAATTTCAGCGGCCAATTCACGTGGGTTTTTGCCGGCTGTCTTTGCCATAACCATGGCAGCGTTGGTTGAAAAGTCACCAAAATCACGATTGCGTGGTACTTCTAGGTTAACATTAGTGCCCAGTTTTTCATTTATTGCATTTGATACATATTTATATAAATTCATTTTCTTTTAACCTTTGTCATAATTTTTTTCGCTGTTATATTGGTAATACAATTCTTACACGTAATCCGCCCAAATCACTGTTTTCCAAGAACAATTGTCCACCATGGTTTTCAATTGCTGTTTGGGCAATAGAAAGTCCCAATCCTGTGCCGCCCGTATCGGCACGTCGTGCATCGTCAAGGCGAACAAATGGTCGCAATGCATCCTTTTTACGATCATCAGGAATACCAATTCCATCATCTTCAATTATGATTTCAATGCTATCAATTGTATCGTGTTCGGTAATTTTTATAGTCTTTTTTGAATAACGGGCAGCGTTTTCAATAATGTTGCCGAATGCGCGCGCCAATGCCATTGGACGTGCGTAAAATTGTACAGGTGTATCTGGAACATCTGTTACAATGTTTTTATCTGGTGCTGCGTCACGTGCGATACGGATTAGCATTGGTGGTAATTCGGTGGCTTGTTCTATTTCTGGTGTTTCGCCACGTGCGAATGCCAAATATCCATTAACCATTTCGGTCATACGATCGATATCGTGTATTAAATCTTCATTTTTCGCCGTACCTGTTTCAATTGCCAGACGCATACGTGTCAGTGGTGATTTTAAATCGTGGCTGACTGCATTTAACATGTCTGTACGTGTGCGATTATATCTGTCCAGACGTTCTTTCATGGTTATCATTGATGCGGCTGCGTCACGAATTTCTTTGGAACCTGTTGGAACAAACCCAGGTGCATCCAGCCCACGACCGAAACGATTTGCCGCACGTGCAATGCGACGGATGCTGCGTGTGTGCATGATAATAAATGGTGCAATCAGAATAGATACGATTAATATAGAACCAATCAGCCATATTATAAATACTTCGGTGCTGGTTGAATAGATTCTGTATAACGATGTTCCAAATGTTGCAATTTTTTTATCTTTGGTTGGAACGTCGATAAATACCAATCTTTTGCCTTTGTCCATATATATGTTTGCGGAACGTTTCAAGCGTTTTGATAATTCTGATGCCAAGCGGCCTGTTTCGTGGGCGGAATTGTCGTTATGTTTTGGGCGATTCAGTTTGTCATGAAATGTTACATTTATGCCCGTATCGCGTGCCATTTTTTGTACCGCATCGGTGTTGTTATCGTCAATAAAGTTCATCATAGTGGTGATTTCACCCGCCAGTGTGCGTGCCAATGTATCATGAACGCGGGACCAGTGATTGCCAAAGAAAGCATTCGCCACAATAACTTGGGCGACAACCAACGGTATTAAAATCATCAATATTGTACGTAATAAAAAACTGCGCGGTATTAATCTCATGTTAATATATCCTGTTGTTTTTTGTTTTTATTTTGTCCCGTTTTTTGGGATTATTTTATATCCTTGGCCACGAACGGTAACCATATCTATGCTTGATAATACTATATTTATTTTATTGCGCAAGCGTTTTGCAACCATTGGTGCCGCGGGTGCAATATTCCCGATTGGGGATGTTAATTGCTGTAACAATCGTTTTTCTTCACCAGATAATGCCAAAATTTTTAATGTGCCGTCATTGTCTGATACGAAAAATTCATTATCGGTAAATACTAATCCGTATTCTGATAGTGTATCATATTTGTTATTGCCGGTGCGTATTATATTGTTCAGCCGCAAGATTAATTCACGCATTTGAAATGGTTTGGCCAGATAATCATTCGCGCCGCCTGATAAACCGTCAATTGCATCTTCGGGACCGTTCATTGCGGTTAACATAATTGTTGGTGTAGTGTTTCCTGTTGCACGAATTTTCTTTAAAAACGTTAAACCATCCATACCTGTCATCATGCGGTCCAGTATAATCGCATCAGCCGTAATATGATTTAGTATATCTGTGGCATTTTCAGCAGATGAGGCGGTCAGAACACAAAAACCTTCATTGCGTAACCCACCAGCCAGCGTATTACGCAACATATCGTCATCGTCAATAATTAGAATAGTTTTATTCATTGTGTCATCAGTCGTTGGTCATTGGTTATCCCAGTGGGCCGTACAACCAATGATATACTATTTTTTCAAAGGTTCAACAGCATATTCACCAGGCTGAATTGTGCGCATGGCATTGTTTGCACCCATCATGTCTTCTTCGTAAACCGCGGCGCGAAATTGCATGCCAGATGTTGCAAATTCTGTTTTGAAAAGCGCATACCCTGTCCCGCCACCAGTTGTTGGACCCTGCATTCCCAATGAATAATATCCGCCCAAGATACCATAATCCAAATCAATATAGTCGATATTAACCATTAATGAAACGTTGCTGAACCCGTCGCTGGTCATGTTGCAGGCAAATTCGCGATTGGATAGTGTTGCCTGTGAATTAATTGGAACCATAATATCCATTACAGTTGGTTCGCATCTGCGGTCAATACCGTTTACCAAAAATTCGTATGTCATGCCAACAGTTGCCTTGGACAGACCTGTTGATACATTGACCTGTGAAATTGTTGCCTTTGGAATTTTTACCATCGCGTTGGCAATACCGCTGCGTACAGGGAATGAAATCCCAGATTGTAAACAGTCGCGTGAAAATGGGTCTGCTTCGCAAATATATACACGTGAATGTGCATTCATCATGAACATGTTTGCCAAACTGTTGAATAAAAATGTGCGTGTAATGCGGTCGTTTAACTTTGTGCAACCAAAGTTACGGCATATAACCATCGGCTTGTCAGCAAATCGTACCCCAGGATGTGCCATTTCTTCGGCAATACGCGCATCGATTATATTTTGATCATAATCCAAACTGTCCGCGCGTTCCATAAATTCCGTTTCAGGAATAAAATTTGGATCGTCTGGGTACGCATAATATGATTGCACCGGTGTTTCTGTATAAATTGTCTGAAAATCCTGATAGACAATTTCGTCCGCAGAATGTGCAGCAAATCCGTAAAAAGCAGCGAAAACAGCCATAAAAATAGGTTTTAACATATTGTTGCCTTTGGTTCTCTCGTGTGAATGATAGAACATTTTAGATAATTGTGTCAAAACAAAAAAATATTTTTATTGAAATTTGTTTGTGCTTTGTTCTAAGTTATGGATAAATAAATGAATGAAAGGTGAATTATTATGGTCGATTTAATCATTGGTGGCGATGCGGGTAAACTGCACGCGGTGTATCACAAGTCTGCCCAAGAAGCAGCGCCTTTGGCGGTGATATTGTCGGGAAATCCACGTCAGAAATATCATATGAATGATCGTGTGTCGTATGCGATGTTTCGTGCGTTTATGGATATTGGTTTTTCTGTTGTTCGCTTTGATTATCGTGGTGTAAATGATTCCGAAGGGGCGATTGGTACAACGTCGGAAAATATGTTGGATATCGCAACGGTTATCGATTGGATTCAAAATCATAATGAAGATAGTGATAAAATTTGGTTGGCAGGACACCAATTGGGGGCATGGTATGTCTTGCAGGCGATGATGCGTCGTCCGGAAATATCGGGTTTTGCGCTGGTTTCGCCAGATACATCGGTATCTGATTTTGCTTTCTTGTCGCCACGTCCAAATCGTGGACTGTTGTTGCAGGGTGCGTTGGAATCAGAAGAAGCGCGTGCGTTTGCAACACATATGACCCAGGTCTTGAAAAAACAGGCACAAATTGATTTGGAAACAATTCGTGTCAAAGGCGCGGATGCCACATATGGTCAGCCCGCAGATTTACGTCAGATGTATAATGATTTAAAGGCGTATGTTGGACGTGAAAACGCAGAAGATAAGTTGTTGTAATTATGCAGAACAAAGAACGTTTTTTAGATGCGAATATCCCTGATGATATGGTGGCGACAATTCGTCCACGTACATTGTCGGACTTTGTTGGTCATGAAAGCCTGAAACAGAATTTGTCGGTTTTTGTGTCGGGGGCGCGTGCACGTGGTGAAGCGATGGATCATGTGTTGCTGTATGGACCGCCCGGGCTGGGGAAAACAACTTTGGCGCATATCGTGGCAAATGAATTGGGAACAAATTTCAGGGCAACTGCGGCACCTATGTTGACCAAGCAAGGTGATTTGGCGGCGATATTGACATCGTTGGAACCAATGGATGTGTTGTTTATTGATGAAATTCATAGACTGCCGACGGCTATCGAAGAAGTTCTTTATTCTGCAATGGAAGATTTTAAGTTGGATATCATGTTGGGTGAAGGGCCCAGTGCGAAAAGTGTGCGTATTGACCTGCCCCCTTTCACATTAGTAGGGGCGACAACACGTACGGGACTGTTGTCAAATCCATTGCGTGATAGATTTGGAATTGATTTGCGATTGACGTTTTATTCGCCGGCTGATTTGGCCAAGATTATTCAGCGTAGTGCAAATATTTTGGGTACACCAATTGATGCAGATGGGGCATTAATGTTGGCCAAGTCTGCACGTGGAACACCGCGTATTGCAAACAGGCTGTTAAAGCGTGCACGTGATTTTGCCGCGGCATTGGGTAAAAGTGAAATTGGCGCGGATATTATTAAAACGACATTGTTTCAATTGCATATAGATGAATGTGGGTTGGATGAGATTGATCGTGAATATATGAGTATGATTATCAAATTTTATGCTGGTGGTCCCGTCGGGATTGAAAATTTATCTGCGGCATTGTCGGAACCTGCCGATACAATTGAAGATGTTATTGAACCATATTTGATGCAGTTGGGATTTATTCAGCGCACGCCACGTGGACGTATTGTAACAGAGTCTGGATATAGACATCTGGGATTGGAAAAATGATGCTGTTGAGGCGATAATGTTTAAAAAGTTTCTTTTAATTGTTTTTATTGTTTCTGGATTGGTTGGGTGCGGTGGCGCAGATAAGGTGTATAAAACAGGTACAAAACCATACACAATATCTGGTAATACGTATTATCCAATGAAAGATGCCAAAGGGTTTTCTGAAACGGGTATTGCGTCATGGTATGGACCAAAATTTCATGGCAGAAAAACTGCCAGTGGCGAAAAGTATAATCAAAACGCAATGACCGCGGCACATAAGACGTTGCCTTTTGGGACAAAGGTTCGTGTTAAAAATGTAAAAAATGATAAAAGTGTTATTGTTCGTATAAATGATCGTGGGCCATTTGCCAAAGGACGAGTTATAGATGTGTCACGTGCGGCGGCAAAAAAGTTAGATATGATAAATTCTGGTACGGCCAAGGTTAATATAAAAGTAGTAGATTGATTAGAATGACAAAGGTACACAAATTTCCTTTTACAATTGCATATGCTGATACTGATGCCGAAGGGATTGTTTATCATGCAAGGTATTTGGAAATTGCGGAACGCGCCAGAATGAACTGGTTGCGTGGTCGTGTTGTGGTGGGTGATGATATTGGTTTTGTTGTTAAAGAACTGAATATAAAATATGGCGCACCATTATATGCGGCAGATGATATAGTGGTTGAAACAACGTTGATTGAAGTTGGCGCGGCAATTGTCAAAGTTGAACAAAAAATTGTAAAAGATGGGATTATTTGTGCTATAATACAGCTTAGGGTTGCGTATTTGGGGGCGGATATGCGTCCAAAGCGAATCCCATCGGAATTTTTGGATAGTTTGATGTAAAAATATACAAAGGAAAGAAAAAAATGGAAAATAATTTTTCAATGTTGAATTTATTTACGGGCGATATGATGACACTTTTTGTGTCGATTGTGTTGGTTGTATTCAGTGTTTTGTCGTGGACGGTTATTATTGAAAAAATTCGTTTGTGGCGTATGGCCAAAAGAAATCCAATAAAAATTAAGCCAACAGATAATTTAGATACAGTTGTTGATAAAGTAATCAGACCTTTTGATAAGAATTTATGGTTCTTGTCTATGGTTGCATATATTTCGCCATTTATTGGTTTGTTTGGTACGGTTTGGGGTGTTATGGATTCTTTTGCGTCGATTGGTGTTAATCAGTCTGTCAGTATTGGTGTAATTGCGCCGGGCTTGGCGGTTGCGCTGGGTACAACTGCGCTGGGGTTGATTGCGGCGGTGCCTGCGGCGATTGCACATCAATATTTTGCAAAAAAGTCAGATGATTTGTATGAACGTTTAGATGAAACACGTCGTGAATTTAAATGTGCTAAATAAGGATTTAAAATGAGTCGTATTCGTCGTAAACAGGTTGATGCGGGTATTCAATTAACACCAATGATTGATGTTATGACGGTTTTGTTGGCTGTGTTTATGGTAACCACACCAATGATGACAACAGGAATTGATTTGGAATTGCCGCGTGCGGGTGTGTCTGCAATGACAGGTGCGGACCATGCTATGCAAATCAGTGTGGACGAACAAGGACGATATTATTTGTCTGATACACAATTACCAAAAGAAGACGTTATTAAGCGTGCAATCGCAATGCGTGGCGAAAATCCAGAATTGACGATTATGATAAGCGGTGATACGCATGCTGATTATGGTGCGGTTATGTCGATGATGGGTGGTTTAAAAGATGCGGGATTTCAGAAAGTTGGATTGCGAACACAACCGGAATAAGAAATGGCAAAATTTGACTTGTTTTCGTCGGAAAATTTACTGATATCTGTGTGTGGGCATTTGTTATTGGTGGCCATAATGATAACATCTTTTGTTGTTGTTATGGAACGTGCAAAGTTGGTCGCACCTGATAGAATTCAGATAATGGAAATAGATTTGAATGATGTGGTTGTGTCGGGTGATGAAACCAAATTGTTTAATGTTGGTAATCCAGAACCAGAAGAAAAAAAAGAAGAAAAAAAGCCGGAATCAAAACCAGAGAAAAAAGAAGAACCTGTCGAAGAACCAGAAGAAATAAAAAGTACAACACTGGTTGAAGAAGATAAGAAAGAAGAAGTTGTTGATAAAAGTGTTAATGAAGATAAAAAAGTAGAACCAGCACCAGTGCAAAAAAAGAAACGTGTTGTACGTGTTAATCGTGAAGTTTTGTCTTTGGAACGTACATTGACGATATCTGTTGTTGATGCGTTGCGTGTTGCGATGACACGTTGTTGGGTCGTTGATACGACGCGGGCTGATATCGCGGATATTCGTGCAGTGGCGCATTTGACAATGCGCAAGAATGGTACGGTGCAAAATGTTTGGTTTGAATCTGCGGCACGTGCAGAAACAGATCCTGCATTTGCGTATGTTTTGGATACAATTCGTGCGGCAATTAATGTGTGTCAACCATTCCGTATGTTGCCGGCAAATGAATTTGAAAAATGGCAAAAGATTCAGTTGACTTTTTATCCAAACAAGGGACAAGTTATGTAAAATAAAAAAACGTCAATTTGACGTTTTTTTTATTTTTGGGCTTTTTTATTCACCCTGCTTTTTTGCGGCATTTAATGCGTGTCGTAACGCTTGTTCTGCGATTTGACGAATTTTTGGCGCAAAGGTTCGCATGTTCATTGTTTCTGCAACAGTATTACCAAAAATTCGTGATATATATTCAATTTGTGTCGGTGCGATTACGAATACTTCACTGGTTATGTTTTGGGTATTTAATTTTTGAATCGGTTCGCGCATTACTAATCCCCCCTGTTTTCTGCGAAAAATGATAATTTTTTATATCGGATACTTGTTTTAACCCATGACAGATATTATATCATAAAGTAACTTGACCGCAAGGCACAAAATTGCTATATATTGCGTGATAAAATAAGGAAGAAATATGATTAAAAATGTAATTGGTAAAATATTGGGTTCTGCAAATGACAGAATTGTTAAAAATTATGATAAAACGGTATCCTTGATTAATGATTTGGAACCAAAATATCATGCAATGACGGATGAGCAGTTGCGCGAACAGACAAATCTTTTGCGTGCACGATTGGCGGCGGGTGATAAAGAAAAAGATATTTTGGCCGATGCCTTTGCTGTGGTTCGCGAAGCGTCGGTGCGTACAATCGGTTTGCGTCATTTTAATGTTCAAATGATTGGTGGAATGGTTTTAAAAGATGGACAAATTGCCGAAATGAAAACTGGTGAAGGAAAAACATTGGTTGCGACATTGGCAATGTATTTAAAGGCCTTGCATGGCAAAGGGGCGCATTTAATTACGGTTAATGACTATTTGGCATCTCGTGATGCGGAATGGATGGGTGAAATCTATCGTTTCTTGGGATTAAGTGTTGGTATTGTTCAGCATGATATGACTGATGATGAAAGACGTGATGCATATGCGTGTGATATCACATATGTTACAAATTCTGAATTGGGATTTGATTATTTGCGTGATAATATGAAATTTTCCAAAGAACAACAGGTTTTGCGTCCCTTCTTTTTCGCGATTGTTGACGAAGTTGATAGTATTTTAATTGATGAAGCGCGTACACCGTTGATTATTTCAGGACCGGCCGAAGATACCAGTGAACTGTATGCCAAGGTTGATGCGGTGGTTGCACAATTTACAGAATCTGACTATAAAAAAGATGAAAAAGACAGACATGTTACATTGACGGAATCTGGTGCGGATACGGCAACTCGTTTATTAAAAGATGCAGATTTGTTAATTGGTGATAATTTATACGCATCTGAAAATGCGGCGTTGGTTATGCACATTCAACAATCTTTGTTGGCGCATCATTTGTATCAGAAAAATGTAAATTATGTTGTGCGTAATGGCGAAATCTTGATTGTTGATGAATTTACAGGTCGTGTAATGTCAGGCCGCAGATTTGGCAAGGGATTGCACCAGGCGATTGAAGCAAAAGAACATGTTCGTGTTCAGCCAGAAAATCAAACGGTGTCCAGTATTTCTTATCAGAATTTGTTCCGTTTGTATCCGATTTTATCTGGTATGACGGGTACCGCGATGACAGAGGCGGCAGAATTCGAAGAAATTTATAAATTGCGTGTTGTATCTATTCCAACAAATCGTCCGGTTGCGCGTGTCGATCATCATGATGAAATTTATCTGAATAAAACAGAAAAATATCAGGCGATTCTGAAACAAATTCAAGATTGTATATCGCGTAAACAGCCGGTTTTGGTTGGAACTGTATCAATTGAAAAGTCCGAAGAATTGGCCGCGATTGTTCGTAAAGAATTGGGAATAGAACCTGCGGTTTTGAATGCAAAACATCATGAATCCGAAGCGAAAATTGTTGCCCAGGCGGGTGCACCTGGGGCGGTTACAATCGCAACAAATATGGCGGGTCGTGGTACGGATATTAAATTGGGTGGTAATGCAGAAGAATTAATTGCGAATTTGGACGAAAATGCCCCTGATTTTGAAGAAAAAAAACAAGAAATTTATAATACAATTGAAGCAAATAAAAAGTTGGTATTGGATGCCGGTGGCTTGTACGTAATTGGTACGGAACGTCATGAATCACGTCGTATCGATAATCAGTTGCGTGGACGTTCAGGACGCCAAGGTGACCCAGGTGATTCCAAATTCTTTTTGGCATTAGATGATGATTTAATGCGTATCTTTGGTGCCGCGCGTTTACAGGGTATGTTGACAACACTTGGATTGAAAACAGGTGAAGCAATTACACATCCATGGATTACAAAAGCCTTGGAAAAAGCGCAAAAGCGTGTCGAAGCCAGATATTTTGAAGCGCGTAAAGAGTTGTTGAAATATGATGATGTTATGAATGAACAACGTGGTGTCATTTATAAACAACGTGATGATTTGATGGTTTCAAAAGATTTGTCTGATTTGGCTCGTGAAATGATTGCGGATGTTGTTGAAATTATTTGTGAAAACAGTATCCCCGAAAAGGCAATGCCGGCAGATTGGAATATAAATGCCATACATAATGCAATGTTGCGTGTGTTTGCATTAGATATTACAGATATCGAAAAATGGAAAACGGATGAACAGATAACAGAACGTAAAGCATATGAAACGTTGGTTAATTTGGCGTTGCGTCGTTATGAACATCAGGCGACAAAATATGGTCCAGAATTAATGCAAATGGCGTCTCGTCAGATGATGTTGGGTGCGTTGGATGCGGTTTGGAAAAAGCATTTGCAACAGATGGATTATTTACAAGGGGCAATAGGTTTGCGTGGTTATGCCCAGAAAAATCCATTATATGAATATAAACGCGAAGCATTAGATTTGTTTAAGAATACGGTTAATAACTTTAAGATTATGTCGATATCGTATATCTGTCGGATGGAATTGACACGTGAAGACGTTGCCGCAACCGAAGCGGAACGCGCAAAACATGACGAAGCACTGAATCAAGCCACAGGTGATGCGCGTCGTAATGCGCCATGTCCATGTGGTTCAGGATTAAAATTTAAGCATTGTTGTGGTAAATTGCACTGATTTTTTCTGTGCAATTTATCTGCGTTTTTTGTTGTGCCTGAATTAAGTAAAGGAAAGGGGTTATGGGGCAATTTATTCATCTTCGGACACATTCACGATTTTCAGTTGGGGCCAGTACTTTGACAGTCAAGGCAATACCTGCGCTGTGTCAGGCGGCAGGTATGTTCGCTTGTGCATTAACTGATACGAATTTGATGTCGGGGTGTGCAGAATTTTCTGATGTTATGCCCAAAAATAAAATCCAGCCAATTATTGGTATTGAAATTTCATTAAATCATCATAATGCAGATCCAAAGATTTTGCGTTCTTCGTCTTTGTCCAAGTTGGTTTTGTTGGCCCAGAATCATACAGGGTATTTGAATTTGTGTGAATTGAATCGCGTAATGTATATGCGTGGTGAAAATCATCATATGGGACCATATATTTCTTTTGATGAATTACAATCACATAGTGATGGTTTGATATGTTTGTCGGGGGCGCATACGGGACCAATTGGTATGGCAATTTTAAATGCCCAAGAAGCACTGGCAACAGAATATGCACAAAAGTTGCGCGATATTTTTGGTGATAGATTTTATATTGAAATTCAACGACATGGCTTGGAAAGTGAAATAAAAACAGAACCGAGCTTTTTAAAGATTGCCATGGATTTAAATATTCCAATTGTTGCAACAAACGATGTCTGTTTTGCAGCCGATACGGATTATGAATCTGCGGATGCGTTGGGGTGTGTGTTGGGACAAACCAAGGTTATTGATCCAGAACGTCCACGTAAGTCGTCTGAACAATTTTTTAAGTCATATGAACAGATGGCTGAAATCTTTTCTGATTTACCCGAAGCAATTGAAAATACTGTTGTAATTGCAAAACGCTGCGGTTTTATGGTTAATGTGCATGAAAAACCATTGTTGCCGCGATTTGGTGATGATTTGGAAACAGAATGTCAAATGCTGCGCGATAATACTATGTCGGGATTGAAACGCAGGTTGGAACAGCATAAAATTACAGATGCGGCACCATATTATGAACAGGCAGAATTCGAACTGGGGGTTATTATCGGTATGGGATTCCCTGGGTATTTTTTGATAGTTGCGGACTATATTGATTGGTGTCGAAATAATGATGTATTAACGGGACCTGGACGTGGTTCTGGGGCTGGTTCGATTGTGGCGTGGGCATTGGGGATTACAAACGTTGACCCGTTAAAGTATGGGTTGCTGTTTGAACGCTTTTTAAATCCAGATCGTATTTCTATGCCGGATTTTGACGTTGATTTTGAACCAACTGGTATTGAACGCGTTTTGGATTATATTTGTAATAAATATGGGCATGATTCTGTATGTCGTATTATCACTTTTGGCAGTTTGCAGGCGCGTGGTGCAATTCGTGATATCGGACGTGTGTATGGTATGCCCTATTCTAAATCAGACAGATTGTCAAAACTGATTCCACAGGATGCCAAGACGTTAAAAGATGCGGTTGGTATGTCAACAGAAATTCAAGATATTTTGAATAATGATCAGGATTTAAACAAAGTTGTTACGATTGCAGAAGAACTGGAAGGTTCTTTACGCAATTTGGGTCAACATGCCTGTGGCGTGGTTATTGGGGATAGACCAACAACTAAAATTGCGCCGGTGTATCGTGATCCGGCCAATCCGTTACCGTCTTGTCAATTTGATGGACATTATTTGGAAAGTGCCGGTTTGATTAAATTCGACTTTTTGGGATTGGAAACCTTGGTTGTATTAAAGTATGCAACACGATTGATACAACAAACACGTGGCGTTAATGTTGATTTAGATCAAATTCCAACAGATGATCCGAAAACAATGAAATTATGGCAGTCTGGATTGACCGAAGGTATATTCCAATTTGATGCCCCGTTTGTACAGCAGACTTTGCGTAAGATGCATCCGACTAGTTTCTTGGAAATTTCTGCGTTGAATGCCTTGAACCGTCCAGGGCCAATCGCAATGATTCCACAGTTTATTGCACGTATGCATGGTGAAGAACCTGTGGAATTTGTTCATCCGCGTGCAGAGCCGATATTAAAAGAAACATATGGTATCATTGTATATCAAGAACAGGTTATGCAATTGACGCGTGCGCTGGCCGGATTTACGCGTGGTCAGTCAGACAACGTGCGTAAGGCGATGGGTAAGAAAATTATCAAGATGTTGGATGAACTAGAAGGTAAGTTCTATGAGGGATGTGAAAAAGAACAAACCTTGGATCGTGCAACCGCCAAAGATTTATGGGAACGTTTTAAAGAATTTGCAAAATATGCATTTAACAAATCGCATGCGATTGCGTATTCGATTGTTGCAAACCAGTGTGCGTATCTTAAGGCGAACTATACACCCGAATTTTTGGCCGCATCAATGTCCAGTAATTTGAATGATACGGATCAGTTGGCGGTCTTTGTGGATGATGCCAAGACAAATTTTGGAATTCAAATTGTGGCACCGGATATTAATCAAAGTGAATCTTTGTTTACGGTGGTCGATGGCAAGATTGTATATGGCTTGGCGGCATTAAAAGGCGTGGGGACGGCTGCCACAGATGCGATTGTTGCAGAACGTAATGCCAATGGACGATTTAAGAATTTGACTGATTTTGCAAAACGTTGTGCCCCGATTATGAACAAGCGTATATTAGAAGCATTTGCAAAAACAGGGGTATTGGATTCTTTGGAACCAAATCGCGCGGCCATATATATGAATGCAGATGCGATTTTATCTTATGCGTCTAAGTCCAAAGACGGTGCAAATATGTTGTCTTTGTTCGCAAATACGGTCGAAGATGATGTTGCAGAAGACAGATTACACAAGAATTTACCAAATACAGCCCCATGGACGTTTGGACAAAGGTTGGAAAATGAACTATCTGCGCTGGGATTTTATATATCGGCCCATCCGTTGGATCAGTATAAGCATTTGATTGCGCGTGCGAATTTGGCAACCAGTGCCACGTTGGAATCACTGGGGGATAGAAAGTCAGTACAAATTGCGGCAAATGTGAATTCTTTTGGTCGTCGTCGTACCAAGACAGGCAAGGAAATGATTACTATTAACGCATCGGATAGCTTTGGTAATATTGATGCGGTGGCATTTGGTGATTCTGCGATTGAATTTGCCCAGATTTTATCGGGTGAAAATGTTGTTCTTATTTCTGGAAAGACATCTAATCGTGATGATAGGGTTTCTATTTTTGTCGATTCTATTACACCGTTAAGTCAGTGGGTGGCCAAAATTGCAAAGAAAATAACAATGGATATTCGCAGTCAGGCAGTATTACAAGATGTAAAAAAAGCATTGGTTGCGTTGCCACGTGGATATACCCAAGTGGTGCTGAATTTGCATGGCGCGGAAAAGGTTGCGACATTGGTGCTGCCCGGTGGTGTTGAACTGGGGGCAACAACGGTTGCAGATTTGTCAGCGCTGGGAATAAAGGTGGAGATTGAATAACATGACAGAAAAACATATTCCGGTGTTATTAGATGCTGTTTTAGGTGCGCTGGGGGATATTTGTGGAAAAACTGTTGTTGATTGTACGTTTGGTGCGGGCGGGTATTCGCGTGCTTTTTTGGAACGTGGCGCAAATGTTATTGCATTTGATAGGGATCCAAATGTTGTTGTCGATGCAAATAAACTGAAAGAACAGTATGGGGATAAATTTCGTTTTGTGCCGTTGCCTTTTTCACATATTTCTGATTTAGAAGAAACTGTGGATGCGATTGTGTTTGATTTGGGAATATCTTCGATGCAGATTGATATTGCCGAACGTGGTTTTTCGTTTCGTATGGATGCGCCATTGGATATGCGGATGGAATCGGATGGCCAGACTGCGTCCGAATTGATTGAACGGGTATCTGTTGCCGAATTAGCAGATATATTACGTATGTATGGTGATGTGTCCAAGGCGGGTATTTTGGCACGTGCGATAAAAAATGCCCTGCCCCAGACGACATTTGAATTGCGTGATTTGATACATAACCCACGTGATGTGGCGCCGGTCTTTCAGGCATTGCGTATCGCTGTAAATGATGAAATGGGTGAACTGGAACGTGCGTTGGCTGTTGTTCCTGATTTGTTAAATGTTGGTGGCATGTGTCTGTGTGTAACTTTTCATTCATTGGAAGATAGAATTGTAAAGAATACTTTGCGTGAATGGACGACCGCACCTGGTGATCCACGTTTGCCGGTGGTAATGCCTGCAAGGTTCACATCTATTAAGACAATTTTGCCGTCAAAATTCGAAGTTGAACATAATCCGCGTGCACGTTCGGCGCATATGCGCGGTGCGGTGAAATCATATTGACGATTTTACGTAATTTTTTGTACGATAAATAAAAATAGAAAGGAAGTAATGTCAAAATCAATTAAAAATTTAGTTAAAGCTGCAGATGATGCCAAAAAGGTTAATCCGTTGGATTTGTCGTCGGATCAGGATTTGACGATTGGTTTGATGAACTTGATTGCAATCGAAGATATTTGTGGTGTTGGTTCTGATTTGGGTGAAGTGGTTCGTGATATTCGTCGCGCTTTGATGACGCGGATTGTTGATGTGTCGGATGAACGGTTTGATATATCGGAACAATTGTTGGCGCGTACGATGCGTTTGATGATTGATGCTGATAATGCCATAACACGTGGGGATTTTACACGTGCGTATAAATTATATGATGATGCATATGGTATGTATTCGTTATTTTGGGGATTTAATATGGGGTTGGTTGATGAAAAATCAGTTTTGGCTGATTTAGGTGTTGATTCAAATGCCCAAAAAATGGTAAAATGACAAAAAGAGAGAAAGGCGTGAAATACATGTTTTCAAATTTTGCTAAGTTTTCTGCCGTTTTGGCGGCGGTTGTTTTGTCTTGTGATGCGATTGCAGACCAGGCACCAAATCCACGCAGTGCGGTTTCTGTGAATGCGGCGGGTGCACGCGGTTCTGTAAATGTGGAACGAACATCGCGTCGTGATGGTGTGGTTCGTGAACGTGATGTGGCAAACACAACATCTGCACGCAGTGCGGTTGTATCACGTTCTGGGACGGTTGCGGGACGTGCGGGTGCTGCCAAGGCGGTTACTGCGCGCAGTGCGACATCACAATCGCGTGATGTGTCGGGTGTGGCGCGTTCGGCAAAAACAACTGCAACAACCGCGCGAAGTGCGATGTCTGGCGCGATTATGCGTGATATATCGGGGATTGCGGGGCATCAGAATGCGCGCAGTGCGATTCGTGGTAATGTTTCGCATTCTGGTATGGCGCGTGCGGCATCCAAGGCGCGTGCAACGGCGTTGTTTACAGATATTTCAAAGTTGGGTGGTGGTTATACGGCATGTCGTGAATCATATGCGACATGTATGGACCAGTTTTGTGGTGCCGCAAATGATACATACCGCAGATGTTTTTGCAGTGAAAGATTTACCGAATTTCACGATATGGAATTGGCGATGGATGAAGCCAAGGTCTTGTTACAAAGATTTGAAGATAATAATTTGAATGCGGTCAATAAAACTGCGGCCGAAGTTAATGCGATGTATAGTGCGACCGTTGGTGAAGCGGCAATTAAAAATGATACCAGTGGTGCACAAAATATCTTGAATGAAATTGGTGATTTGTTGTCGGGTAAGAAAAAAGCATCCCAGAATAATAATGCGTCGGGTTCATTGGGGATAATGAGTTTGGATTTTTCAACCGATATGGATGATATTTGGGGTGGTGGATCAGATATCTTTGGCAGTAACGACAAAGGTGTTGATTTGTCGACATTGGAAGGAACTGCGTTATATAACGAATCGAATAAGCAATGTTTAGAATTGATTGGTGGTAATTGTGAAAATAATGCGGTTTTGAACATGGCGACCAGTGCATATAACATCATGATTACACAGGATTGTAATGCGTACCAGAAACAGTTGGATAAAAAACGTGAACAGGTTATGGCAACGGTGCGTCAGGCGGAAAAAATGTTACGTGATGCGCGTTTGGAAGAATATCGTGCACATAATTCGGCCGATGTAAATGATTGTTTGGACAAGGTTAAAAGTGCCTTGTTGATGGATACAGCGTGCGGTGCAAATTATAAACGTTGTTTGGACTATAGTGGTGTCTTTATGACGCCGACCGGTGAACCAATTTATTCACAGCGTTTGTACCTATTGGCGGAACAAATATCATTGGATGGTGGTTCTGATGTTTTGGCACAGAACAAAAACTTTGATGCTTTCTTGGATTCAAAAAAGATTTTTGCATCATCTGCGTTGGATTCTTGTCGTGATATCGCGGATACGGTTTGGACAGAGTTTAAACGTTCGGCATTGATTGAAATTGCACAGGCCCAAGATGCAAAAATTGAAGAAGTAAAGATGTCTTGTGTCAGCACAATGAAGGAATGTTATGATACCCAACGTGGTGCGTTGAAATCTTTTGATGATACAACCGCGCAGACATCGGGGGCTTTGGCGGTATATGCGGCCAAAGATATGTGTCAGGAAAAAGTTAATGCATGCGCATCATTGTATGGTGATCCGGATGGTTGTGAGTTTGATGGAAATGGTAAATTGACAGCAGAATCAACAACAAAGAAGTGCGGTTTGGCGTCATTATTGAACTTTGTTGATTCGGTGGATGATGTTCGTGTTGCCGAAGGATGCGCAGCGGCGGTGGAAAATTATGCCAAGGAATTGTGTACCCCAACCGCAAAAGACAGTACATATGGATATCCTTTTAACTGTGCCAAGATGAAAAAAATTGATGATAATGGGGCAACGGAGTTTGGTACCGAATCTTTGGAAGGCTTGTTATCCAGATATGCGGTGGATTATTGTGCAAATCCGGCTGACTCAGAAAATAGTGATGAAAGTGATGAAGATGATAAATATAAGGTTAGTGGTGGTTGGTATGGTAATTTGCCATCAGAAGTCACACGTCAGGTTGAATCACTGATAGATTCAATTAGTGAAGAAGTTGTTGCACAATTATCCGAAGCATGTGAAAAGTTGGGTGGATATTGGCGGACAGATGAGGAGGAATCAGACTATCGGAACTTTGCAGTTACTCTTTTTGGTAGAAGTGAAGATCTAACCGGTGGAACGTATGGTGCGTGTAAGGAAAACAGTGTTCGTACGATTTGTGAAGGTTATAATGAAGGTTTGGAAACACCGGTTGCAACATATGATGTTGGTAAAGATGAATGTAAATTTACCAATGTTTGGTACCAAGAACGTTGTGGATGGTTGGGTGGATACTTTGAAAACGATGTATGTTATGTCTTGCCATTTGAAAAACAAGAATAGACGGCAAATATAAAAAAAAGGGTATATTATGAAAAAAAATTATCTGACGTTTGTGTTGATGCTGTCTGGGGTGTTTGGTGCATATGATGCGTCGGCATGGAATATTGCGGGTTTGATCGGCAAAAATAAGTTTGGCGGTGGAACAATGACAACGTGTGGTGCGCACGAATCGGCAAATGTATTGTGTATTGGCGAAACCAAAGATAAGTGTGATGCGTATCAGGTTGACAATGGAAAGGGGTATTTGAATACTGGGTTAGTCGACGCGGGGGTGCCAAAGGCGGCGGGTGCCAGTAAGTGTAGTTCAAAGGCAACGGAATATGCGTCATTGCATTTGTTGGCATATGAATCAAGCACTGGCGGTGTAAGAATTTGTCCGACACAGGTGGAAAGTCGTCGTAAAGGAATCGGACGTTCATGGACAGAGTATCGTCAGGTTGGTGGTGATTCGGCATGTTTTTGGGCGTGTTTGCCGGGCTTTGCTGGTCGAAGTCTCTTTTCATCATGTAATAAAGAGGTTGATCCCGCAGATAGCAGTATGTATGTTGACACATCTACGGTGTCAGAAGCGGATTTTTTATCGTTAAATGCAACAATTTTTGGGCTGAATGTTGAACAAGATGTTTTGATGTTTGAAACCAATGAAGGGGTAAAATGTCCAACAAGATCGTGGAAGGCAGAACATGATATGGTTTTGTCGGTGACAGGGTTTGTTCCAAGTGGCAAAGGGGTGTTTGTGCGTCCGACGGTGGTGCGTGCAAATCGTGTTGGTGGTGGTACATGTACATCAACATCATGGCCAGAATTGTATCCAGCAAAAGATAGTAAAGAGGTTTTATTGTGTTTGGTTGGATACCGACCAAGTGATGATAACAAAGACTGTGTCGCGATAAATGCGGCGGCGGCAGCAAGGGCGTCGGGATTGCCATGGTGTTCAGGGTTTTCACAAGAAAAGTATTCTGTGGCCAGACATAAAAGTGTGTTGAGTGATGATGGTACGTGTGCTTCGTTTAGATGTAAAGCCGCCGATCAGGGATTTGTGTCGGAAACAGATTTAAATTGTGTAAAATGTTCTTCTGATATGCATGGTGGTGTGTCTGCCAAGACGGGTGTATGTGTAAAATGTTTGACTGGGTCGATGTTCAAAGATGGTGAATGTATCGAAGCGGATGTTTTGAAAAAAGAAGATTTGATGTCAGAAAAGGACAAAGCTGGTAAAGACTTGGATGTTAAAGAACAGTGCTGGGCCATGACCACAAATATGGATTATGTTGCATGTATGGTGAAGTATCAGAATGTTGTAAAACCAACGGTTGAATATGAAGTGCCTGCAAGTAAATCGAGTTCAAGTTCTGGTTCGAGTTCCAGTTCAACACCTGTTTCGGCATCTGGTGTAGAAAATATTTTGGGTGCTAGGAAATTGCCGATAACATCTGCAACAGTTGTTCCGACATTGGGAAATTATGCAGTTAAAGCGACACAATAGTGAAGTATATATATGTTTTGTCTTTATTGTGTTTTATAACCGCCGCAGATGCGGCGGTTGTTGAACGTCCCGCAACACGTGCACGTGTGGTTGGTTTGCCGACTGGTACAGGTCTTGGTGTAACAAATCTTGGTGCCGGTGGTTCCGCAACAAATTTAACCGCATTGAATCAAAACGTTGGTGCAAATTCAAATTTTGTTACGAATTCAAGTGTGGAAAAATTTACGACCAATACAACCACAGGTAAGGAAAAAGAAGACGCAACAACAGAAATCGCAGTTAAGGAGGTAGCGAAAGAACTTTTGAATATACTTAATGAAAAAAAGAGTGATCAGACATGTTCTTTGCCACAGATAAAAAATGCGGATGGTAAATGTGTAGATGCACAGATTTTGAACCAAGATGATTTAATGTATGGTGTCAATGCCAGATCTAAAGAAAATGCCAATGTTGCAACAGATTATTGTTGGGGAAAATCGTATAAGGACGAATATGTTTTGTGCGTTTTTGGGACAAAAGTGTCTGTGGTATCCGCTAATGTTGTGAATGCTGAAACAACGAAGATTGATAATACGTTTAATCAAAAAGATGAATTGGAAACTGCGTTAAGTACCCCTATGGCAAAGTTGGATGATGCGTTGATGGTTGCAACAACGAAATCAGATACATCGTCAAAGTCTGAAGATTCTTCTGCTGGTGCTGGTACAGAGAGTGCAGATACATCATCTAAATCGAGCAATTCTGGTTCTGATACAAATAGTAGCGCACAGGATAAAGCTATAGAGACGTTTTCTAGTATGACGGGTAATACTGTGGCCAAGGGATTTGATACATCATTATTTGGTACAAATACCACAAATACAACGTCGGGATCAAACACAACAGCGCCAACAGTATCAAGTACAACAGCCAAGACGGTTGGTGGTGTCGGCAGTGTGACGAATTCAACGTCGGGATCAAACACAACAGCGCCAACAGTATCAAGTACAACAACCAAGACGGGTGGTGGTGGTGTCGGCAGTGTGGCGAATTCAACGGTTGGTAAGGTACAGAGTATATTTGGTGGTTCTGTTGGTGGGTTATTTAAATGGTAAAAATGACACCGCATTTGCGGTGTTTTTTCTTGTTGTGGATGATTACTGGATTGCCGCGCTGTGTGTGCGGTTACAAAGGGGTGGCTGTCATTTTTCTTCTTGTCATTGCGATGGGAGTGTAACGACCGACGCAATCCAGATGATGTGTATGCTGATTACTGGATTGCTTCGTTTCACTCGCAATGACAAAGGTGTGACTGGATTGCTTCGTTTCACTCGCAATG
>JAZTWA010000017.1:0-1436 GCA_045635585.1 Candidatus Enterousia sp.
GTGTTGGCCAGACTTGCCGCAATGCGTGTCGATTCTTGTACCAAGGAAGTCAAAGACTGCTTAATCGCTGACGACAGATGTGGCGAAGATTATAAAAATTGTATCGGTTTGGATACAGATGCTATTATCAGAATGTGCCCACAAGAAAAGCTAACGGGATGTTATACAACAGGTAAAACAACTGATGAAGTCGATGAATATATCGCACGTGTTGCCCAGGGTATCATGTTAAACATCGATAACAATTTCTTGAAACAGTGCCAAAAGGCGGTTGACGAATCCATGTCATTGGTTTGTGGCAGTTTGGAAAACTGTGATGCGTTGATTGTTGATGAAGGCTTGGGGGGCAGAACATTGGAATACAAAATCTGTTCTTCAAATGGTAGCTGTAAAACAGATATTTCGCAGATTACAGATGTAGAATTAAAAAGCCAAAATACCTTTAATTCAGAAATATATGGTATAATTGATTGGTCCAAGGTCAGCTTCTTAGATTCTGAGGGGAAAATTGACGATTCGTATTTTAAAGGTGCAAATCAGGTTCAATCAAACGAAGAAGGTTTTGTGCCTGCAAAACCAGATGTTGCAATTGCAGAATTGAATGCGTTACAAAATAATATTGCAAGCGCAATACTTACAATTGAATCCGACCCAACTGTTCAATATTGTATGACCGGACGTGAAGTTCAAGGCATGAAGAAAATTACAACGGATGAAGACGGTAATACAACGACAACACGCGGCAAAATTGGCGATAAATCAGATGGTGGCGCACGATTCCCACAATTGACACAACAGGTCAAAGCAATTATTGCCGCATCTGCCATTAAAAAAGCACAGGAAAATTATGCTGAAAAATTAGATAGCATGTACCAGAAAATGAATGAAGACAGCATAAAGCTAGGTGAACGCATAGCAACTTTAGAAAAACAAGAAAAGGCTTTAGCACGCCGAGCCGCCGCGCATACTACTTGTGTAAAAAAACCTTTACTTTTTGTTGAATATCAAAAATATGCAAAAGAACATGATGGTAAATGGCCCGACTCGCCAATTGGCGCGTTATCTAATGCTGACGATGACGAAGAGCCATATTTTAAGGAAAATACAACTTACACTTTTAATTGGGATACGATGGTGTGTACAAAATGTGTAACAACGCAAAATTGTGCAAAAAGAAAAGGTTATAAAAATGCGGTAGACGATACTAGATATTGTAAAGATTGGGAAGAACCGGTAGAGAAATGCACAAATACGCAATATTAATAATTATATGGATTAGTACTGTTTTAATGGGCGATGCATTTGGCGCGGCGGCACGTGCAACGGCACGCGGAAATGCACGTGGTGGCACGTCTGGAACATCTGCACAGAATGCGGCGGCACCAAAAACATCGGGCACAACATCAGCACGCGCGGCGGCGCGTACAGGTGCAGCG
>JAZTWA010000018.1:0-37097 GCA_045635585.1 Candidatus Enterousia sp.
AATTTCTGGTGGTGGGGGAAGTTCCACCACATCACAGGCATCCCAAAATAAAGCGGCTCTTATGGCTAGAACAAGAAACGCAATAGCCAGTTCTAGTGTCGCACAAGCGGCGGCATCATTAACCAATCAAGCAGGTGGAAACATAGGATTTACTTATGAATAAGAGAGAAGAAGAAAAGTTTGAAAAACTTACTGTGAAAGCGGCGGAAGCATTTTCCAACGCTACGCAAATGTATCGTGTGTACCAGTTGGCAACACAGATGACAATGCCCAACCAAGATTCGTTCTTCTTGCCACGTGGCGATAAGGGTAATGCTAAAACTATTATGAATCTGCGCCAGTTGTACACCAATGTCGGTGTCCTGTCCGCAAAAGAATTTATGTCATTTGCTTTGAGATACTTCCAACTGAACGAAAAACAAAAGATTCAGTTGAACATTAAACCAAGTAAAAACATCAATTTAGACGATAATCCACAGCAAAAACAATTCCTTAATGTACTGTCTGATAATATTAACGAAATCCTTTCCGATTCGAATATCAATCAGTGTGCAGAAAAGTTGGTGTCAAATCTGCTTTTAGGGGAAGCACCAGTTTCTTATTACTGGGATAGGCGCGAAGGTATGAAATTCGTGTCGATTCCCCTAGACCAGATTGCGCTGGCTGATTCGTCTGATAACACGTTGAGAGAGTTCTATCGTCAAAAGGAAATGAAAATCAAAGAAATCATTTCCACTTGGTCTGAATTGATTGGTATTAAAAAGATTGACGATATTGACATCGATAAAGACACACAAGACACCTGCATAAACATTACAGAGTGCTTGGTCTATAATTATGAAACAAACCTGTGGGATTACATCGTAAAGACCCCAGAAAGCATTTTGGTCGAACGTAATGGGTTCGAAGTTCCACCTTTCTATTCAATACCGTGGATGAAAAAGTCGGGAAGCCCATACGCTGTCGGTCAGGCGGTTATGGTGTTGGCAGAACTGTTATCGACAAACCGTACAGAGTTCTTGATTCAATATGGTATCGCTATGCGTGCTGTGCCGGCTTGGGTTGCAGACGACCACGCGGCACTTGACCCACGTACATTGAGAATCGCACCAAACGCAATCAATGTAAAGCCACGCGATGCACAGATTACAGCGTTGCAACCGGGCGATATGCCGTCAATGACTATCGATTGGCTGTCAGGTAAGCAGATAGAGATACAAAAGGGTATGTCTGATAATACTCTGCTTGGTGTCGGTAAAAACGCATCTGCAACCGAAATTGAAGCCCGTACGACCCTTATGAACCGTGCAGAGATATTCCTGTTCCACAGAGCAGTTGATTTCTACAAGTGGGTGGTCGATGCAACAGTGTTCGAAATGTTCCGTAATGGCATTATCGATGACAGTATAATCAGTTGGGAAGAATACAAAGAATTTATCGATGTTACAATAAACGGTTTGCAACCACAAGATACAGCCACATTACAGAAAGCCAATTCTGCGTTGATGTTCTACTACAACCTTGACCCATCGGGCGCATTGGCAAAGATGTCGCTGAACTTGCCAAAGTTGTTCGCTGGTGCTAACGAAGCGATGCGCTTACCGACAGGTTGGGCAAATGACGAACAGACTATATCTGGTAATCTTGATGCTTTGCAGGAAGCCCAAAACCAAATGCAAGCCGCACAGATTCAAGAACAACAGCAAAAGGCGCGTGGGGAACAGTTGGACAACGCACAAAAGACACAAGAACTGAACCAAGACGAGTTGTATAATGAATAACGTACTTGATTTTGAAAACGATTTTATGGCGCAGGCAGAAAATGCGTTTGCGAGTATTGAAAAAGCAACCAAAGCCACGCCAGAAGAAATCGCCAATGCTCGTGAAATCGTGCGTAAATACGAACTCTGTGCAAGTGATTTGATTTTCCAGTTGTTTAGTTTGTCAGTGGAAAGCCCATCGAAAGACGAAAAAGATAGGGAACTGGCACACTGGCAGGGGATGATTGATGCTTATACAGGGCTTTTGTACAAGTATTACACGGCTAAAAAGACTGTCGAAGGGCAAAAGGATTAACAATGCAACACACATCGCTTAAACAAGTAAAGTTTAATCGTGGACAGGTTACCGACTTGCTTTCGGAACGTGTTGATATGGGGTTGCAGAACGCGTGTGGTACAGTTTATAATAACGCATACATCAATCGCTATGGACAGTTGGAAGAAGCACCTACGGTCAAATTGGCATCGAAAGGTGGCGACAATAAAAATATTCATCTTTTAACTATGTTTGACACTGGTAGTGATTTGGTCTTGCCGATTGGGATGGACTATACTGGGTCGAGCATAAATTATTATTCGTGGTGGTATGTTCCAAGTATTACGGTTCGTTTCGTTGGTGGCACACCGGGCGGGGCGCACCAAAAAACCTTAATAAAAGCGTGTACAAGAAACGCGGCAGGCGACTACACAGAAGATGGTGTAGATTATTATGCTTGGACTTGTGGTGGGAATATTAAGAAAAATGATTCTGATGATGTATTTGGCGGAAGATTGTATTCGATTTACATTGGTACTGTCTATACATCCACACCGTACCCAACTACAAGCGATTCGATAATTAAGGTTACCACGAAGATTTACCATAGTGGCGCACTGTTATCAAATACCATAACTGGCGTGGCAGAAGCAGATGTTATTTATACAAACACCACTACGCCAACAACTAATACAGACGTTTTTGATACACAAATTCAACCGATTGGTGTTTTATATTCTGGGAATAGCGATTATATCGTTTATAAAGACGTTACATATTATCGTAATAATACATCAGACACATCACGTCAATCAGCGGCAACAATTTGTGTATATAGTCCATTGTCCAAGAAAGATAACACTATCATCACTGACTTGGACAACCCAATAGCGACCTATGCGCTTACACCACCGACCCCACCGGCAGAACCAACACCACCACCAACCAAGGCATATCAGTTTGGGCAAAATGTGGTGCTGTACGACCAAGATACACAACCAATGTTGTTGAATCTTTTGGAAGGGAATAACGGTTGGTACAACGCACAACTTACAGTGCGCGAAGGGTTTTTTGCGGGGGCTTTTGATAATATCTTTGTTCGTGGGGTAAATATTGATACACCATCAGATTTTACCGTACCAACCACAAGTTATTACAAGGTTGATGAAGAAAAGGGTATGACGACCAAAAAGATTATTAAAATCTTACGTAATGGCGCAGGTGGTGCGTTCACACAAAGTTTGGTTGGACAAGTTATTAACTGTCAACAGTTGTCAGGTTCGGTGCAGGTTAGAGAAGTTATCGATGCTGACAATCTATATGCCTATGTCATAAGCCCACTGATTGCAGATTCAACAGACCCAAATGCAGATATTAACATTAACTTTGGCGGTGGACAATCTAACTGGTTGTTTGGGTATGAAAACCCATTTAATGAAACAAACGGTTACCCCGATAGCGTAATCTATTGTAATCAGCGGCTAATTTTTGGTGGAAACGACAAATGGGGAAATCTACTTTGTGCATCGCGCGTTGGGGTTATTAACGACTTTGACCCAGATACAGCCACAGAATCAGATGCGTTCTCTGCGAGCATAGCATCTAATGAACATTGTCGTATTGTTGCGATGGTTCAGTTCAGCGAAGAATTGCGTTTGGCGTGTACCAACGGCGAATATGCTGTGAGTAAGGCATCGTTGACACCAAGTGGAATTGTAACAAACGGTTTTTCTCTGCGTAGCCAAGTCGGTACGTCAGTTGGCTCGTCTATCTGTGATTGTGGTGGACTTACTGCCTATGTTTCACGTGATAAAGATGCGGTCTATGGTACTCGGTTCGACCTGTTAAAAGAGCAGTACAGCCCAATTTCTCTTACTAGCCAGACCAGCGGTATTGTGGAAGGGTGCAAGCAGTTGGTTTATTTAAGAAACCGTCAAAACCAAGAAGGAAACTTGCTTGTTGGGTTGAACGATAATGGTAGTTTGTTCGGGTTAGAAATTGATACCAATTCTGGTCTGGTTGGTGCTTTCAAAATGGATGGCTATGGTCTAAATATTGCAGAAGGCGCATCGTTGAATATTGACCAGTTGTTGCCAGTTGAATACGCTTTGTGGGGAATTGCTACGCTGAACGACTTTAACCAACAGGCAAACGCAAAGACGTATATTATCAGATTTGCACGCCACGAGTTCTTTAATTATACCACAGGTTTGACATTACCAACCGATATTGCTCAATTTATCGGTCAGGAAGGCAATTATTTCCGTGGGTTAGTATCTACCGAAGATGAACACTCTTTGGCTATTGTACAAGGAATTACTGACAATGGCGATGGTACGAGTACGGTTACCTTTGGCGATGACGTTGATCCATATATCTTTACAGCAGGGTTCTTACGTCAGGCAGATTGGCGTAGTGTTGAAATGTCAGTTGGGTTGGCAACTCGCGAAATGAACAAGAGAATCGTGAAACTGGAAGGGGTTATCAAACCACAAGAGTTTTGGAACGCGGAACATACCGAAATGGAAAGTGTTTCAGCCAAAGATTTCGCGAAGTTCTTTGATTTGGTAAATACAAAAGACGTTATTCCTATCGAAAATCAGTTTGTTACAGAATTACCGTTGGACATTTATACCGAAAATGGTTCGGTTATTTGGCGCAGGGCGTTTGATAACCCAAGTAGAGAGAAGCATTGGGGCTTTACCGCAATAGCACCTTTCTTGGTTAAATCAATAACGGTAACAACTGAATTTGACGAAATCGCATAGCAAAAGGGGGAAAGAAAAATGTCATTTATAGCAAAAAATTTCGTTATCTGTTCACGTTTTCCATTGTTCAATGCAAAGGGAAACCTGTGGTTATACAAGACAATGGATTCGCTTGATTCCATTTTAGCGGATGTTGATGCCGATGGGTACAGCGATTACTTTATGCCACGTAAAAACTTGAAAAACCACGATAGCGCAGAGATAGGCGACATTATCCTGATGTTCGTTGAAAGCGACAAGTTGGTTTATCTGAAAGTCGTTGGAAAAAGGGAAGCCCCCTATAAGATTAAGGTTGCTCGTACGTATTTGGAAAATGAAGCGACTTTGTTGGCTTTAATTACCGAATTACAGTTGGACAAGGCAACAAAAGCCACCGATTTCGTTACGGCTCTTACAGACGAAAACTTGGGTCTTACACAAGCAGAACAAGCAGAATTGGAAGAAAAGATTGACACCGCCGCAAATTCGGGTCGTATGATTACCCCACAAGGTTTTTGGTATGCTAAAATGCACTCTGAAACAGTTGCACCAAGTGCCGAAGATGGTACGAATTATGCGGACTTTTCCCAAACAGATAATGACGGAAACCCAGTTATCGTTACGTATAATCGTGTAAGTGGTGCGTGGGTTCAAGACCAGACAATTACACCGCCGGCTGATTTTGACGGTTATGTACCAATTACAAGTAAAATCTGGGATATTACAGAACAAGACGGTCAACAGGGTGGTCGTATATTGTGGAATCACACATCTAAACAATTTACACCGTACCCAAATATAGTTTCGTTTGATTCTATTGAAATTACTGGCGATTCTACGGTTGAAATGCCTGCAACACCAAGTAATGACAATATTGCAAATGTTGGTTTTGTTAAAAATACTATCGGTGCGGCACGCAGTATTGGCGACATTTTCTTCACAATGAGAAAAGATAGTTCAACAAATGGTGCGGTAGAGTGTGATGGTGGCACATATAATACGGCAGATTTTAGTGGCGCAGAATCTATTGGGGATTTGTTGGCTTTGGGAAAAGTGCCTTATATTTCATTAGCAACCTATGCTACATTGTTATCAACACAAGGTTCGGTTGGGGTATTCGGTTGGGATGGTGTCGGCACAACCGCGTTTCGTGTTCCTTATTTAGAAGATATCTTTATTGAAACAGGTACAGCGGCACAGATTGGCGACTACATTGCACCGGGCGCACCAAATATCACTGGTACATTTAGAGCCGATAACGCAAATATTGGGCTATCTGCAACTGGTGCTTTTGAAGGAACCAGAAACAGTGGAAGTCATGCATGGGAAGGTAATGGACCATACACGAACTTTACATTTGATGCATCGCGTTCTTCTTCTATTTATGGCAACAGCAACACAATTCAACCGAACACAGTACGTTATCGCGCAATGGTGCAATTAGCAACAGGGGCAACAGACGAAGCGTTGGAAACCTGCACACAGGTCTTATCAGACGTTGCGGAATTAAAAAACGCAAATAATTTCACGACTACTGGAAAGGAAAAAATTGTATCATTGGGTATCCCAGATTACACAGCGGGAACAAGCCAAGTTGAAGACGTACAATATACCGCGGCTAGTGCTGGTGTGTTATATGTTTATGTATGTGATTACAATACCGAATCATATATAACCATAAACGGAACCCGTATGTTGATTCACGCAATATCAAATAACCAAGCGTCATCATCACTCGTATCTTTTAATTTAGATAAAGGCGATGTATATACAGTTGAATTTGGGCGTGTCTTGACCGGGCAATACATAACATTTTTCCCGTTTAAAATGGCACAATCATAAAATAAAAATTGTTATTGAAAAAAAATTAAAAAAAATGTAACATAAAAAACAAGAAAAGGGGAAAGAATTATGGCATACGAAATAATCTCTCAAAACAATACTGTTACGACACTGGCTGACGAAAACGGCAATGTTATTACAGTTCCAGCTCGTGTAACACTTGCAACTAGCACAGATTATACAATCACAAAAGTAAATAATAATACCGTTGACTTGGTTGACGGAAATGGAAAAGTCATCCGTGGCGTTCCTGCGTGCGTGGTTTTGGCGGGCGAAGGTGGCGGTGGCGATGTCGATTATTCCAAGGTCGTTCGTAAAGCAGACGTAATTCCAACAGCAAGTGCAAGCAATGCAGGGCAGATTTATTTATATACAGGTGCAACTAACGCCAATTACACAACAAATTATATCTACAAAAATGTAAAATCAGCCACATACACAGGCACAGTTTCATTTGAAGCGGCAACACTGTCGGGAACAACCGTTACTTGCTCTGGCGATAACTTTGCAACTTTCTTGACGGAAGCAGGTGCAGACCCAACGCCAATCGTAAGTGGAACAATGACCTACGAAGCAGATGCGACAGGTTGGCGATTGGTTGGTAAAGATTCCGATGGCAATACCGTAACCACATTTTTGGAATATGTGGAAGATTACCAAGATGCAGGCTTCGTATTTACAGGCACACCACAAGACAGCGATGTTATAGCATTTACTTGTTCTGTAACAGAAGCAAGCGCAACATACGCTTGGACAAGAATAGATGTGCAACCTGCACCAGAATCGTTACCAGACCAAACTGGACAAAGCGGAAAGTTCTTAACAACAGACGGAACAGATGCTTCGTGGAGTGATAAGCCGTTGACAAATAGAGCAACAGACACAAATAGTATTGCTATTGGCAAACAAAGTTCCGCAAATAATGTTTCTTGCAGCCTTGGTTACCAGGCTTCCGCAACAGGTTCAAATTCTACGGCTATTGGCAGTTTTGCGGGAGCAAGTCAAACATTTGGTGTTGCGATTGGGGAAAGAGCAAAAAGTACAGCACAGGGTGCAGTACAAATATCTGCAATGAGTGGTGGTGCAACTAATGCGGATGCTAACACCTTTAAGGTAGCAAACGCAAACGGCAACTTTGAGATTATGTCCGCAGATGGAACTGTGCCAACAGACCGCTTTACAACAGCACCAAGTGCAGACGGAACTTATGTGCCGACACTAACAATTAGTTCTGGTGTCGCGACTCGTTCTTGGGGTTCTGGGGGCGGCGGTGGTGGTTCATATACCGCAGGTACAGGCATTGACATTACTAGTAGCACAATAAGTGTCATTTCCCCAGTTGTCGAATACGCATCGCAGTCCACAACGCCAGTTGTGCAAGGGCAATACTCTCTTGCGATAGGTGATGGCGCACAAGTTCAACAGTTGTATGGTATGGGTGGCGAAAAATGTGTCGCAATCGGAAATAACGCTATTGCGTATGGGGGTAGTTGGTCAGTAGCCGTAGGTGCCGACACAAATGCTGCTGGTTCTAGTGCTGTTGCTGTTGGTTATCACACAACAGCTGCCGACAATGGTGTTGCTGTTGGTTATAATTTGAAATCAAGACAGGGTGGAATCATTATTGGTTCTTCTAATGGAACAGAAACATCTGGCACAAAATATGCGTTTGATATCGTATTAAGGGAATATGAACCACTTTATGGTATCGATAGAACCGAACACTATACAATGTGCGATATTGATGGGCATATTCCACCGGAAAGACTTGGTACTGGTTATGATGCCACAAAGACACAAACACTTAAAAACGTTCAAGGCGTTTTAACTTGGGTTGACGACTAATAAAGGAGTAAATTATGGCTAAAAAAGAAGAAGTAAAAATGTCTAAATCTGAAATAATCGATAAGATTATGAAGTGCGTAGAATTAACGATTCCATACGCAGCGGCTATTGCGTTAGTATGGGGGTTAGATATTGCGGCATATACAGCAGCAATCGGCACGGCTATAATCTATGTCTTAAAGGCAATCAAACTGTTCATAAAGGACTAAAAATGGCTACAAAACACGTTGGTTTTAAGTCAGCCCAAAGAAGTATAGCACGCAAACAGGGCGTGTCTATGAAGTCTGCTGGGGCTATATTGGCTAGTGCAACGCGTAATGCTTCGGCATCAGCCAAGCGTGCCAACCCGCGTTTGAAAAGAGTGAAATAAAAGGTGTGTCCAATGTGCCACATAACTTCTGTTTTGGAAACCCTGCGTAAAAAACGCACTATCACAAACAAAGATATTGTGGCTTTGGGCGAAGCACAGGCGGCAGATACAATGGAACATAAGAGAGAACATAGGGAAATGGTGGAAAGGATGACGAAACTTGAATCAGATGTTTCTGCTATGAAAGACGACATTTCTACAATCAAGGGGAATATTCAAGTTATAATGGAATATATCAAATCCCCAGTAGATTCGGAAAGGTTGCAGGGGGCTTACTGGAAAGGGTTTGTTTCCATCATTAAAAGTCCTAAAACTTGGGTTCTGATACTTGTGTTCTTGGCAATAGTTGGTTTGGCAGGCGATAAAATATTACAATTATTCGGGTGGATTCCCGCAACCGTAGGGGCATAATATGGCAGTAAGAACTGAATACGACATAAAGACACAGGCACTGAATTACTTGGGTTTCCCTGTTCCTGTGGATTTTAATACACCAGACGAAGTTGGTGCTGTGATAAATCGTGTCTATGGGGATGCCTTGGAAAAGGCGTACCGTATGTACCCTTGGTCTTTTTGCCGCAAAGATGGGGTTATAGACGGAACAAAATATGCCGACCCAACGTATGAACATTTTGCACACTATGCGAAAATTAGCGACTTCTTGTATCGGTTAGTTCCAAGTTCTGCAACAATAGCACAGACAACAGGTACTTCTCTTACAAGATTGGAAGTCAATGTCGAAGTGTTTGAAAACGCAATTCGTAACGCTATGCAACCACTGAACAAAGATGGCTATCTGTACGAACAGTTAGACGACTTGTTGAACAAGGGGGGTGATTTGCAATTTACCTATGCTGAAATCAGCCCTGTTGAAAATTCTTGGTGCATAATCGGTCAAGATGGAACTATTTTGATTTCTGATATGAAAACCTATGGCATTACTTGGTACAAGAGAGATGTGCCAGTGGTTGACGATGTCCTGACCGTATCATACTTGCCACAGATTAAAGAAAACGCGTATGTGGCTATGCAGGCAGCGTTCTATGACCCGAAACATTGGGCAAAATGCTTTGATTGGAAACAATACGGCACAGACCTTATCAAGTTCCAACCGAAAAAACTGTACGTGGAATACACAATCGCAATCGACCCACAGTATTACCCAGCATATTTTAGTGATTATTTGGCGTTGGCTGTGGCAGTTGAAGCGTGTGCGCCATTACGTCTTGAAAGCAAATTACCTGTGTTATTACAACAGTTAGAAAGTGTTTTCCTTGATGCTCGTAAGCAAGATTCGATGGGCGAACCAACACCGGCATCGTTTGATAACATAATAGACGAAGCGCGTAACGTATTATAAGGGGGTACAAATGTTTGAAAATTTGACGAAAGACACGGCAGATTGGTTCGGCATTTGGAGTGATGATAGCACCCTTGGAAAATCTGCTCAAATGAAACAAGGTGCAGGAATTGCCAAAGCCGCATCGTCTGTTCTTGTGGCGGTTGAAGGACTTTCCGCTTTGGGAAATAATACACTGGCAAAGAAACAGCGCGACAACGAAAGATTAGCCATAGAAAACCAAATTTTAGCCGCACAGGACAGTATTATTGAAAACTTGGCATACAATACCGACCAAGCCATTACTTACGCTGCACGTGGAAATGTATCGATTGCTAGCCCTGTTTTGAGAGAAAGATTTAAGAAAGGGGCATCGGAAGCCGGTAGAGATTTTGCTATGATTAAGTCAAATGCGGAAATTGAAAAGATTAAATCTGACGTTTCATACGCAAGAAAACGCCGTGCGGCAACACAGAAAGCCATCGGTGGTATTACAGGTTTGATGTTTAATGTCGGTATGATGGGGATGAATTTTGGTGGTGGCGATGTTGCTGTTGACCCAATGCAAGCCGCAAGTGCCGCAAATGCTTTATAAGGGGTAAGATATGAATACGACCTATAAATCAAGTGTTAAACCGCAATTTGACGGCATACAGCCACAAGATGCTACATTGGATTTAAGCCAACCAAGACAAATGCTTGAATCGTTGGGGAAGGGTCTTGAACAGGAAGCAAAAACCCTGCAAGACATAGCCCTTGATGAAGCACAGATTGAATTTAATCGTGGTGCGGCACAGTTGGTCGATAAGTATGGTAGCGATTTCCAAGGTTTAGATAAGGCGATGATGAAACTGGAAGAAGGCTCTTATCAAAAGTTTGCCCAAAGAAACCCAGCGTTAGCCACTAAATTATTAAAACAACAAGATGCGGTTAGATTGCGTGCAGTGGATGCCGCACGTAAAACGTATATCAAGACCAACAACGAGAAGATTCGGTATGGTTCTAGTGCATTATTAGATAGTTTTAAGATGGCTATGCCTGACGATTTTGCTAATTATCTGTATCAGAAAACATTGCCGGAAGAAGAACAAGATATAGATGTTATCGGTCAATGGGAAAATAATATCGCCCAAATGGATATGTTATTAAATCGTAGAGATATGGAAGGTAATTATATTTTCTCTGAAACAGACCGTAAAAATCGCGCAAATATTAACTCTTATAAAATGCAGGGTGCTAAAACATTTATAAGCGGTATGGAATTGGAACAGTTGAAAAAGTGGGATGAAAACACGTTCCAAAACGAAAAAGTGTTTCGTGAAATGACGGGTTTTGATAAAGACGATTATGATAAGTTAAATACCTATATCAAGAGCCGTAGGAAAGAACTTGATGCCGAAGACAAACGTGTCGTTAAAACCCAAGCAGCATTTAATTTGGCTGATGTTTTGGGTAAGGGTAATGCCGATGCCAAACTTGATGCGTTGCGCGAAGAAGGTGTTTTGCCTGAAAAACTTATTAAAAAGGTAGAAGATTTAGACAAAAAGGCAATAATTTCAAGATGGTACGACCCTGATAAAGAATCTGACCCTATGGGCTTGATAAACGCAATAAGCGAATTGGGTAATGAAGTATCAAAAGACGAAGATTATTCGCCTGATGGTATGTTAAAAAAGATTGAAAAAGCAACAGACGTATTGGAACGCGCTTACGATAATCGCGAAAAGACAAATATGTCTGACGAAGATTTTATAACGTTTCGTAATATGGTTCAGAGAGCCACAACAGACCAAACATTTAATCATCGCTGGATGTTAGATTTGACTAACTGGACAGACGCAATGAAACTCGATATGTACAAATTCCCTGAATTATACAGGAAAGGTGCTTTGGAAGATTATTATAAGGAAGAAGAACAAGCCCGTAAGGTTGGCAGATTAACAAGTAAAGAAGTTAGTTTATCGAAAGACCTTACTGGTTATAATTATCTGACAAGTGTTTTCTCGTCTAAATATAGAACTATGGACAATGCCCGAAGCCGCGCTTTAATTGGCGCAAGTAAAGATATTGCCGAAATTGAAAAACAGATTGAGATGGGTAATGAAGTTGCCGCACGAAACATTTTGCAACGCGCCAAATACGATTATGCAAAAACATATAATTCTTATTGGATTCCCGAAGATGAATTTGATAGAATGCAAGCCGAATTAGAACAGGGTAAAAAACCGCTTTATTACCATAACGGAATTGTTTGGGAATATCTTGGTATAAACGGCAAAACAATATTTAGAATTAAAATATAGGGGAAGCGCAATGGATAAAGACGAATTGCAATTAAACCCAAAGGCAGAAAGCGACTTGACACTTTCTAATACTAATATTGGGGTTGATAATTCAGATAATGATTTTATCGATATGGAAAGGTTGGCACTTGATGCGCCGTTGCAATTTATGGCTAAATACAATTCCCCGAGAGAGTGGATTCTTGACGAAAGAGAAGCGGCAAAGGCACGTGTCGCTTTTGCAAAGGAAGATTTGAGTGAACGCGAAGGCGTTGTTGGAAAAATTGCGTATGGTCTGGGCGGTGTTGGTTATGAAACCACACGTATTATACCAGAAACAGCACAGTATGTTTTAGATATTCCAGTTGCTATTGAAAAAACATTTTTCCCAAACGCAACAGAAACAGCATTAGATAGAATCTATAACGATATAAATTATTCAAACCAAAAACATCGTAGCGAAAGAGAAGAAGTCGTTTCTGAATTTACGGGCAATAGTCCTATTGCTAAATGGACACAGGTGTTTGCTGATGCCGCCACTTATATGATTCCAGTTTTAAGCAGTTCAAAAATAGCGGCAAAGGGTGTTAAAACAGTGGCAACAGCACGAAAAATCCCCGCGGCAAGAATAGGTATGGTAACAGAAAAGGCGGCAAAAAAAGCGGCAGGGCGCACGATTGTTGGAACTTCGCTTGCTTATGGGCTTGGCTCATCGTCTGTTGAAAGTGCCAGAGAATATATGGAAAAGACCGGTGCTTTTGATTTAAGTGGTTATAACCCAGCATTAGATGTCGCAGTAAATACTGTTGCCAATATCGTCAATGCTAATATTGAAAAGAGTTTGGGGTTTGATGCACTTGTTCCACATCTATATGGTAGCCGAAATGCACTATTAAAAGGTTTTACGGAAAATCTTGCCAAAGGTTTTATCGGCGAATTTTCAGAAGAAGGGTTCCAAGATGCAGTTTCCCAGATAGGCGAAATGGTGCGCGGGTACCGCGAATGGTGGGATTTTGACCTTAATCGTATGGCACAAAACGCTATTGTCGGTGGTATCGTTGGTGGTGCTATGGGGAGCGGATTATACTACCTGAACCGTAGGGCTATGATTCGTAAATTGGAAAACTCGGGAATGTCTCACGAATTAGCAACGGATGTCGTAGATTCTGTTTTGACAAACGGTATCGAAAGGACAATGAACAATATGTCCGCACAACTGGAATTAAATAACCAAAATGGACAGGCGTACGACAAACTGAAAGCAGCCATTAAAAGTGCATTGGAAGCACAGGGTTGGTCTGAAAAGATGGTCAATGCCACGGGTACTGCGTTGAATATAGACGAATATGCAGGTCTTATCGCAAAGAATTTAGGAAATCAAGCAATCAAACAATCTATTGAATCAGGTTTGCCAATAGATAGTTTCTTGGATGTTGCCAGTTTTGCCAATATAAATAATGTGTTATATCTGCGACCACTGGGTACTGCGGAAGATATACAGAAAAGAATTGCCGAACAAGATGCAATAATTGCTCGTCAGCGCGAATTAAAAAAGACAGGTGCTGGTAATGAGAAAACATTACAAGAAGCGCGTATGAAACGAAATATCTTGCAAAATGCGTATGTTCAGGCAAAAGTTCGGTCAGAAGTTGCAAAGGCAGAACTGGAAGATGCCAAAACACCCGAAATCAAACAGGAAATCAAAATAGCAAATACAGATTCCGAACAACTGACAAAGACAGAAACACAGGCGGACTTCGATTCTAAACTTGACCCAAATACCACAACGGTCGAAAAGAACAAGCGATTCGGAAATGCGGTTATTAAAAAGATATTTGGAAAAGATAAGTTCGGGTTTGATTCAGTTATGACCTTACCGGAATACACAGAAGCGCGTAATGGAATTATCAGTAGTGCCAACCGTGTCTTTGAGTTTGCTAAAAAACATCGTACCTATGGTATTTATACCGACCTGCGTAATGCGTTGAATAAAATGCAGACGGTCAACGCTGGGAACTTTATTGACAGTATTACAACCCCAAGTTTAGATGGTGTCGATGTTGTAGCAGAAAATGCGTTCCTATATCACTTTATATTCAGCGATGCACCAACTATTTCTGCATATATCGATGCATATTTAGAGAGAGCAGAAGCATCTATCGGCGGTACAACACAGACCAGTTTGAGCAAAAAAGACCTTGTTGGACAGGCATTTAAGGCAACCGATGACCTTATGCAAGTCCAAGCAGAATCAGCAGGTATCGAATATACCAGTATTTATGATTCAACAGGTGCGTTGGTTGATAAAAATGTTATGGCAGTATTAGTGTCGTATCAGAACCAGTTTGTGTCAGATATAGCCGAAGAACCAAGACAAACACAAGAATTTGATTATTCTTTGCCTTTCTTTGATGGCGAAGTAACAACTTATTATAAAAACGGTAATATCAAGCCACAGGTATTAAAAAAGATTTATGGGTTATTTACAGAAGAACAATTAAATCGTATTCCCGACTATTATAATGTAACATTGCGCGAGATAATTGATAGGTCTTTTGGTAAAGAACATAAGAATCTAGCGTTAAAAATGAGTATTAGTTCAGATATGATTGTTGATGCTGCCCAAAGAGCAGAGATTGAGCCATTACAATTTTACAACGCAATACAGATTTCTCGCGGTTTAGAACCAACAAATGCGCCAGCACAACAAGTTATGCGGCTTGAACAATTTGACTTGGCAGACGAAAACGCCCGTCTTGACGATATTTACCCTGCTTATGATGGGGAAACAATAGAAGTAGATGGAAAGGAAAGAACCGTCTATAACTCTGATGGAAACCGTATTGCAAAATCGGCAGAAGCGTTGCGTAATTTCTGGCGATGGTTTGGCGATAGTAAAGTGGTTGATGAACAAGGCAGACCTTTGGTTGTGTATCACGGAACAAAAGCCCAATTTGAAGAATTTGCAGGCGAAAAAATCGGACAATCTGGCACAAGTGAAGGTGTAGGTTTTTATTTCACAAATGATAGAAACATCGCAACAGGTTATGGCGATGTAATGTCCGTGTATCTTAAACTAGAACATCCTGTTTATGCTTATGCACAAGTGTTTATGGCAGAAGATTACGATGGCGATTTAGATACTATGGAAGCAAATGCCGAAATGATACGAGATGCCAGTATGCAGGTCTTGGAAGATTTGAAAGCCAAAGGTTATGAATTTTATGACGAAACCACTTCACAAATGGCAGATATTTATACAGAAACCGATTATGATTCTTTGGTAAATACAATAGAAGCGTATATCAAAGACGGTATAAAAGCCGAAGAATATGACGAAAACAAACTGTATAATGATATTCGTGAAGCAATTATCAAAGAATTTGGTTTTGATGGTTTTAAGACAAAAAGATATAACTATTCTGATGCAGCCGTATATGTTGCACTGATGTCCAACCAAATCAAATCAGTAAATAACCGTGGAACTTATAGCGAAGATACAGGGAATATCTATTATCAGGCGGATATAAAAAATCTGTTCCAACCAGTAAAATCGCAATTAAATAATTTTAGAGAAAAAGTACGCAATGTATTTCAGGGAAAAGCCAATAAACAATCACGCATAACGGTTGTAAATGAAACACCTGTGGTTTATCAGGCGTTAGGTTTTGATAAAAAACCGTTGAGCGTATCATATAGTGTTATAAGTAAAATAAATAAAGACAAACATAATATTCCTGTGTCTGTTGTAGAAGATTTGCCAGAGTTAGTATCTGACCCTGTGGCTGTATTTAGGTCAAAAACAGACCCAGAAAATAGCGTTGTGGCTGTTTTAGATGCAAAAGATACAGGGGAAAGAACGGTTGTTTCTATCATTAGAAAAACAGACGGTTCTTATAATGTTGTGCCTAGTGTGTATGGAAAAGATAATTTTGAAAGTTTTGTAGCAAATAATGTTAAAGACGGTAATTTGTTATACATAGACGAAAATAAGGTTGCCGCTATAAGACCTTCTTCGCTCCAATTGCTCGGGGTGTATAACGACAACCTTTCTAGTAATAATTATATTACGAAAAGCGATGTTGTCAATCAAAATATGCAAATGTTGCCACAGGGTCGCACCGTAAATGGTTTCTATGACCCAGAACTTGCTGTAATCGTGTTGGGAAGAAATATGAACGAAATGACCCTTCCACACGAATTAGCGCATTACTGGTTAGATACAATATTCAACATCTATAATCGTGTTAAATCGGGCGAATTGACGGTCAAAGAAGGTTGGTTGCAATCTACAAAAGAAATGTTCGATATGATTGGCATAGACCAAAACCAGACCCAACTGACGAAAGGACAGCACGAAAAGTTTGCTCGTATGACCGAAGCATATTTGACAGGGTTTGGTATTCCCACAGGTGCAAATCAGACGTTCAAGGAATATCTTAAATGGATTCCTGCAAAGTATAAATCTATCGCACAGTTGGCGTATTTAGACGACCAAGGTAAGATTCAGTTGCCATTTTTAGACCAAGCGGCAGTTGATTTCTTCAATCGTTGGTATGAAAACCCATCATTACCATCGTTAGAATCTAGCCCAGAACGCGAAAGATTTATGAACGTTACAGATGACAAGGGCGACACAATCCAAGTTTCTATCAAGGAAATGAACGATAGAGAGAAAGAGTTTGGGCAAGATGCGGAAGAACAAGAACGCACAGACCAACGGCTTTACAATACCCTTGACGAAAATATGCCTGCCGATGTCAAACCGACAGCAGATGCCCAAAAGGTAGTTATTGCTGAACGTGGGAACTTCTTAAAAGATTCCGAACAACAACAGCGTAGATGGTTTGAACGCAAGTCGCGTGATACCGAAGCGCAGTTGGCACAGGACTACATCGAAAAGAACCCAGAACATGCAAAAGAAGTCATTTATGGCGACCCAGAATTAGTACCAAACGATACAGGGGTTGACCGTACCACCTTGATAAATGCGTATATGGCGTTGAATAACATTACACCGAAAGATGAAGATTGGGCAAGATTACATACAAACATCGCCATCAATCAGAGTTTAGCGGGTACACAGTTGGCTTTGAGCAACGATAAGTCATATCAGACATACCTTGATGCGTTGCGTGAAATTGAAAGTGCTTTGGAACTGAAAGCGGCAACCAACTACGCAGGGTCGAAACGCGGTGCAATAGAACGGTTTAATAGAGATATACAACGTTTTCTTGACCGAGAATTGCCATCTATCTTTGCGACAGACCCAAACACCAAAGAAAGAGAAACCGCTTTGCGCGTTATGTTTGAAAAAGCGCGTACAACATTTAGCGGTAATACAACGGGTGGTTTCTTGAATCAGGAAGATTTGAACTTTGCTAAATCCCAAAAGGGTAATTCAGAAGTGTTTATTCGTTGGGCTATGAACCAAATCAAGAAAGATGCCGGTGCGAAACTGACTAACGAACAACAGGCGAAACTGTTGGACATCAGCGCAAAAGCACAACAGGCGTTGATTGATATTGATAATCCAGAATCTGCAAAGGCAGTTGCTGCCGCACAAGAATTGCGTAAATGGCAGTTGGAAAAGCAGAAGATGATGGGTGTTGGCGCAAAGAAGTTCAGTTTGTTTGGCGATTATGCACCACGTGCTATGTTGGCAAGCGTGAATACTCTGTTCTTCGCTAACGTGCCATCTACGGCTATGAATACACTGGCAACAAGGTTGGCAACACGTGGGGTTGATGGTGGTATATTTGGGGAAAACAATGTATCACAGAACCTGATAGATAAGGAAGTCAGACGTATCAAAGACGTGTATGGTGCAACAGGTATGAACTTTGCACAGATGGAAAAGCCAACAAGTCCATCATTATTGCACGGGGAAAAGTATTCAGCAAGTGGACAGAAATGGTATGACCCGTACACTATTTTGGGTAAGGAAGATAACTTCTTCCGTGTACCGACATTTGTCAATACATTGGCTAGAATTGCCAGTACCGATGCGAAAGCAACAGGTCGTAGCGCAGACGAAGTATTTAAGGAATATCTGCAATTAAATAACCAAACTGATGCGGCAAAACTTGCTAGAAAACAAGCGTTGGCTGTAGCAAATATGGCTGTATTTACCCAAGATGGCGCATTGGCAAGTTGCTTAAATCACATACGTTCTGAACTGAACAAGGTGTCGCGCGTTATGTTGGGGCTTGACCCACAAGGGTTCGGTTTGGGGAATCTGTTAGCACCGTTCTTGACAACTGGTGCAAACATCGCAGAAATGGGTGTGCGTGGTTCATTAGCACCAGTAATTCAGTTGACAACGTGGGCTAACCAGTTGAGAACAGGAAAGGCACTAGACCCAATGAAAAAACTGGCTCTGCGTATGGATTGGACATACTTCACATTGTCGGCAGTTGCTATGGCTTTGTTGGGTGCTTTAACCAGTGATGATGACGAGTTCTATACAGACCCATACAGAACAGGTATCAAATATGACCCGAATAAACCATACGATTCAATAAATATCGGTGGCGTATGGGTTGATTTGGACTTCTTTGGTGCGTTTGCAATACCAATGAGAACAGCGGCTATGGTAATACGTCAATGGAAAAAGGACAACAATATCGGTTCAGCGATTATCGGTGGGTACATAGGAAGCGCAAAGAACGTGATTGGCGATGTTCCGTTGGTGGAATCCATTGTTAATAATCAGTTCAGTTGGGCGGTCAAACAACCGGGTACGTGGGCAGGTAGTTATACATATACCCAGTTGAATAAACTTGTGCCAGCGCAAATTAAACCTGTTTCTCGTGCGATTTCACGTGGCGCAGAGTTAGAATACGAAGGCGCGTGGCTTGGCAAAAGTGTCGGACGGAAGTTCCATCGCAACTATGGGTTTGATGGTGCAGAATTGACGACACAAGACCTGATTGAAATATTAACAATTAAGGTACAATTAGGAAAGGATGCCGAACAGTATCTTAACAATATGTTAGGATTATAACCAAAGGGGGCTACTATGGCTTGCGGAAAGAAAAAGAAAAAATAAAAAGAAACCCGAGATTACTCTCGGGCTTTTTTATTTAATGTACAAATCCATTTCAACATCTATCGCTTCCCTAATCGCTTTGCACTGTTCCCAACCCGATGGATTGTTTTTACGCAGTGTTTCAAGGTCTTTCCTTGTAATGTGATGGTCGCGACAGATGATTTCCAATCGTTTGCGCAAGTTCAATTCGCGCAACAGAATAGAGAGAACACCACTCATATTCTTGACATCGTTGGCTTGCCGTTCCGCCATCTGCCGTTCAATCATTTCGTGCAGGGCTTTCCGTTGTTCAGCACGTTCCGCATTACGCTTCATAACTTCCTTACCCTTTTCAATCGCCGCTTTCTTTTGTTCAGAGAGTGTGATTGGTTGGTTTCTGCGCTTGGCAATCGCTTCTTCGGTCATTTGCTGACGGCGTGCGATTTTCTGCGCGAGTGGGCTTGGTGCAGGGATTGGCTCGGGTCTTTTCCCTGTTGGTTCGTCTGTTTCCGTTTCTATGACGATTTCGCCGTCTTGGACAACGGGTTCTTCTTCCTTGGGTTCTTCCACCGCAGGTTCGTCAGAAATCGATTCTACGTACGTTTTTGCTGCTTCTTTTGCCGATTCCTTTGCTTCATCGGTTTCGGCATTGTTGATTGAATCTAACAAGTCCTTTGCCGCAGGGTCGGTGCTTGCCATATTTTTCAATCTTAAAAACCAGTTTAATTTAGCCATTATTCAATCCCTTCCATTTCGTTCAACTTTTCCGCAATTTCTTTACGGCGTTCACGTGATGTGTTCGGGTCGTTGTATTCGCGTTCCAGTGCCTTTTGTGATGTGCCGATTTCGGTTTTCATAACAGGAACTGGTTTCCCATAGATACGATTACGCAAGGAATACAGTATCAACTTACCCTTGGCACTATTTTTGATTGCTTCAAAAACAGGTTTTACATCAGGGTCATCTTCCGCTTCATCTTCGATAAATTGGTCGATAATCGCATTTACCTTGTCCAAATCAGTATTTGCACCCAAAGCATCTTCCAGTATTGCGCGTTGGTCGTCTGCTTTCTGTTGTTCTTTTGCGGCTTTTTCTTCGGCTGTGGTGGTATCAATGATTCCGTTCTCTGAAAGGGTTTTCAGAATAAAATCTTTAACCAATCTATTCTTGGTCTGACCGATTGTGTTGTTGTAACAAAGATTATCAAAGTCGTCAAACATCTTGCGGATTTTTTCGCCGGCTTTATTTTCTTCGTTAAACAAGTTGGCAAATCGTTCTTCTGGCTTGTATTCTTCCTTAAACTTGGCAACACTTTCTGGCATATTGTTGATTTTAGAAAGCGTGCGGCGGTCAGAAATCATACGACCAGCAAGATTTTTTATCTTTTCTCGGTCAAACTCGCCCTTGTCATTTAATGTTTCCTTAAATGCCTTTTTTACTGATTCATCATCAAATGAATCAATAAACGAAGTCATATCAGACCCTTTGTTTTCTTGGTTTTCTAAACCCTGCTTTTCTTGGTTTTCTTCCATTTTTTCCCCTTTTGGTTAGTTTTTTTGTTTTTGCACATAGTAATCTTATCAGTTTATTTTTTGTATTGCCACACAAAACCACCACAAGTTTTCTGTTTCCCATTACAACAATTACATATACTTTGTTGCTTTAAACCTGTTTTTCTTCCTGCTTCGTTTGTTCCAAAAAACTCTGCAACAACAATTCCTTTTTCAATTTGTAATACGATTTTAGAAAGTGGGCTTTCTTTGCCAAGTTTTCCAAGTCGGTTTTTGGGTGGCCTAAAACCTAACACAGAACAGGCGTGTTTCATATTTTCTGATGGTAAAACCCATTCTAAATTGATTGCACGATTATCTCTTTTATTTCCGTTTTTATGATTAACTTCTGGTTTGTTTTCTGGGTTTGGTATAAACGCTTCGGCAACAAGCCGATGAACTTGTTTTCTATACTCTTTTTTATTTTTGTGTAATGAAACACTTAAATAACCGTTTTTGTGTTGCTGTGTGCGTAATTTTTTAGTAACACCTGTTCTTTTATAATTACGAGAATATACATCGCCGTTGTTGGTAATGTAATAGTATGGAAAATCTTTAATTGGTAGTGCTTTGCTCATAAATTGTCCTTTTATTACCAATCCCAATCTTGTTGCCAAGAACGCGTTTTATTTGGGTTGTCGGGGTAATTGCTGTCGCTGTATTCTGTGCCTTGGTCTAGGGCATAAATACACATTGCTAAACTGTCCGCGTAGTCGGGCGACCTGCCAAGGATTTTCCTGATTCTTTCCTTTGGCATAATCTTTGTGCGACCATCTTTATCTTCGGGTGCAAGTATTATTCCCCTTAAATCTTCGCGTATTTTCCCTTGCACAAGTGGGTCAGCGTGAATCACTACTAAATACTTGCTTGCAAGTTCTTTTAATCTTCCAAATGTGCTTGCGCGTAAATTATAATAACCGTCTATATGTGGTTCTTTTCCGCCATTGAAATATATGTTTGTTGGTGATTCGTTCCCGAGCATTTGCATAATTGGAAGTCCTTGACCCACAGAATCCCCAATGAATATGTCGGGCTTAAACTCTTGTTTTTCCTGCATAATGGCTGTCATAAGTTTTTCGGTTGTAAAGGTGTCGCCTTGTTTTACCCACAAATGATAAATACCAGAATCGTCTTTTATGCCAAGTGTTCTTACGTTTTTATCCATACCGCCAACCGCGAAGTCTTGTGCCATCGCTTTTACTAATGCAGTTCCTACTTTGTGTGGGCTTTCCCCACCAAACGCACGGTCAATGTCGATATTAGAAAACAAACGCACATAGTCATCATTGGTGCTTTGATACATAATCGTTGCTTTCCACAGGTCAGGGTCTGTTTCACGCATAGTATCCCACGTTTCACGAGTACGAGAATCAAGGTGTGGATTTTCCCAGTAATCAATGCGAATATATTTCCAACCAACAGATTGACCCCAAATTTTAACATCTTCGTCAAAATGGTTTGATATTAAGATAATAATTCCACCTGCACGAATATAGGTATTCAGGGTCTTTGCAGCGGCATCGATGCCCCAACCTTCACACTCGTCTATCAAAAGAACTTCGGTTGCTCGTTCAGTACCTTTCAATGCTGTCTTTTTGCTAGGATGAAACCCTTTAAAAAAGATTTCTTGTCCAGTTTTTAATCGGCGATAATGGTTTTTTGAAAACTTTTCGTCAATTTGGTCAGCAAATATATCATCAAACAACGAAACGACAGATTCATCCAACGCTGATTCGGTAATAATTCCAACGGTTATTGCATCTGCATAACCACACTCTAAAATCTGTCCAACAATACGCATAAATGATTGTGATTTTGATGAGTTGTGATGGACAAAGCCGTTTGCTATGTAGTTGTGGAAATATGGCACGAATATATCATAATATTCTTCTTCCCCATAGTATTCAATTTTCTTGACACTGCTGTATAAGTCGATATCCTTGTTGGTTGACACTACAAAGGAGTCCGTAAATGAATTATCGTCAAAGGCGAAAGAAGATAATTTCAGAATATTTGAAAGATTTTCATCCTGACTTATCAAAATCAACATATCCTGAATTCGTGAAAGAAATTGACAAGTTGTATCGCAACGGTTACACGACAATAGAAATTGCCGAAAGATTTGGGAAAACCCGTCTAACAATTCAGAAAGTTTTGCGCCGATATAAGTATCCTTGTCTTCAAAATATTGTTCCAAGGATTCAAGATGAGCAACCAATGTGGAAAGGTGGGCGGCATATTGATAGGAACGGTTATGTATATGTTCGCGCACCGAAAGACCATCCATACGCAACGAAGCACCATCGTTGGATAAGAGAGCATCGATTAGTGATGGAACAACACCTAGGTAGGTATCTTCTGCCAACAGAAGTGGTGCATCATATTGACGGAAATCCATTAAACAACCGTATAGAAAACTTAGAGTTGTTCCAATCAAACGGCGAACACCTTGCTCATACCCTAAAAGGCAAGTGTCCGAAGTGGAGTCCGGAAGGGTTGCAGAAGATAAAAGACCAACAGGTTTGGTCGCTTCCAAAGGCAAGAAAAGCCCATCAGTTAAAACAAAGTGGTTTGAAGTGCCAATAAAATAATTACCATTTTCCGTTGTTACTTTATAAAGTTTTTTGGCAGGGTATTTTACCGCTGGGGCAGCGTATGTATCGATAAGTGATACGCCATCAAACGCTTTTATCATACCCCCCTTAAAATCTTTTATTTTGATGGTTGTGCCATTGGCAAGTAAAAGTTCGCTGTCGCCGTGAAGACACCCACGCGACCCTTCGATTCCATACACGCCACCTTTGTTTGCGTTAGGAATACCGTTTTTCTTATTGTAAAGCCAGCGCACCATATCAACCATCAGTGCAAGGCATTTGTCGGGTATGCCCATACAGTAATCAAAAAGTTTCAGTTTAATCTTCGTCATCAGTGTTCTCTTCTTCTACAAGGATTTCTTTTATTTTCGTCTTGCGATTTTGTAAGGACTTCGTTTCCGTTTTAATCGCATTGAACGCATCGCGCATAACCTTAACGGCATCTGCGAACCCCTTTGTAATGTGTCCGCTTTCCACCATATCTCGTGCTTTTACAAATAGCCAGTAGTTCAAGTCTGTTTCAGTTGCTGTTCGTGGGTCAATCGGTTTAATCTTTTCTTTTTCTTGTGGTGGTTCGCTATCCAATGACCGATTCCAATTTAGAGAAATACACGCTTGGCTATGGACTAGGACTTCATACCAACCATCAGGCGCATCTTGTAATTCAAGGTTTTGATTTTCCCCAATGATGTGTGGTGGCAGTTTGGACTTGTCCATACAGTAAATGAAAAAGTTGTTTTCCTTGTGTATGACACGAACTTCCGCGCCGCCTTTCCACCAATCAGGCAGCGATTTATCATAATACGCAATATTGTTAACAATCTTAATCACAGTTATCTTTCTTGACTTGCTCAATTCTATTGTGCCAGCCTTTACGGAATTTTGCTTGTTCAGGGCGTTTTGCTACAACGGCATCATAGTACCCTTCCCAATTTGCATAAAACTTTTCCAACACTGTTTTGGGGCTACTGATGTAGGCTTTGCGTATGGTAATCTTGCCGATAATACCATCGTCAGCCACGCCCAATGCGCGTTGGAATAATTTACTGGCGTTCTTGACCCCAATGTTAACAGCGCAGTTGAACAAGGGGTACCTGTATAAACTCTTTAATTCGGGGCATTTGCAAGGGTTATAATACGCCCCACGATATATTGCTTTCACATAGTCCATAAATTCGGGCGTGGATTTTGCCATCTTGTTGATTTCGTATGGTGTCATACCACGTTCTTTCCACTTGTCAATGTATTCCCATATCTTGCTGTTTGGATGGTGTTTGCGCGAGATGCCGCATATTGTTTGTCCGCCCAAGTCAACGGGGTCATCAACATAGCCACCTTCCGCTACGCCCACGAGTTGAAATGCTTGTTCAAATCTCATTTATTCCCCCTTTCCTAAATGCTTTTTGGTAAAATTATATTGCATAATCCAGTGTTTTCAAGTGATTGTTTTATCTGTTCGATTTCTTTTTCCTTTTGATAATTCAAATATTGCATTTGATATACGGCTTCTTTTTCCGCTGCTAGTTGTTGTTCCAGTGCTTTTTTTGCTTCATAGTTTTGGTTGGCTATACGAGCAAGAACCAATACAATTCCAAACAAAGCAATAATCATATAAACAAGATGTTTGTTCATTTCATACCCCTTATTTTATCGATTTGTGCGTTTAATTTGTTCTGACACGCGCGAGATTCTGACAGACAATCGCACGCCCTATTGCCTGCTTTACAATGTTCAGAATAGCAGTTTTCTAAATATGCGTTTGGCACATCAACTGTTGTTAGCCGGCAAGCACCAAGAGATGCCACCAGTATTATCAAACCAATTAGAGCAATAATATCAAATATTGAATCTTTTGTCATCGTATCTTCCTTCCATTTTGTGCATTATTTTATTTATTTCGTTTTGAACACGAACCTTGTCGGCACCAAAATCTGTTGCCACATTGTTTGCGACTTCAAATGCTTGTGCGCCAGTTAAAAAATCTATTCGGGAAATATTAGCGGCAAGAATAAAAGAAAGTGCTACATAGTGTAATTTTTCTTTATATGGACAATCCTTGTAAGATTCAACAGCATCCCCAAAGATGTCCAACGCTTTTGTAAATGTCATTTTTGGGCAGGTAATTCCCCACCAACGAATTATCTGTTCAGCAGACCACTTCTTTCTTAAAGACATTTTCTTTCCCCCTTTCAAGTTTGGTGGGGCGTTGTGGGGAATTTACAAGGACACGAGAACCCCACAACCCATAGCCGCCCCATTGTTATTCATCAGATGCCTTATTATATTCCATCCTTTGAATCTTGTTGTGTATCTTTGCTTTTAGTTCATAGAACTTTGCATCTGCGCCACAATGATTATGACATTTGGCACATAAGCAACATAAATTGCTTTGGTCGTATTTTAAGTCTGGTCTTTGTTGGCGTGTCCATAAATAATGATGGGCGTGCAACGGTAAATCAGAACGACCACACAGAAAACACTTGTGGTCGTACCTATCTAAACACTCTTTCCGTGCTTGCGCCCATAAACTTGCTGATTTTTTGCTTGCGGTACATAGTGGTTTGGCTGGCTTTGGTTTCCATTGACCCGACATAATCTCTGCCAAACGTTTCTTAGACACGTTATGTAAGGAACAATTCCAAAGTTTCTTTCTTCCAAACATCCTACACCCCCATTGCTTCAAGCCCCATACAAAGACCCCAATAGGCGCAGGCGATTAGGTATGCAACGACACTCAAAATCGCCAACCCTATCACTAATTCTAATAGTTCCACAAAGAAATGGGTTACGTCAAATGTTTTTTTGTCCATTTGAATTTGCCTTTGGGTTTTTATATGTTGCCAGTTTGTTCAAACAATCTTGACACATATAAACTATTTTGTTTAACGGTTTGCCGAATCTACCAGGATGTTCCCTATCATAAGCAGATATATTTGCTTGGCAAAATTCTTTAATATGGCGTACGCGTTCTGACATCATTTCATTTTCTTTAACTAATCTTTCTACTTGTGAAAGGGCTTTATTTACTAGGTCTTGCTGTTGCATATACAGGGTATATGGTACTGTTTCCATTATTGGTTCTGAAAGAACGTGAATTGTATCTGTGCCACAAAATTTTTTCTTCATTTATAACACCTTATTCTAACGTTGGAATATTAAATTCGCCTGCGTTTATCTGTTCGTTGACTTGATGTATGTAATCTGCAACTTGTCCTTTGCGTTTTTCCAGTTTTGCCTGCCAAGAAAGTCCACGCGTATATTTAATTACAAATACCTTTGGGGAAACTTCTGGACAATATAAAACGAAATATGCACGCGGACAATCGCATACCCAGAGAGAAAACTGCATCTGCAACTGATACTCACGTTTGGCACAATCCATCAACTGTTTGTAAAATGCTTTTGGCTCTGGGCATTTTATTTCAATTACAGCATCTATTTTCCCATCGCGCATAATTAAACCGTCTGGGGAACAACCGAACATTACGTCAGATTCAACAAAACCACACTCGGTTATTTCTTCCCCTAATTGTTCAGCCGCCAATTTTCGTGCTGTATTCTCAAACAATAAACCGCGCCGAATCTGTGCAAATTCCATATATGGATTTTGTGGTTCGCGCCAACCTGTCTGTTCCGCCATAACCTTATAGCATAATTCTTTTGCAGAATCGCCAATTTTTCCTGCTTCTTTATCTTCCTTTTTCTGTGGGTCAGAAAGGAAAGCAGATGCGGTTGATGCGGTAAATTTGCCTGCACGCACTTCTAACCAATCAGGGTTAGTATAGACGTTGATTGAATCTATAAACGCAGTACGTTCCTGTTGATTCAGTATCAACCAGTGGTCTATTGCGTTAGCGATGGCTTCTTCTTGCTCATCCCCAAGCAAATGTTGTTTCATATAGTGTATTTTCATATCGTGTCCTTTTGTTTAGTAAATTATAGATTACTTATCTTGTCCTGTCAAGCGCAACAGAACAGCGTGTAATTTTTCCATAGTCCGCATCGATGGATTGGTGTACACAGTGTTTGTTTTAACCCCCATCATCTTGTTGATACGATACCAAGAGATACCGTGTTTGATGCGTTCTTCATTATACTTTTCTAGCCAGTTCATTTTCTTTTTCCTTAATCCATTGTTCCATATCTAGTTGTTTGGGGTGTTTCCTGCGCTGTTTTTTCTTTTGGTCTAAACCGCGCAGAGTTTCGTATAACACCCCGACATCTACGTTCTTAAAATTCATTTTTTGCCAACCTTGTTATTGTAATTCCGCCCCAAGTCCACGAAAACCATTTGCCTTTTAATACTTTGTGGGAAAATGGTAAATTTTCTGGTGTATTTAAGTCCAAATATAAACCTTCTTCATCGCCCATTAAAAATTTATCGTGTTCTGGGTTGCCGTCTGTAAGATGATAACACTCTTTAATGAACTCATCCACATATTCGGGTTCTTCTTCTTTTCCCAAGCCGTAATATGCACAGTAGTCCATAAATGCGATTTGGTCGTCTTTGGTAAGAGTGCGGTCTAATTTGGTTGACAATAATGCTATGGTATTTTCTGTCATCTTGTGTCCTTTTATCTATCGTTTGCCGGTATGTTTTTGCTGTACCAATTAAAAACCTTGTGGGCTTCTGTTGGTACAGGTTCGTTCAACCAATCTGCCAACTGTTCTGCGGTCATAACAACAGTAGTTGTGGTTGGTATGTTAAAAAGTTTTTTTATAAAACGTTTCATTTCGTGTCCTTTTTGTTTCGTTCTATACCCATATTATAGTGCATAAAAATAAATAGTCAAGTAAAAATTACTAATTATTTTCACAATTCTTTTGGCTTACTTCTGTGGGTCTTGGAATCAGTTTCCACATATTGCGCCCCATCAAATGCACGCTGCCGACATCTGTCGCCCAGATAATTTGCCAACCCTTTCATATCAAGATTGCTCAAAAAGACCGTGGGCAGACCTTTCTTCCATCGTGCATCGAGCAGGTCGGTCAGTTCAATCAGTTCTGATTCACTACCATAACCCAAGCCAAGTTCGTCAATGATAAGCAATTTGGTTTTGGTATAGATATAGACATCGTTCCTTGCTTCTTGGCTGACGGCAACATCTTTGGAAAATTGCTTTCTGATAGTGTCAAACAGTTTCTTTGAGATTACATATTCAATGTCGTCAAGACACCAAAAGGGCGGACATTTATCATCACCACTGATATATTCCGCTGTCTTACACTGTTCGTTCAAAAACGCCATAGCCAAGTGTGTTTTCCCACAGCCGACACCCCCACAGACGAAAAGATTATTGTGTTTTTCTTTCCAATCTGCGAGCCAATCCCTTGCTTTTGCCAATTTTTCGTCAAATTTGCCATTAAAATCGGCTTCCTGATAGCGATATTCTTTTCTATAATACATTTTATTCCCCTATTTTTACGATTGATTGTAGTGCTTTATTTACCCTGTCGGCGAGCAATTTGTTTTCTGCGCACCAACTCAAACACTCTAACGCAATATCTAACTGTTTGCCTAGTTTTTCGTTTTCACGCATTAGCATCTGCATAAGTTGGATTTGCGATTCTGTCATTTTTTGTCCTTTATGTCATACTTCCCTTGTTCAATTTTCTTGCAGATAGGTATCAGTGCCGCCATTAAGTCGCACGCCAAATCTGCGCTTAAATTCTTGTGATTACGATAATAATCTATAAACACATTAGATAGTTTTATGTATAATTCTACGGGCATTTTTCAATCCTTTTTTGTAAAATTGTAATTGTTTTTAATATAATCCATACGGATTTTGGTTGGGTTGTCTAACCGCTTCTTTGTGGCATAAACCAAAACCCCACGAATTATAAAACCTTTTGGGTTGTATTTTGTTCCACGCGGTGCTTTACCTTCGATAAATCTATCTGCATGAAAACATAGGTTCTGTCTAGTTCCCAAGTCGTAATCTTTCAATACTGCATTAGATGTTTCGTATGTTTTTCCATTTATCACGAAAGTATATTTGCTTTTGTCGTTGATTTTTGGTATTTTTTTGGTTCTTTTACAATAGAAAAAATACTTATCACAACGGCGCATTATATCAAGATTGTCCAAATTGTTATTGTGTATGTTGCCGTCTTTGTTATAAACTATATACCCCTTTGGAACTTCCCCAACAAAAGCAGTATATACAAGATGTCGAATTGGGTATGCTTGCTTGGAATAATTACTACACAAGACATACACATCTACAAAGTGTGGTCTTGGCGATGGTTTTAGATATTTACCTTCAAATCTCGCCTGTGTAGATTTACACAAACCAGTATTTGAGATTTTATAGTTTCGGTTTTGTGGGCAGGTGCGCCATTTTATTTTCATTTAGTGTCCTTTTAGTTATAAATCTGCACAGAAAGGGTCATCTTCCGCTTTCTTTAAGAAACTACCTTCCCCAACATAGTCAGGCGATGTTATGGATTTGGCTTTCTGTGGGGTATTATACCCAGACCTTTCCCAAGTCCGAACTGCCGCTTTCCAATCTTTCATCGGGCTTTTACCAACCATCCAACCCTTTGATTCATAACTGCTGATAAATCTTTGTGGGTCAATACCATTTCGCCTTTCTAGACAGTATGCTTTTACTTCTTCCAAGGTTGGTGGGGTAAATCGTTTTGTTCTGGTCTTTGATAATTCCTGCCGTTCTAGTTCAGCAACAAACACATCTGATGTACCTTTTTCCTTTTCCCCTACAACCCCTTTTTCTTTTTTCTCTTCCATAACCATATCCATTTCCATATCCACCCCCCTATAATCCCCCCTTGGCTGCTGACATTGCTTGTATTTTGACAAAGTTGACATTGTGGACTTTGCTGACATTGCTGACATATCTTCATTTGCTGATTTTGCTGACAATGCTGATTTTTGATTTTTTCTTTTCCAATCTTGAATACCTGCGTTATAGCCCTTACGATATATTTTGCGTTCTTGGTCTGATTCCCATACAGGATTCATTATTACAATTTGATGGCTACCAACCATATAACCGACATTATATGTTTCAAGTTCGCTTGGCGTTAGTTGGTGGTATTTCATTGTCTATCCTTCCTTAAAAATGGCGGGCAGGTTTGGATAGATATTGAGAAAAGCGATATGCCTGCCCGTGTTGTTGCCTTCTCGATTCTATCTATCCGGTATTGATTTTATATCAAATAGGAAATCAAAATCAACAACTTTTTTTAATCAATTTTCTTTTTTGCAATTTCTTGAATAATATCAAAGAGTTCCAAGAGCATTTCCTTTCCGCCTGCGTGCGCGATGGCAGAAAACTTTGTGTCAGTGCTGGGTAAATCAATTTCAACCTGTTTGTCCGGCACGCGCAATACAAGTTTTAACTCTATGTTTTTACTTGATTGTTCGGTCAAAAGTTTTAGCCACTCACGTTTGGGATGCCGATTCGCAAGTTCGGTGTACGCCATCTTCCAAACAGCCTGTATTTGTTCAGGATATACCTTATTCGTGTGCCAACGTTCAAAGTTTTTCGCGCCATACAGAACAGCGGCAGTTCGCACCACTTCTGCTCGTATTAAATCACGAATTGTTGATTTTGCTGTCATTTTGTGTCCTTTTCTAACATAGGAAAGTTATGTTCAATAAACTCTGCGATAATTTCACGCAATAAACCGCGCGATTTGTCGTCTTTCGTAGAGATATAACGCTTATAATATTCCTGGAACATCTGATTATACAAAACATCGCGTTCTTCTTGGGTACAATCTTCGGGGTTAGGGTATGAGCCGCCGTTCAATACATCTTCCACAAATTGCGGTAATTCAACCGTTCCGCCCGATACGATACCGGTGGGGCTTACCTGTTGAATCGGTGCGCCGTTTGTGAATATATTTGGTATTTCTTTGATTGTTCCAATCTCTTTCAGTATTGTTTGTGCGCGAAACCATTTAAGAGCAGTTGTTAAAAACTCGGCTTCTTTTTCTGTCGCCCTAAACGCTTTCAATTCGGTAGGTTCTTTATCTTGGCTAGAATAACCACTAAAAGAATTAGCGTTATAACCCCGTTGCGAATCAAAAGATTTGTATTTTTTTATGTTTTCTTCTTCTATTTGTTTCGCTTCGGCGGCAGAGTTTGTTGTTGCGATGATGTCAACAACAAAAGAGTTTATGCCATATTTCTTGAACGCCGCCATAAGTTTTTTGTTATATGTCCCGTGTAATCTTGCTTTTACCGATTGCTTGGTGCAACCGATATACACTAATCCATTTGGGTCTGTTAGTTTGTATATTGAATACATTTTATTCCTTTTTATTATCACATTGTTATAATAACACTATAACAACACTATAATACGATTGTCAAATTTTTCTACGCCTGTGGTATTCCGGCATAGTTCTATAACCCATTTTCAACAGGTAATTTGATACGTTGCGCTGGGAAAGGTTTAATTCGCGCGCAATTTCTGTCTGTAATAGACCTTTGTTGTGTAGTTCGACCACTTTGTCCATCAAGTATGCTTTCGCGTTCCTACGGGCAATTAAACCCGTTTTTATCGATTCTGTGTGTTCGTGGGCTTTCTGGTGGCAGTTTGGACAGACGTGTCTATCTCTGCGTGGCGCATTAAAATCTTCCCCGCAATACTTACACTGAACGATGAACGGTTTTGTAATTTTCCAACGGTCTAAAATGGCTTTGTTTTTGGCATTTATTTTATCCCGATGCGCCCAACGGTATTTTCGTGCGGATTCCCGCCGATGCTGAATCTGTTGCTCTGGGGTTAGATTCTTAAAAGTCCCGTATGGTAATCTACCCATCGTTTTATTCCTTGTTTGCTAATTTACAATCTGCCATATTTCCAATGTTGGTGTTGTGAAACTCGCACCATAAACACTTATTCTTGCGGGTCAGATACGGACATTTGGCACATTGTTTGGTTGTCATCGTTCTATTCCTTATAGTTCTCGTGTTATTTTCCAAAACCCATAGATTACAAGTACAACCATTATTGCAAAGAATATTACGCAGATAATAGCAAGGGCATTTACGCATATATGTTGTATCATATTTATTCCTTTTGTTCGTGTATGTTGCCTATGATTTCAAAGTTATGAAACGCATTTATGTAATACAAATCATAATCATCTAATCTCTTTAATTGAAATGCGGCATCTGAATACAGGACTTTCCTTATCAATGATATTCTGCCGTCTTTGGAAAAATCCCTGTCGCAACGCACAACATCCCCTTCATAAATCAGTTTCCCGTTCTTATCTTTTAGTCCTGTTGACCTTTCTACTATAACATTTTCTATATTATCGTTAGGAAAAAGCAGCCATTCCGCATTGGCTCTTATTGTTTTTTCTGGCCAATAAGCATTATCTCCCTTGTCCCAAACACGACACGCCAATCTATCGTTCATTTTACATCCTTTTGTTCCAGTGCTGTTATTATGTCGTCAAGATATGCGTAGTCGCATACTGGCGAAATATATGTATCTTTCTCTACAAATTTACAAGTCGGTTTAACTGGTGCGCGATATTTTACAACTATCCATCTCCGTTGTATCGGCTTTTCGTCTGGTTTATGCCAAATATTCATTTTATGTCCTTTATTTTTTCCAGTGTCGCTTGTGCAAGGTCATTTTGCCAATCGGCATCATAATCATTGTTTGTTATTTCTTTCAACGCATCAACAGCAACATCCAATGCCTTTTTTACTAACTGCAATTCATTGACAGCATCTACAAGTTCGTTGATTTTTTCGCCCATTTCATAATTATTAAACTGTCCAAAAATATGTTTGCCGTCGTTGTATGGTGATATTTTTTCAATCATTATCTTTCCTTTTAATCTTGGCCGGGTGGGCTGGCATCTAACTCTGGGGCTACTCAATTCGCCATTTTCGTATGTCAATTAGCGGACACACAATCACTTATTCCTACCAGTGTGCAGTATGTTGTTTAAGTGACTTTTTCAACCATTTCCGCACCCACCCGATAATGTTGACATACTTTGGCGAATCCGGTATGTCGGCGAATAAGTGCAGTGTAAATGAAACACTGGTCGCCAATCTTGGTGGGGCATCAGGAAAGTAGGCGTAATGTGAATTTAACCCCGATTTGCCCCAATTTTTGTGGGGTACCTAGGAGAGAGATAATAAGGGAAGTAGGCACCCCACGTGGTGTTAGGCGAATATTAAATAAGTGAAAGGAAAAAAATGCCACGCCTAACGATAGAGAGTATAGTATGAATTAAAAATTTAAGTCAAGAGAAAAATTATCTCTGTTTTTGTTTCAATATCGCTGTCTGCAATTTACCGATTGTTATTGCCGGTATGGTTGTTATTTTAAGGTCGGGTACAAATGCAAATCTTTTACGACTTTTTGTTCCGCCAATATCTTTACCCACTCTTTCTATACGCAAATTTAATTCGCCAAAACCCGACAGGGCGGTATGACTATAAAACCGTTCTGCGAAATTAGCGTTATAGTCAATCGTACGCCCTTTCTGGTATGATGGTGTTTCGATACATTGACGGTTTTTCAAAACAACATCGCCTTGTGTGTTTATTGACATAATTGGCGTGCTATAATCGATTAAAGAAGAGTGTTTGTGTCCAATCCATATTAAATCGGCATTTACACCTTTGGCTATTGCTGCAAAATCTAACATACCCTTTGTTTGTGGTGCTGCGCCACCTGCGCCGTGGTGTTGAAAGATGTCATAAAAACATAATTTGCCAGTATTATCTTTTGCGCTAAACCGTAAGAAGTTTGCATAATTTCCCACCAATATCTTATGTTCTTGCCCCATATTTAGCATTGTCGCAAGCATTGATAATACGTCAAGCCCATTGTATTTTAGTATGCTTTCTTCGTGGTTGCCCCTACCGAAGAACAATATCTGGCTTTGATACGGTTTCAAAAATTCATAAATATCATCTAACTTTTTGTTCAACTGACAATCTGTGTTTTCAATCAGGTGTGGAACTGCACGCTTTTGGTCTTTTAACAGTATCGCATCGAACAGGTCGCCACCAATCAAGATATAACGACCATCTTTCAAACAGAAGTCAAGGTGCTTTTTTAATGTTTCTTTGTCGCAATCAGGGCTATCAAAGTGAATATCACTGAACAGTGCGAGTTTAATAGTTTTGCCTGCTTTGACATCGGTTGTAAATTCAAACGCTTTCATTTTTCTTTACCCCTTTGTTTGCTGATTAGTTGTTGTATCTGGCGATATTGCCCGATTGTTAAATCTGCTTTGGCTTGATTACAATCGATATGCACTGGTCTTAAATTACTTGGTATGGTTTGACCTTTTTTAGAACGCGGAATCACGTGGTCTAAATTCCATTTTTGGTTTTCTAATATTGGTTGTCCGCAGAGATAGCAATAACAAAAGTGATAGTGAACAGCGTACTCGCATAGTTTGCGGAATTGTTTTTTGCTCTGAAATTCAGGGCTGCGTTTCATTAAAATCCCCCACGCCAATCCTTATATCAAATTCAAACTTTTATTTCAATATATTTTTTACTTGAATTTTTAATCCCATTTTTGATATAACTATATCAAGAGTTAAAAACCCTGTAATGATGTCGGCATTACTGATTCAGCCCCGACAAAAAGACAGCCCCATTTTTACTTTTGTTTGAAGCACAATAAAATAACTAAAAAAGGAGTTTAATATGCCTATTGTAACAGGTGGAATTACAACTGCCTATATTCGTAATTTTGAACGTGAGTTCAAACGCGCGTATGGGGAAAAGGTTGCTAATTTATCTAAATTTATTGATTTCCGTTCAGGTCGTGTCGGCGAAGATGACCGCTTTGGCTTGTCTGGAAAAGTTCACGCACACGATGACATCTTGGGTGTACGTACACAGTTGGAATCGAAACAGTACAAAACATTGGTTGTTCCAACAACTAATCGTGAAGTTGCTGTTCCTATTTACTGGCAAACAGAAAAGAAAACCAACTTCGACCAAGCATCCGACAACGCAGAATCTGTTGCTGATGCAGTAGAACGCGACATCACACAAGCGGTTATCGATGCTATGAATAACGGCTATGATGCAGTTAACCACTACATCGACTTGACTTCACAAGTTTTGTCGGGCGCGGTTCTGAAAGAATTGGCTGCTTTGATGAACAAAGCGGGTATTCCAAAGAAAGACCGCCACATCGTTGCATCTGCTGATTCGTTGATGAATCTGTTGGATGATAGCGAATTTGTGTCTATCTTGACCGCTATGAACAAACCATTGGAATCTGGTTCTGTCGATGGCGCACAATGGTTGGGCTTCACTCTGCACGAACTGCCAGATATGGAAGAAGGCGGTATGCCGGATTACGCAAATGGCGGTACATCTGTCGCGAACTCTTCTCGTTTCTTTGCGTTCCACAAATACGCTGTGGTTGGCTTTGAAAACGATGGTTCTCGCCGCGTGGAAGTTTATGAAGATAAACCAAACAAATGCAACGTACACCGTGCATTGTTTGACCGTGGTATTGGCGTGTTAGACCAAGACGGTTTGTGGGCTGTTGATGTTTTGACAGAAGTCTAATAAATCGGTTGGGGCAACGCTAGTTTCTGGTTTTCGCCCCAACTAAACCTGTTTAACCATTAAAACAAAGGATTTCACAATGGCTTTTACGAAAACTAATTTACGTGTTTTGGAAGATGGCACAATCGGTGCTTTGGCTACTGCTAAATTGTGGAAATATGCTGTTCCTGCGAGCGATGACGTTACAACGGAAGGCTACTTCACAAAAGATACAGGCTTGGGCGCAGGCGATGTTATCTTGGCTTTGACGTCTTCGACCTATGCTTTCTACATCTTGTCGGAAGCAGACGGCGTATTGTCGGCAACACAAATTTCAGAAGTATCTGAATAAGATTTATTACCCTTTGTCCTTGTGGCAAGGGGCAATAAATTAGGAGTGATTACAAATGAGTGATTACTATTCTGATTATGAAAAAACCGCAACAGGTTCTTCAATAGCCGGTGGGTTAATTGGTGGTATCGCAGGGTTTGCCCTTGGCGGTCCAATGGGCGCACTTATTGGGGGTGGTTTAGGCGGTAGTTTGTTTAGTTCCATATTTGGTGGTAGTGCTGCAAGAAAGGCAGAAAAGAAAGCCCAAAAGAAATTAAAAGAAGCACAGGAAAAACAAAGACGTACACTGTTGGAAGCACGCCAAGAAGATGCTCGTGCTTTGAAAGAAGATATTATGGGTGCGATGGGTCAAACTGGTGGAACTATGGGGGCGGTTTATGGTCTATAAGGGTTCCAAATATATTCAGTATTTGAGTATAGGAAAGTTCCTTGGTGGTGCAACAATTTCTGGTGGTGGGGGAAGTTCCACCACATCACAGGCATCCCAAAATAAAGCGGCTCTTATGGCTAGAACAAGAAACGCAATAGCCAGTTCTAGTGTCGCACAAGCGGCGGCATCATTAACCAATCAAGCAGGTGGAAA
>JAZTWA010000019.1:0-1194 GCA_045635585.1 Candidatus Enterousia sp.
CAATTCCAAAGATACGATAACCGTATCTGCCGATAGCGGTGTGTACAAGATAAAGCCAGACCAAGATATGGTTATATTTTCAAATAATGATTTGACTATCAAGTCATCTAATTCGGCATGTTCCGAAAAGACAGTTATGCGCCAGTTAAATACACCTGCGGTTATTTTGGACGTATTTCCAATTGGATGGATGGTTGGTATTTTGCCCGTGTTCATAGATGCGATATCTAATAATATGTACAGAATGCCAGAAGCGTATTCATATTCATGCGTAGAATAGGGATTGAAAATGAAAAGATTTTTTATGTCATTATTTAAAACAGTAAAAAAGATTTTCTTTTTTATATTGTTTTTGATGTTTTGGCCTTATGTGTTGTTGTGGTGGCTGTTTAATAAAATATTCTATCCTCAAGACCAAAAAGCACAACAGACAAGAGAGAAAGCTAAATAACAATGTCTGTAATAGTTATTGTATTTTTAGTGTTCGCTGGATTGTTCTTGTTGTTGCGGCAAGAGAACAAGAGAAAGATTGAATACAATAATCATAAAAATGAACAGATTGAATCTGTAACTGCGCTGGACCGTGGCACATGGTCTGAACGCGACTTGGTGTATGAATTATTGGAACACGGTATCGCACCGGGTGCAATCTTTCATGATTTGTATGTCAAAAAGGCAAATGGGCGACATGCACAGATTGACCTGGTTGTGGCGACCAAGGTTGGCCTTATTGTGTTTGAGGTAAAAGATTACAGTGGCTGGATTTTTGGGCGTGGTAACCAAGATAAATGGACCCAGGTTTTGGCCTATGGTCGTGATAAGTATCGTTTCTATAACCCAATTAAACAGAATGCGGGGCATATTGCAGAGCTGCAAAAACAGTCCAAACAGATGTCTGAAATCCCAATGTTTTCAGTTGTGGTATTTTATGGTGGCTGCACATTACGTGATGTCAGCATTATTCCGCATAATACCTATGTAACAACATGGCGTCGTGCGCTGGATGTAGTAGATACGATTTTGGAAGAAAATGAACCTGCAAACTATACCGATAAACACGAAATAGTTCGTATCTTAAAGGCGGCTGTTGAAAATGGCGCCAATGAAAACATGGCCGAACAACACGCAGACGCAGTTCAAGATATGCTGGGGCAGGATAGAGTTTTTGATTGATGTATCAATTAAGCATAGGTA
>JAZTWA010000020.1:0-87856 GCA_045635585.1 Candidatus Enterousia sp.
CACTGCCCGCATAATATGTACCAGCAGCACATGTGATAATATCTTGTGCCCATGTCGCGGTTAATGTTACATCAGACGCTGTGGACATTGTATATGGATCACCCGAATTATATGTGTTTGTACCATCTGTCCAGTTTACGAATTTGTAACCCGCTTTTTGACATACAGCATCTCCCCGCTTTAAGTCGCCGCTGGCCAGGTATGCGATTTGTTGCGTGTTGTTAACACCACCAATCAAAGTACCATCACCACAAGAATATGTAACGGTGTATTCCTTTGCACTGCAAATTGGGTTATATGCACCACTGTTTTGGATGTTTTCATACCCTGTTTTACAGTATGTTGTATATTTACATGCGTTGTTTACAACAGATAAATCACATGTTGCACCTATGCCGGCAGAACATTGTGTACATGCATCCCATACCGCGTACAGGGTTACAATCGCACCGTTTTCAGATGTCAGATTCTTAACAGATGCACCATCTGTATATTTTGCAGACGTTGCTGTTTCGCTGTCTGACCAACCCAAAAATATGTAACCTGTACGTGTAAAGGTATTAGCTGTTAATGCTTTGGGTTCATCATATTTATGACTGCTGTTCGTCATAGCACCGTCACCACCGTTGGCATTATATTCAATCGTGTATGTGTGTGCCGTCCATTCCGCCGATAATGTGGCCCCATTTGCACACATGTCTGCTGTTGGCGTGGTGTATTTTTTACCATTATAATCCCAACCATCAAAGGTATAACCTGTTCTGGTTGCGTCGCCAAACGATGTTGTGTCGGCATTTTCAACCGTACATGTTACAGTTTGTGTTTCATTTGTGCCATCGTTCAACTGTAATTCGATTGTACCCGCCTTTTTCAGCGAATATTTTGCAACAAATGTTTTGTTTTCTGTATATGTCCATGTTGTACCATATGCAAAGTCAGTCTCGTCAACGGTCCAACCCACAAAGTCATATCCAGTTTTGGTACAATTGATATTTGATCTTGTGTTATATGGTGCATCATATATTGCCGTATCGGGTGCTGGGGCTGTGCCTGTTGCACCCTTACCACAAGAATATGTAACGTTGTATTTGTTTGCTGTACATTCGGCCGATACCGTTGCACTGTTTTCGCTGCCGGTTACTGTTCCGGTACCGTGTCCATATCCCGTTTTACACGTAATTGTACATGTAACGGTGTTGTCGGATACACTTGGTGTGCCATTTCCGTTTTCGATATCACATGTGGCCGCCGCCCATTTTGCATACAGGGTTACATTGATGGCCTTGGCAGTGTCGATTGTGGTGATTTTGTTGTTGTAAGCACTATCTGTGTACCAGCCGTCAAAGATATGGCCATATTTTGTCGGTGTTCCCAATTCAATATCGGCATCTGTAACACTATATGTCGTTGGTGCACCATCATAGTTTGTTCCACCGTTCATTTCATATGCGATCGTATATTTGGTTAATGCACATGTCGGGTTAGAGGTACCATTACCTGATAATGTATAGTCGGTGTCACAGCTGGTCGTATATGTTACACTTTCTACCGCTGTTGGATCGCTTATTTCCATGTTACAACTGCCATTCGAAACTTCTGCAGGACAATTCTGTGCCCAGTTCGCATAGATTGTCTTATGTGACGATAGTACTAGCCCGCTGAAAGCCGCTGTTGGTACAGGTACGGTTGTGTATTCAGATAAATACATATACTGGGTGCCTGCTTCACCTGAATAGTTCGTAACGTTCGATGTTACATCGTCTGTCCGTTTGTCAAATATACCCAATAATGTATAACCATCACGAGATATTGATAACCTTTCCATATCTATAGATGTGAACATTTTCTCACATCTGTTATCAATGTACAAATTCGTTACATAAACAGTTTTATTGTCTACTGTATAAGGCACAGACTGGCCGTACAAGATTTGTGATGTTTTGCCATCGTCAAACGCAGCGCCGTTGGCATCAATAACTAATGCATGACATGCGAGCCATGTCCATTTGGCATAGAACGTCTTGTTGCCCGTTTCCGTTGTTGATATTGTGCGCGTTTTTGAACAATTTGTTGTTAATGCAGCATCATCGCACCAGCCGTCAAAGGTATATCCCGTTCTTGTTGGTGTTCCATTGATTGTGGCCCCAACACCATATGTATATGTCGTTGGTGCACCATCATAGTTTGTTCCACCGTTCATTTCATATGCGATCGTATATTTGTTCGCTGTACAACTGGCGCTGCCCACTTCAGAGGAGAAGCCTTCGGAGCATGGCGTACAGGTCGCAGAACCAAATCCGCTATAAGAGTTTTTCCCACACTGTTTACATTCAGTTGCGCCAAATATATCGTTATAGCTACCTGAATCACATTCATATTGGATAAGTTTTGTGTCTTCACCATCAACATAATACCCCTGTTGTGAATACATAAAACTGGGGTTAAGCGAAAACTCATAGGCGTCATTGATTTCATGTATTCCAAGCTGACCCGCACGATAGTATGGGGTATAGGTCGATCCACCAACAAAGCTTGACTGGTATGCACCACTTGGGATTTCATCTGCAACATATGCCGTATCCAATGCAAATTCCAATGGAATTGGCCCATTGTCGCCAAGTGGTTCAGTTACCATTGGCAATATCGGTCCTTGTGCCCTGGAATATAATTGATATGCGATACTATCTGGTGTTACAACAAATACGTCAAACGATACATAGGGATCCCAGTAATCGTCTGATTGATGAAATACGATTTTATCAACATTTACTGGGTTGGAAAACATCAGATCAATGTAATCATTGTGGGAAAACGCATCTGCATGACTATTATAAATATCATCTGACAATGCATCGATTTCTAAATCATGGCTGCCTGTGCGACATTCGACACCGTCCGAAGTACATAAATCTACAAGAGACACATTTTGACCATTGATAAACACTTCTATTTCAGACAAAGACAGTTCTGCACCGTTTTCCTGGTTGATCAAGAATATAATTCTGTTTTTCTGTCTTAAAGGAACCTGACGTACGGTCCTTTGTTCAGCATAAACCAAAGACCAAAGATCGTATGCACAGGCATCTTTTCCTGCATATGCCATAATTTCACCCGGCACCAAAGTTGCAAATTGCAAAGGTTCAATATACGGTATTGGATCGGATGAAACAATGCCTTGCAGATATTCTGGTATTCCTTCTTCAAATTTATCATACCCCATATTGGATAGCTCTAGCTTCGCCATAGTAAGAATTGGACAACCCACAATGGGTTGACGCAGTACAAATTCTTGCAAACCTGCCCTATTAACAGTATTTGTATAAATTGGTAGTTCAGAACCGATTGCATCCTCTAACGGAACACAACCATCGCCGTAATACCAAAATCCCGCAGGACATTTTTGGATATTTTGCGCCCTACCACAGTCGCTTGCGTTGGCTTTTGATGTATCTGCACTGCTCATATTATAGGGACATGACAAAACACCAATATCATGATTTGGATAATACGTTTCCTCGTTTTCAGGGTCTTTAAACGTATATAACAAAAATCCACCCGGCGCATATGCATCATCCCACACTTCTGTACATAATCCACTGGTACCAGCTTGGTATTCAGAATCGTCATAACCAGAGTAATAGCTTTCAAGGACGTAGTCATACGCAACTGTGAACGGTATATAGGTCCCAGAATCACAGAACGCACCAACCCCAGCAAAACATTCATCACGACTACCCGCAAATGGTTGTGACGTCGTCAAAACCGGACATGGGTATATACCTGCGTCGGTCTCATTTTCAAGCGCGGCATCAATTTCTATAAAACCACCTGGACAATAATATCCTGATTTACATAAAGAATAACATTCAGCAATCTCAAGATCACCGTTTTCGTATGAAGCATAGTATCCAGGGGCGCATTCAATAACTTCGCCCCCCGCAAATGCGGATTGTGATACAAACACAACCATAAATAATGTTGATAAAAAGCCCAGAATTCTGCTGATTTTTTTCATACACTTCCCCTCTTTTGTGTTTAGTGTAGAAAAAAACATTTACTAATACAAGCAGAAACGTGTATATACAATGCAAATTTTTTATTTGACGGGTTTTTATACAGAATTGTGTGTTTTTCTTTTGTCATTGCGATGGGAGTGTAACGACCGACGCAATCCAGATTATATGGATGATTACTGGATTGCCGCGCTTCGCTCGCAATGACAAGAGGGGTTGGATTGCCGCGCTTCGCTCGCAATGACAAGAGGGGTTGGATTGCCACGCTACGTGTGCGGTGACAAAGGGGGTTATTTTCTGGATGCGCGGGGGTGCGCAGATGCGTATATGTTTGATATTTCAGACATGTTTACGCGTGTATATAACTGGGTCGTGGACAAGGATGAATGGCCCAATAATTCTTGCAAACTGCGTAAGTCCGCCCCACCCGCCAATAATGACGTTGCAAATGTATGGCGTAGTGCGTGCGGGGTTACGTAATCGGGTAACTGTAAATAATGACGCAGGTTTTCAACAACCTTTTCCGCCATGCGTGCGGACATGGGCAGACCACGAATGCTGCGAAATAATGGATCGGGGCCATCGTTGCCAAATGGACGCAATTTTATATATTTATCAACCGATGTCCAAACAATCGGTAATACCGGCACCAGACGTTCTTTGTTACCCTTGCCCGTAATGCGCAATACGTCGGGATGATCGCGCACATCCATGTTGCGTAATGATAGCGCTTCGGATATACGAAGACCACACCCAAATAGCAATACAACCAATGCCCAATCGCGCGCAGCAATCCATGGTTCATCCATGTCAATCGCACGTATCGCGTCTTGCATGTTTTCAACATCAATTGGATCAATCGCCTTGGACAATTTGCGCGGAACCTTGGGCGAAGATATTAAACCGATTGCGTCGTTCTTGATACCATGATGTTTTGCCAGATATCGATAAAAACCACGTAATGACGATAATGTACGCGCCGTAGATTTGTGCGCCAAGCCACGACGACCACGATCCGCCAAAAATGAACGAAAACATATTGTGTCCACGCGTTCTAAATCACGTGGACGGGGCGAAATGCCCGCAAAATTTTCATAAAAACGGATAAAATCATAAATGTCGCGTTCATATGCCATTGCCGTATGTTCAGAATAATTCCGCGTTTCACGTAAATATTCAACAAATTCGGCAATAGTGTCTTTCATAACGTATGTACCATCATTTGATTTCAAACACCGCAGATACAGTTACCGTTACATCGGTGTCTTTGGCAACAAGACCAGCAACAGCCCCATCGGCCATCGTCGATGCCGTAACCATTTTTGTGCGTAACAAATTTTGTGGTGGCATGGAATCGTTTACATCGGTGCCGTATGAAATACTTAATATCCGCCCCGCATGTTTGTTGTCGCCCGATGCCAATGCATCTGCGCGTGTGCGTGCGTTTTCAACCGCAACAGATAAACAGCCTTCGATTGCCGGTGCCAATGTTTCAGGACCAGTGTACATGCGTAAATTTTCCGTAAAAACATTTGGACGTGATGCAAAACGTGTTAAAACTTCTTCAATTGTTGCCATTTCATTCGCAGATACTTCGACCGCAATCGTCGTTTCATAGCCCAATGTTTCGGATTTTTGAAGTTCGCGATTCCATTCGCTTTTTTCATATGAATTAAACTGGGTCGTTTGAATCTGGACCGGCATGGTTTTTAATACGTCGGTTATTCTGTTTATTTGGGTCGTTGCAGATTGCATCGATTCCAATGTCGTTGGTGCCAAAACCGTTACACGTAATGTGATTGCAATTTTGTCTTTTTTAACACTGGTCAAACATTCGCCATTTACCGCAATTGTGCGTAATGTATCTGTTTTTCGAAGCGCATCAATCCCCAATGCCAAAATTGCACCAAAGGCAACAACGCCCATGCACCATGTTAATGTTTTCTTCATAATCCCCCCTGTCCTTTATATATCAATTAAACTTTATCCCAACATTGCCGCACGAACCCGCGCAAGCGTTTCAGTTGCAACCGCGCCAGCACGCATGGCCCCATCCGCCAATATCGCGTCGATTTCAGCACGATTTGACATTAAACGTTCATATTCAGCACGCGCAGATGATAATACGGAATTTATTTTTTCAAATAATATTGTCTTGGCCGTACCGTATCCCATGCCACCACGACGAAACATGTCCGCGAATTCGGCACATTCAGAATCTGTGGCAAAATGTTTGTACAAATGGTATATCGTGGATTCATCGGGATTCTTGGATTCATCTGGCGTCTTGGAATCTGTGATAATGCGCATGATTTTCTTTTTTAATTCAGATTCCGGTGCCAATAATGGAATGGTGTTGTCGTAAGACTTGCTCATCTTGCGGCCATCCAACCCAGGAATCAATCCAGATTCGCGACCAATTACCGGTTCGGGCATCTTGAATACAGGGCCGTATATATGATTAAAGTATCCCGCAATATCACGCGCAAATTCAACATGCTGCTTTTGATCCGAACCAACCGGTACAATGTCGGCATTGTATAATAAAATGTCCGCAGCCATTAATATCGGATATGTGTAAAGCCCCATGTTTACACCCGCATCAATATCCACACCATTTGCAATATTTTTATCCATTGCGGCCTTGTATGAATGGGCGCGGTTCATTAAACCCTTTGGGGTTATGTTCATTAATAATGTATTTAACTGGTACACTTGGACAATGTCGGATTGTCTGAACAACACTGTGTTATTCATATCCATACCCAATGCAATCATCATCGCCGCCGCTTGGTACGTATGTTCGCGAATTATATTCGGATCGTGAATTGTATTCAAGGCATGCAAATCAGCAATAAACATAAAGGTTTTATATTGCTTTGAACGTTCAATTAACGGTTTTAACGCGCCAATATAATTGCCCAAATGTGGCATGCCGGTTGGCTTTATACCCGTTAAAACAATCGTATCTGTATTTGACATAATAATTATCCCTTTAGATTCTTTTTAGGTTATTTTAATATTTTTTATGAAAAATTCCAAGCCCAATCTTAAACGCCGGGCAACGCGTAATGTAAAAAAGTCAGGCGGCAATGCGCCAACAAAAAAATCCAGAAAAGATAAAGTATTTTCTTAACATGTGTTGTATTGTATCAAAATAAATATTTTTTTCAATTATAAAAAAAACACGCGCCCATAGACGCGTGCCGCAGATGAACATATAAGCCGGATTCTGTCATGCCATGACCCAGTATGTTTCGCATACCACATCATGGTATTGGGCATGATTAATCTGCATACTATATTACTATGGTATGTCAAGCCTTCTACCCGCCCCCGGTCTGGGACAAACATAGGGGGCCTATTTGAAGTTGCTGCGCGTAGAGATTGCCCGTTTCACTCGAATTTAATCGTTTACGTCACTGTTGCTCTGATCGTCGGGTTGCCCCGCCCGGTATATTAGCCGGTACGCTGTCCCATGCAGTCCGGACTTTCCTCCAGCTATCCTGTGGGATAACCAGCCATGCCCTGTGCATCTTACGGTCTGGCAGTTTAACATCATTTATTAATAGTTGCAAGATTTAATATAAATAAAAAAATCCGCCACATGGACGGATTTTTAAACCTTGGTGGGTTAGGTAGGACTTGAACCCACGACCAAAGCGTTATGAGCGCTCCGCTCTAACCAACTGAGCTACTAACCCACGAGGCTATATTATATATATTTTTCATTTCAATGCAAGATAAAAATTATTTTATTTTTGTCGGTCTTTGTGTAATGATACGCGTATGCAAAATCTGAAACCAATTTTAAATACAACGCAAATGACGGCTTTTAATACAATAGAATACACAAACTCTAATGTGTTAATATTGGGGCCGGCCGGAACAGGAAAGTCAACCTTTGTTAACTTTTTGAAATCCGCATCAAAAAAGCGAATTGTGTGTGCGTGTCCAACGGCTGTTTCGGCGTTAAATGTTGGTGGGCAGACTATTCATTCACTGTTTCAGATTCAGCCACGTGATTTTATATTTCCAGAATTCTTGAAACTGAAAGCAAAACCGCGAAATATATTAACCGCAACGGATGTGTTAATTATCGATGAAATATCAATGGTGGCACCTGATTTATTAGATGCAATTGATATTCTGGCACGTATGGCACGACATAACAATGAACCTTTTGGCGGAATTCAAATTGTTGCAATCGGGGATTTGTTTCAATTGCCACCTGTGATAACACGTGATGCAATGACATATTATGAATCAGAATATGGTTATAAAAACGCATATTTCTTTGATAGTAATGTTTATAAACGGTCTGAATTTGTAAAGTTTAATTTCGACTTTGTATATCGTCAGAATGATGTTGAACTATTGGAAAACTTGGTACGACTGCGAAACAATGATGTGGGTGCGTTGGGGTTCTTTAATCAGTGTAAAATCGAAGATCAAAATCGTCGCGATAATGCGGTATTAATTACACCCTTTCGTGCGGTGGCTGAAAGAATAAACGCATCGCGATTGGCCGCAATACCAGAAACAGAAGTTACGTACAATGGTGTTTTATCCGGTAATTTTTCTGAACGTGATGTTCCTGCGCCGATGGAATTAACACTGAAAGTTGGCGCATTGGTTGTTTTTGTAAAAAACGGCGATAAATGGCATAATGGTTCGATGGGAATTATACGTGCATTAACCGCACGAGAAGTAATTGTTCAATTGTTGTCTGATTCACGTGATTTGGTTGCTGTAAAACCTGAAAAATGGGCAAAAATTGAATATTCACGTGATGAAAATGACAGACTGGTTGAAAATGAAGTGGGATCATACAAACAATTTCCATTAAATCTGGGATATGCGATGACAATTCACAAAGCCCAAGGAAAAACATTGGACGCGGTCGTTATTGATATTTCGCGTGGCGCATTTGCGCATGGACAAACATATGTCGCCCTGTCCCGCACACGACATAGTTGCGATATACATATTTTATCACCATTAAAATCACAAGATATTATTTTTGATAAACGTGTACTGGATTTTGTAACTGATTTATAACATGTATGAAAAAAACACCCCGATGCGGGGTGTTTTTTTTACCATGATTGATATCCAGGATTACATATATTGTCACATTTGTTTGTTTCTGGATTCCAACGTCTTGTGCCTGTTTCATCGTCCAAGTCTTCGCATATTGATATACATTCGTTATTTTCCAACCAATACTTTTCACCATGGAACATACATGCACCAATTTCGCATTCACGGACATACGAACTGACTAATTGTTCGCCAGATGCGTCATATTTATTGTTGCATTCGCCACATTGTTCGTAGTTCATGGAATCCGTTAAATTAGGGTCATTGGTGTAACCAGGGAAACATTCTGTTGCAATACAATCGCCCCATTTACCAAGACTTTCATCCCATTCGCGTTCACCGATACCATGTGGCAACGCGCACGTTGTATCGTCCTGTTTACAAATGTTTCTTTCAACGTGATAACCGCCAACACATTCTTGGATAATACATACACCAAAAGCACCTTTTTTATGATCCCATGTTTGTGTTGCAACAATTGCATTTGAAGCTTCACAAGAACGAACATCTTCTGCACACTGTTGGCCTTCTGGATGATATCCCGATACACATGATTCAATTACGCAATTGCCGCCTGGTTTATACGATAATGCGTTTTCACGATCACATTCTTGACAGATACCATTAACCTTTTCCCAACCGTCACGACATTTAAATTCATAACATGTGTTTCCAACAACTTCACATTCATGATCTGTCATTGTTTTATATTTACACTGTTGTAAATATGGCGCTTTGGTATCAACAGGTGTTATTATGCCATTTTCCACATTACGTATTTCGCATTTTGCATAGCAGCCTGTGATGCTAGATGCACCTTCGTCTGAATAAGGATACGCGCCACCTGTACGTTCTGTACAAGTATATGGTTTTCCGCCATCATATTTTGGATCGCAGACATAACCCGCAGGACATGGAACACATTTGTCACCGTCTATGACAAATCCTTTGCCGCATGCAAATGCCGTACATTCTGAACATTTTTCAGTATATGCATTTGTCCCATAATAACATGTCTGTGTTCCTTCACCGATTTTTACACCGTCTTCGATGACATCACATACGATGTTCGAGTCAAAACAATCAGATTTATCATTTTTACCCCCAACAGAATCACCCTTGCCGGGACATGTATAACACATGTTACCATCAACGTATGCACCTTGGTCAGCAACAACTTCTGTTGCTGTTGGATAACAATCAGTTGCAGAGTCACATGTTTCGCCTTCTTGGCCGTAATAGTCATTGTATGTACATGTTGTTGGGTTACAAGACATAAACTTTTCAACATCCGAGCAATTTTTTGGTGTTATTACATCCAGTTGTTTACCAGACTTTTCAACAACCGCATAACAATTATCTTTTGTCTTGGTGCCTTTAATAGAATTTGGGTATTCTGATGGACAAGATTCAATACCTTCGGATTTGCCACTATTCTTTTCAAATATTGTTTGACTGCCGTTACAGAATGATTTTGGTGGACATTCTGTACATCTATCCCCTGTTCCGGAATAATATGTTCCAGCAGTACATTCGATAGCATTTGATACCCATTGTGCTGTAAATGTAACATCTGTGTCTTCTGACAACGTATAGCGTGCACCGCCGTTATATGCGCGACCATCACTTGCGACCCAACCACTAAATGTATAGTACTTTCGTTCGCATATGTCGCCAGATTCAATTGTGATTGTAGAACCAAACTGATGTTGTGAAACATTTTGTAATTCCATTCCGTAATCACATTTATAACCAACATTATAAGTCTTTGGTTCACATGTTGGATTTGATGTACCAGAATCTTTTGCTTCATAACCAGTATTTGCCGTTACAACATATGTTGTTTCTGGGTATGTAGTACCATTATATGCGACTTGCTGAACTTCTACAGTTGCACAACCGTTAATTGCTTTATTTGGCGCAGTGTATCTGCAATCTGTGTTTGTTGCATATGGCGACACAGAAGAATATGTACCACCATCTGGATTTGCACCAGATAATTCTGAGCACGCATGTCTATCTAGTTCATCTTTTGCAGAATAGTACCCTTTTTCCACAAACTTACAATTATTACCAACTTTGTAGTATCCAGAATTACACGATAATACATCTGTTACAACACAATTTAGATCATACTTTGTAACACTTAGATAGCACTTTTTCGTTCCTGTACCATTTAAAATTGAAGTATCTGTTTTATAACAATCGCGACTTTGACTTGCTGTTTCAGATTCTGTGAGTCCCCCATCTGGACATTGGGTCTTTTTACCTGCAATGCAGTAATGATTTTTACCACAGTTTTCAAGTGTCGTATCAGAAACTTTGATATAACCACCTTCAATAACTTTACAAGATGTTTGTCCTGTCTGTGGTTGATATTCATTTGCTTTGCTGCATGCTGTTGCACCTTGGGAATCTGTTGTAGAATACGTATATATTTTGACCGTATCTGGACATTTAAACCCGGCATCGCAAGGTTGGCATAATTCCGCACTGGCTGGTAAATATTCCCCAACTGCACATTCAATTGATTTAATCTGGTATGTTGCAACAAAAGTTTTGTTGAAATCAAATACATAATCAATTTCTGCGCCCTTTTGATATTCTGCGTTATTTGTCATGTCTGTCCAGCCAGCAAATTCATAACCTTGTAATTTACAGGTTCCAGCATTTTCTGGTAATGTCAATACACTATCATATTTAACAGAATCCGCATCTGGGGCATTACCATTTACATCGTCACCACAAGAATAAGTTACATTGTATGTATTTGCCTCCCATTTGGCTGATAGGGTTGCACCGTTTTCGCACATAGCGCTATCAGTATATTCAACGACGTTACCATTCCATAACCAACCATTGAATGTATATCCTGTTTTTGACGGTATTGGTAATTCAATCGGGTCGCTTTCAACATTACATGAAATTGGTGTATAATTTTCTATTTTACCACCATTGGGTATCAAATCGATTGGTTTATTGCCTTCTAAAACCCATACTGCTTCGAATTCGATATTAGATGCTTGGTTCCAAACAATTGTTTGTCCGGCTTTGAAATTTTGACTAATGCCTTTCCAACCATCAAACACATAGCCAGCTTTTGTACAATCTTGATTGTTTGCAAGTGTAAATTCTTCGTCATATGTTGCCGTATCGGATGCTGGTGCAGTACCTGTTGCACCCGTACCACAAGAATATGTAACAATATATTCATTTGGGGTCCATTGGGCATACAAATCTATGACAGTGGCATCTGTTGATGTTAAATTTTTAACATTTGCGTTATTTGCATACGTTTCGCCTTGGCCATCAATAGATGTGTTCCAACTATTGAATGAATAACCCGTTTTTTCGAATGTATTTGTATTCAACACTTGTTCTGTGTCATATGTAAATGACTGAGATGCCGTTTCATTACCAACAGTGTTCGAATAATACTTGATTGTATATGAAATTGGCTTCCATTGGGCATAAAGCATATATTTTTGCTCTGCTTCTGTTGTCCAATTATCGACAACCGCTTCATCACTATAGTCGATTCCGCTGCCATCGCTTTCTGTGTTCCACCCTGTAAATCTGTAGCCAACCAATGTATACGCATTTTTTGGCAAATTCGACTTTTGATTATAATAATATTTATTTGGGTTCATTTGTTCGCCAGATACATTCGCAGTCGCGTTTTCAGGTTTGTTTTTGTTAAACGATACCGTCCAAACATTAGGTGTACAAGCGGCATTTACTGTTCCAGAGTTAATTGCTTCATATCCCAGTTTTGGTGTCACATCATACACAAGTCTTGACCAAGTATTGCCCTTAAAGTTTTGTGCTTGCGGAACCGCAGTTTCACAATTTTCTTTTTCAAACACCGTTGAATCAAACCAACAATCTGTATTTGCGCTACGTGGCAATTCAGAACGATAGTTTCCGCTGCCCAAATAATGTGCCCCGGGTAACGTGCTACAATTTGTCTGGGTCAAATCCCCATCAGCAGAGAAATATCCGTTATCAACTGGTATACATTCACTTGTATTTGTATTTCTATAATACCCTGCATTACAAGTCTTGACCGTTACAACACAATCCGTATCGTAAACAGCACTATCGCCTTTACCACTGGTGTAATTACATGACTTGGTTGCTGTTCCATTTTCAATCAATGCAGGTATATCCGACAGATAACATTGGGTGATAGATGTCGATTGTTGCCCTTTTGTGTAACCAGAACGAGGACATTCGTTTTTAACACCGGCATCACACCACGCATTATATGGACATTCAATTATTTTTGTATGTGTAGAATTTGTGTAATGACCCGTTGGTACTTCTTTACAATCCGTTGCGTTTGTTTCGTCTTGATATGTTGCGCCGCCACAGAAAGTACGTCCGTGTTCTTGTCCGTCGTATTCATATTTTATGGATTCAGCAGGACATTTATAACCCTTTGGACAATCCGTACATGTTACAGAATCTTTTGGCAGATATTGTCTTGCAGGACATATTATCATTTTTTGTTTCCAATTAACTGTAAATGTTTGATCAGATAAATAGTCCCATACAATAGATTCACCAGAATCAAAAATGTTACCAATTTCATCAGTCCACCCGTCGGCTTCATATCCTTGTCTTTGACAAGTACTGATTGTATCAGCAAGTTCAAACGTACTGTTATACGAAATGCGTGTGGTAACAATTGGTGGTGTACCTGTTACATCGTTGGTATTGCCACAGGAATAAGTAATTTCATATTTATTTGGCACCCATTTTGCATATAAAGTTACATCTTCTAAATATGAGTTCGTACGCAAATTATCGGTCAAAATCATACCCGTTTCGTTAATCATTTCAACCAATGTTCCACCAACCCCAGTCCAATATCCATCGAATTGGTAGCCATCACGACTTGGGACGTCAACATTAGTATATTCGCCACCCAATGTATGCCAGTTACCACTTGCGTCACTGACTTGGATTTCTGTTTCATATATAATTTGCAACGCACCTTCATTCAAAGTGCCATCACCATTATCCAATTTGATAGAATATATTTTTGGTGTCCACTGGGCTTCAAACGTTAATCCAGTGGTACATGTTCCCTGTTCTACTTTGTCAACAATTCCGCCGGCACTGTTCAACCAACCTTTAAATTCGTATCCTGCTTTGACGATATCAGGTAACATAAACGTTGGTGTTATAACATTACAAGATTTTACATAGTCAGCGGATATTATATTTCCACCTTTTGTATCATATGTAATTGTTTGTGCATTACCCGCAATCCAAGCAGCATACAAAGTAATATTATCTGTCTGTGCATATTTCCGCATAGACACACCGGTATTACTATAATATTGAACCTGATTTTCATCAAACCACCCGTTGAACTTGTATCCCGACCATGTTGGTACAGATTCTAATTTTGGCATATCGTTATCGTATTTTACAGTAACATTTGCAGGATTTTGACCATCCGCACCATTTAAATCAAATGATATTGTATATTCAATCGGTAAACATGCAGATAATGTTACCTGTTTGCCGCCTTGTTGTGTTCCATCAGCACTATATCCTGTGTCACATACACATGACGCAGATGCCGCTTTATCCAATGTTGTAGAATGACTTGGACATGCTGTACACGAAGTTGTTTGCCCCCCTAAACTAAATGAGTCTTTTGGGCAACTAGAACAAGATGCATTTGTAGTATAATTACCAATTACAATGTGTCCAGATTTTGCCAAAACTTCGTAAACAAAGGACTCCCAACCCGCTTGGGTATATGCAATCGGACTTACTGTGACACTGTTACACCCAGACAATTCAATTGAATCTTTTAATGTATATCTACAGTTAATTGCCGCGTTGCGTGGTGACACAGAAGAATATTCGCCACCCAAAATTGATGGTGAAGGTGTCAAATCTGCGCATTTATTTGCCGTTGACACATCACCATATGTAACGTAATGTTCTTCTTTATATTCGTCTTCGGCCACAGATACACATTGGGCTTTTGCAGTCTTGACATATGTACCACCCGCGCATAGGGCCACACATCCATTTTCAAAACTTGTTGCGTTACCATTTCTATAACCTTCTGGACATTGAACGCGTTCAATTGAATCCGCCGCAGACCAATAGCCCGTACCAACGGTTATACATGATTGAACATCCGCGTCCGCTTGATAATACGCAGCGTCACAATGTGTTACTTTTTGATTCACACAACCAGATGTATATTCTGCGCTATTACCGTCACCACTGGAATAATAACATTCTTGGGTTCCGCCACCATTTTTTGTTGTCCAAGTTGTTTGTTTGCGACATTGTGTTTTTTGTGTTGCACCTTCTATGCCGGTTGTACCGCCATTTGGACACGTATATGCGACACCATCGATACAGTATTTTCCCATTGGGCAAATTTCACATGTTTGATTATCTTTTTTATACTGATTTGCCTCACATGATGAACACTTTGTTTTGCCTTTTTCCATCGAAACTTCGTTTTGACCACTGCATTCAAATATACCCTGGGCCGCACCTGTGTATGTGTATGTTGTTTGGTTTGGACAATAAAATCCTGCTTCACACGTCGTGCATGTTTCAGAATTTTTTGGCAAATAATTTCCTGCACGACAGTTGAATGATTTTGGATTCCAACGTGCAGTTAACATTTTAGATTCTGTACATGTACCGCCGTATATATATGTGTATGCCATGCCGGATGCATCATACCAACCAACAAAGTTGTATCCAACACGAGTTGGGGTCGGTAATTCAATGTCTTCTGTTGTTTCTTGTGTGCAGAAAAATTGATTTTCCGATAACGTTACATCTTCGCCAGGATTTAACTGTATAACAAATTGTCCGTCCTTGCCCCACAAAGCTGTAAATGTAACATTGATTGTATGATTCCATTCAAATGTTTGTATATCATCTGGCTTATATAATTTTACACCATCTGACCAACCCAAGAAATCATATCCATCATGCTTGCATGTGTTTTCTGGCAACGTAAATGTCTGGCCATATGTAATATTTTGTGTGGCAGGCACAACACTTGATGTATCGGCATCTGCGCCACAATTAAACGTTGCAGAATATGTTACCATACTGCATTCTTCAGTGGTTGTGGCTGTATTTCCATCAACCGTTCCACCCACAGTATAACCAATTGTACATTCACATGTAGAATCAGTGTTTCCTTTGGTTGTTGAACTGTTTGATGGACATGCAGAACATGTATTATCTGATAAATAATATCCCGCTGCACATGTTTTTAATGTACATGAATTTACGACCGCAGTTTTGCCTTCATCATACCACTGTGGGTTAATCCATTCATAAACAGATTCTGCATCAGGACATGCAAGGCATTGGGCATCGCCATTATTTGCGGTGTATGTGCCATTTGAACACAATTGACATGTTGCACCTGCAACACTATAAGAACCCGCAGGACATGCAGCACACACGTTTTCTTGGTTTGGAACATATGTTGATGCGCCAAGTGATGTTCCGGCCGCACAATTGTGTGCTTTATAGTAATAGAACGGTATTACATATTTTGAACCTTGTGTCACAGCTGTATCTTCGACCATGGTTTGATTTACAACAATTGATTGGAATTGAATCAATTCAGTTGCATTGGAATCAGAAATATTCAATCCCAAAACGGCATTATTTAATGTTTGGTTCGGATCTAAAATAATTGTGATTGCACTTATAATTCTATTGTCGTTGGAAGGGTGGTCTAACTCCCATGCCACAGTACTATCATTTGTTACTTCTGCGGACGACCAAGAAATATACTTCCCAGTCTCTTGACCTTGAATTTCATACACACGCCCATTTGGGGCTAATAGAGTTACTTCAACACCCGCAATCTTGATTGGTGTATTGGACGATGTGGTTAAAACCAAATATTTATTATTTTTATAATCAAAAGTTTCTTTGGTTATATATTGACCAGCAGGTCTGTTGTAAACACATGCTGTTTCCAGTGTTCCATGAATCAGAGTCGTACCTTCAAAGGAAACATTGGCGTTTTCACCACCATTAGGTAATGCAATCTTTGGGCACATATATAATTTTGACGTCTGACCATATTTTACATATTCGTCCTGTGTCCAATATGTCTGATCTGTTTGATTAATCTGCATAATATCTTCTTTTTCACCGAATGGAACCAATATTTCGTACCCTGGGGAAACACTCACTGCACAATCAGTGATGTTGACTGCATTTGTTGCCGAACGATAGAAATCTGGGCATTTTTCGCGACAGCCTTCGATATTATAATTGGTTTCACCAATCCCTGGACAATACCACCCCTGTGGGCAATCTTGATGTTGTTGACCATCAAAATATTTTCCAGATTCACATGCCACAGGTGCACCAATATATTTTGCCGTTAATGTCAAATTTGCAGCTGTTTTGTAAATCAACGTTTGGTTTGCATCCGCATATTTTTCATTTTCGTTAATATACCAACCCATAAATTCATAATTTTCATTTTGACATGTATTGGCCGCGGTTGTAAATTCGGAATTATATGTAACGGTCTGGGTTTCAATTGTTCCAGTGCCTTCACCACACGAATAAGACACAGTATATGTTGCCGGTTCGCAAGATGCGGTTAGTTCCGTTTCATTTTTGTTCGATGTAATGAAGAATGATGTACTTCCATTGTTTATATATCCAGGATTGCAGATAAACTTGCACTGGAATTGATTTGCACCTAAATCTGTCGGTCTGGAGATACGATTTGTGTATACATTTTCGCCAGACACACATTGTGCAGCCGTCCAAACGACATACAGTGTTACATTATCACCATTTGGCGATAAATCCTTGCCATCTGTACCCGCATCATAGCATGCACCCGTACCATCAGCATTTGTGCACCATTTTGTACCTGCGATAGACACAGAGTCTGAACTATATTTGACGTATTGTGTTGGATCTGGCAACCAATTATTACATGTATCTTGACCAAAGACGCATTTAAATACTGAAATACTGTTGTTGTTATCATTCGGCATTAATGTAACAGTATATTGTTTTGCAGAATATATTGCAGTTAATTCTTTATTACCATCACACAAGATAGATGCATCTGCGGTTGCGTTTGTGTAATATTGCCTGCCGTTCATATCAACCCAATAATTAAAGGTATAACCATTTTTAATTGGAACATATTCAGACAAGTCAACACCATTATTGCGTACATTACATGAAAACACACTGGTTCCAATGGTGCCACCATCTGGGTTCAAAGTAATTGTTGCATCGCCCTGTTCTTTGTATTGTGCCACAAATTTTACATCTGAATCTGTGTTCCATACAATATTTTCACCCGCCAAATATGTTGATGTGCCTGTTTCAGATTTCCAATTCAAAAATTCAAACATATCTGGTGCGACACAAGAATTTTCCGGCATTTGATATGCCACACCATAGTCTATGGTAGTTGCCGCAGGCGCGGTTCCTGTACCGTTGCCACAATCAAATGTTATATTGTATGTCTTGGCAACACATGCATTTGTGGTTGTTGTGTTTGCGTCACCGTTTATATATCCGGTATCGCATGTACAGAATTGATTTGCGGTTCCTGTGTTATTTGAATATTCTGGACAGACGTTGCATTGTGTTGCAAAATTTGCGTTATCAGTAAATGTTCCAGCCGCACATGGTGAACATGTTGTGCCATCAACAAAATATCCCGCCGCCGCCTTTAAGTCCTTTGCAACAGGTGTGGTGGACCAGTCGCTATTCGCGCTTTTCGACGGTGATTTTGTTAATGTACCAGATGTACAAACATTTGCAATTGGACTGTTTGCAATTGTTGGGTTTGTTATCATTTGGCATTGTGAATATGCACCTAAACCATCGGCGTCGCTGATTTGCCATCCTGTTTCTGCACTGGGGCATGGGTTCTGGGTCGCACTGGTGGAATGTGCGGGACAATAGTACCCCGGCGAACATTTACCAGAACATGCAGATGTTGTTAAGCCGCGTGTTGCACCATAAGTACCCGCCGGACAGGGCTTTTGCTCGGTCGCCATTGGCGCATCTGTATAATATCCCAAATCAGTCAATGTACATGTTGGTGTTTCTGTACCCTGATAATATGTTTTTTCTGTACTGGAATATTCGCCCATTGCGCATGATTCGATTGTATATGGAACCAATGGCAAAGATATGCTTGTAAGTTCGTTAGACCCTATGACTGTGTCAAGTAACGTATATGTTGTTTTGTATGATCCGACGGTCAATTCAACCGCAGGCGGTCTAGTTCCTTTTGTGTATAATTCTATGCGTGACAAGTATCCATTTGGTATTTCTTCTGGCATAAAATAAATTTCCAGGGGGTTGCCTTCTTCAAAATACATATAATTTTCACGATTGTCGAAATTAATATATAAATCTTGGGCATAATCTGTGTTATCTGTGTCGTTTTGTAGTACCATATGGTGAATAACACCGTTATGTGTACGTGGATCCAACATTATTTCTTCACCAGCTTCTGTCATCATATATATGCGTATGCCTGAAAGCCCAAAACTATTTCCGATTGATCTTAATGAAAAGGATTTAATATCTTTCCAAACACGTTGTCCGTCTTGAACAATGTATGCACCTGCAGGCACTGTTGTTTGACACGCCGTTTCATATGATATGTGATTTGTGCCGGCGCGTCCCTGAAATGGTGTGCCTGCGCCATTCGCACGTGCATATGCCGCACAATAGTTAAGATTGGAAACAGCGCCATAATAAACCAAACTGGCCGATGTCCAGAAATTGTATGGTTTGTCTTTCCATCCGATTGCAGAATTTATTGGTTCACAAGACTTTCCGGATTCTATGACCGCATAACCAGCCGGACATACGATACATGATGTCCCCCATTTGTTGTTGTTTCTTATTTTATCAATAAAATCAACCAGATCTTCCCGTGAATTTGGGGCTGGTAAATTTTTATCAGAAAAATAATTAATAAATTCGTTTAAATCCGCAGGTTCGGTCATTGTACCGTATGTTCCTTGGACATAATTTGACCCAGAACACAATGCGAGATACGCATCAAACGTCAATTCAATACTGCCAATGCGTTCCCATTGGGCATACAAAGTTACGCTATCATCCGTTGTTAAATTACTGACCATTTCTTTATCAGAAAACAGAACATCATTAGCTGTTCTCCTCCAACCAGCAAATGCATATCCGTCACGCGTAAATTTGTTTGCCGGCAATTCGGACTTTGTGCCGTATGTATAAACCTCAGGGTCCATGGTCCCCGAACCACCGTTGGGATTAAAATTAACCGTATATTGATTAGCATTCCATACCGCGTACAAGGTTATTTCTGTATCTGTGGTCAAATTTTTAACAGTTTGACCGGGGGTATATGAAGTTCCTGTGCCATTTGTTTTTGTATTCCAGTGTGAAAAGGTATAACCAGGGCGTATGGGGGTTTTTGTTGTTAAATTCTCTAAAGTCCCGTAAGTCATTGTTTGTGCCGATGGGACACCATATGAATCACTGCCATTTCCTGCATACTTTACAGTATATTGCTTGCCAGTGTATTGGGCATATAATACAAAATTACCACCATTTGTTGCGACAAGGTTTAATACAGTTGATGCATCATCATAATGTGTGCCACTGCCATCGGCCGCAGTATTCCAACCGTTTGCATTATATCCATCAAGTGAAAATTCATTTGCTTTTAACACACAATCCGAACCATATGTACATGGTGTATCCGTTATGTCACCCGAACCACCATTGGCATCATATGTAACCGTATAGGTATTTTGAATACACATTGTGCGGGCATTATTTGCATGTGTTCCTGTATCACATGTTTCACATGATGTTGCCCCGTATTTGGCGCAATTGATGTCGCATCACAACTAGGGCACGAAGTGGTCCCAAATGTATTGGAATATGTTCCTGCTGCGCAACTTTGTTGGGCAATATTGCCAGTGGACGATGTATATTTTCCATAATCTGTATATACAGGCAATGGATTTAAAATAATGCTTTCCGCGATTAATGAATCTCTGTTCAATATTTGTCTGTTATCAGTATGACTACGCATGCGTTCGTCAGAAAAAAGAACACCATCAGAATCAACCATATACAAAAATTCATATTCTGGCTGATACATACCTTCAGGAACAGGAACAATCTGACGCACAGCGGTCAAATCATATGCACGGGCGACGCCATATAAAGCGTTATAGCTAAGATTTTTATTTGCCGCATAGACAACCCCCTCATAAGACCCACCTAAAACAAAAATCGTTACATCACTGGCATTTAAATTGGCAGCCGCCATGGTATTCGAATAATGTAAAACAATCTTGTCAATTCTGCTGATAGGCTGTTTGAATTCAAAGGTTAACCGAGTCCCTGCAGGATATATCTTCGAATTGTTCGTGCCAGCAGGGTATGCATTTTCATCAAATAACACCCCGTTATTATAGATAAATTCTGGATCTTTGGCGTAGTATAATAAATCTGCTGTGGAAAAGCGGCCTGTTGTACCATCACTTTTTGAACCATAAATCTCTATTTCAGTTAATATAACATCTGCTTTATTTTGATTTTCCAAGATTAAAGTTAATATTTTTAAGTTACTTAATGGGACTTTTCTAACCATATATCCCGCCATATTGGCGTCTTTACCAATATCGACCCCATCTTTACCAAAGAATATGCCACATTTGTATTTAGAATCGTGCAATACCCCAGGATAATTTAAATGGGTCCCCCACACTTCATACCCCGTTGGATAAGTAGTTTCACGATCAAGTGCGACAATTTGTGGGCATAAATCAACAACCTGTGCTTCATCAGACCAATTAACTTGATTATCTTTATAAAAAGGCTGTTCGGGTCCAATTAATGGAACGCAACTATTATTATTCGCATCAAAATAATAACCCTTTTCACACACAATACATTCGCCAAATTCGTTACCGTTTTTTATCGCAACACCCCTGATTCCATAACCATCGGCACGACATTCTTTTAAGATTAAACTTGAATTAGCTGGTGCATTCGAACAATTCATCCAAGTATTCAGTGGCAGCGACAAACAATCATCCGTCAAGTACGTACTTTTTGTTAAATTCTGTGAACAGTCCAACAGACTTGCGGTCCTGTCTACACTGGTAGTACCGTACGGACATGCATATGCCCCGATTACAGGAGCATCAAAATCTAGGGCACCTGGAACAAAAGAACCAACTTTATTTAGGTCTGCAGCAGAGAAACGGTATGCACCACCAGGACAATAATAACCCGCAGGACATCTTTCACATCCATGTCCAGCAACGGCAGCAAAACCAGCATCACAGACATATTCTATACCTGGCATACAGATATCCTGTCGCAAAATATTTTGTGGTGCATATGGTGCCGAACACGTCACCGCAAATGCGGATTGTGACGCAAATACAACCATAAACAACGTTGATAAAAAGCCCAGAATTCTGCTGATTTTCTTCATACACTTCCCCTCTTTGGTGTTTAGTGTAGAAAAATTTCATATGTATGTCTAGTAAAAACGTGTATATACAATGCAAATTTTTTATTTGACGGGTTTTTGAAATGTTAAAAATTGAATTAATTCAACCTGCTTATAAAAAGACCACCGAACCGGGGTCTTTTTATTAGTTACATCCAGTCATCAACAACCGAATATTCTTTGTTGTTATATTTTACCCTAAGTGTTTCTTCTTCGATGAACAGATGATTTGCCAATGTCGATTCCGCGGCGCCGGCCCCAATCTGTACCACCAAATATGGAGCAACAGCTTCAATCGTTGCAGATGGTGTACTCTGTGGCGATGTACGAACAACGCCTTGTAACTGCTGGCTTGCAGGACTTGGGTTGTCTGTAAAGCCCCAGCGGAATATTGTACCAACAACACTTGAACTTGTAGTATCAAATGTCAATGTATACTTTTTACCTACTTCTACTGGATAAACCACAGAATAACTATCACTTGATTCGACCCATGCGTTACTTGCGTTAATCCATGCAGAAATACGTTCTGGATCTGTCATAAATGCCTTACGGTTTGTTTCTGACATGTTACCATATAACGTCAATCCACCAACATTTGCATGGAACGCAGGTGCCGTTCGTTTGCCACTGCGCAGGAAGATTGTTGAGCCACCCGCGTGCAGTTTACGTCCGCAATCGTCGGCTTCGTTCGCCCCATAACCATAACCAATTGTAGTTAAACCGGTTGTACATGCGTGACGTTTGGAAGTTTCTGTTTGGGCAACGTCGCCGCCAGTGCCCCAGAAACCCGCACCAACGTTTATACATTTTCCACCCGCGGTTTCAACATACGAACCCGCCGGACATGATACTACACACGATTTGATGCCTGCATGCTGACTATATTCGTTGCCGCTGTTACCGTATCCATCTTCGGTATCACATGCCGTACATGCGGATGCGCCCGCATCAGAATATGTATTCGATGCACATACAGTGATGCCACCTGTTTTATCGGCATATATCTTGGTACCACCCGCACAATATCCACCAGCAACACAGTCTGTTAAGCCCGCACCAGCCGTTTCAACATATTTGCCCGCAGTTGTTGATAAATAACATGCGTTTACAGATGTTGCAGATGTGCCACCATCAGAATTTGGATATGGGTTTACACATGAAGTTTGGCCCAACGTGGCGTTGTATGTACCAGAACTGCACAATGGCATCGCATCCAAACCAGAACAGTAATGATCCTTTGGACATGCCGCAGCATCACTGTACAACATCGCGCGTTTTGGATTATTAACGATATCATCACACCATGTTGCACTTAAACGTTCTGTGAAGTAGTACCCCGGATTTAATGTATCATAGAACAAATCACCACCGATATCATACTTGCCGTTGCTGCTGTTATATGTTGTGCCATCAACCAAGAACTGACCATATTTATTGGTAAATTCGTATGTTACCGCACATTCTGTTATCTTGGTTAATCCGGTTAAATCGGACTTGTTTTCAACAAAAACAAGTGTTGGATTGTGATACTTTTCAGGATACGTTACACGTTTATGTGATTCTGCATCTGGACATTTTTCATTACCACCAACATTATCCCAATACAGAGTGCCACCTGGGCAATAATATGTACCAGAACATGTTGTTTGAACTTCGTCTGCTTTAGTCTGGATATAATGTCCAGCAACAACTTTTGCATAACAATCCGTATCTTGGGTTGCCCCAGATGCACTGTGTGAATACAAACCACCACCTAATTTGCTGCATGCGGTTTGTACAGTTGAACCCGCCGGACAGTAATTACCCGCAACACATGTTGAACATGTCGATGTTTGTGGATAATTTAATGTATGTTTGCCCAAATATGTACCGCCCGCACATTCTGTTGTGGACGTATCAGTCGATTTACCAAGGTATGCGCCGCTGATTTCATCAGTATAACAATCTTCGGCTTCGTCTGATTTTGCTGGACTGTTTTTATACAATCCGCCACCCAATGTTGAACATGCCGTACGCCCACCCACAGAACCATAGTGAACATCAATACCACCAGTACAATAACCGTTTGCAGCACAATCTGATTCTGTTTGATCTCCCACGGTCTGGATATACTTTTTGGACGTTGTTGTGCCATAACACGCCGTATCCGTTTTTGCGCCAGCAAGTGATTTTGTATAGAACGAACCCAATGTTGAACAAGATGTTTCAGCAGATGAACCCGCCACACAATAATTACCCGCCGTACAGGTATCGCATGTTGATGTATCACCGTAATGCACGCTGTGATTACCTTTGAATGTTCCAGCCGCACATTGTGTTGAGGTCGCATCATTTGGCTTGGCAATGTATGCGCCACTGATTGTGTTGGTATAGCATGCAGATGCACCACCGGTGTTGCCCACCACAGAGTTTGGATAGCCGCTTGGACATGCAGTACATGTTGTGCCGGCATCATAGAAGCCCGCTTGTGCACTTACAGCTTTTACGGTCTTGGTACATGATTCTGCATTGGTTTCACAGCCAGATTTTACAGTACCGTCGCCTGTACCCGCTGAATTTGCATATGCTGTATAATCACAGGCAGCAACAGAACATGCATTCCAGTCCGTTACAGCTGAACAATTTGTTGGTATCGCACCATCTAGCTGACTGCCGGTCCATGGGCGCTGTTTCGTGTTACTGAAACATGCGGTTACACCACCAGTGTTGCCCACCACAGAGTTTGGATAGCCGCTTGGACATGCGTCACAGGTTTGACCATTTACATAGTTGTTTGCCTTGGCCGTTAATGCCGTTGTTACGGTTGGGTCGTTCCAGCTGGTACTGTCTTTGGCGGTTTTGGTTAATTTACCCGCACTGCAGTTGCCCAATGGTGTACCACCGTACGATACATCGGTCATCGCCGTACATTGTGTTACATCGGTAAGCCCATCTGGCCCGTCGTAATACCAACCATCCCCGGCCGCTGGACATGATGAACATGTGGATGTGTCACCCAATACAACTGTTGTTGTGCCTTGGTATGTTCCGGAATCACAATCGATGGATTCGCCGTTCAGAACAACCATGGTTGGTGTAGAGACACCCACTTTTGTATAATTTTCTTCATAAAATACAGGTATCCAGTCACCATACATACCACCCAATACGTATATTCCAAGGCTATCAAATATGGGGGTAAGTGTATTAAACATTATTGAACCAATTTCATAACTGCCACCCAATTCAAATACGAATTCACCGTCCGCAGATGCAGTTGGTTTTTGCCCCGCAGGCATACTAAAATTACCATCGGTGGCACCAGCACAGTTAGCGCCAACAGAACAATTTTTGCCGGCCAATATATTTGTCCCCGTACCATCGTGTGATTCAAATGCCTGGATTTCATTCAGCATAAAATTCAACGTAGTGCCGCTTGGAATGCCAACGATTTTGATTTTGGACGCCGGGATTGTGTTTTGTTCGATGTATTGGCCCGATATAGTGGTTGTACAATCACGTGCGGCATCGTGCGCAGATGCGGTTGTGCCATTTGATGTATAGCCTGTCATACAATAGTCCACAGCTGATATTGAACCATAATTGACATCTTGTGCCGCTGATGTGAACCAATTTCCCGCCGGTGATGTGCATTGTTCGCCCGCAGATACAACGCGCTGACCCGCAGAACATGTGGTTTTACATGATGATTCGCCCGCGTGTGCCGTTGCAGTATCACCAGAATTACCGTATTCTGATGGGCATGCTGTGCATGATGTCGCGCCAGTCACAGAATACTGATTGTCACCACAAACAGAACATGAAGATGTCGAACCATAGTTCACAGTATGGTCGCCCTTGAATGTGCCGGACGCACAGCTGGTTGTGCTGCTTGCATTTGCAGTGGCAATGTATGCACCACTGATTGTGTTGGTATAGCATGCAGATGCACCACCGGTGTTGTCCGCCGCAGAGTTTGGATAAAAACCACCCGCCAAGCCAGAACACGCTGAACATCGTGTACCATTTACATAGTTATTCGATTTGGCCTTTAATGCCGTTGATACGGTTGGGTCCTTCCAGTGGGTGCTGTCCAATGCGGTTGCGGACAATGCGCCCGCGCTGCAGCTGGACAATGGTGTGCCACTGGTCGATGTTGTGGTTACCATTTTACATTCCGCCCAAGACCCCAGACCAGTTGCAGTGTCATACTTCCAACCGTCGACAGGTGCAGGACATGAATCACATGTTTCCAATGTGTTGGCAAAATATTGCCGATCGCTTTCTTTGTATGTGCCCGCACCGCAGGCTTTTGGGGCGGTTACATACAGTGGGAAACGGAATGTCGCACCCAACACCGGCATATTATCGCCCGCTTCCCCGGTTTGTTCGCCCGTTCTGATTAAGCTACGCGCAGTTTCAGCAGCATCTTCAACCATTACACGTATACGAGCCTCTCTGGAATCTTTTTCTGTTACCGGAATGATTTCGATATGTGACAGTGCAGGATCTTTAATATCCGTATTATTACGGATCGCACCATACAAACCACCGGAATCAATGTCGATTCTTATTCTATCACCAGATTCAAGCCAGACCGCATCTATAACATCACCATCAAGCAATGACATTGTCGGAACCACATGGCCATCGGCATCCAGAATAGTCATAAATCTGTCAACCATTTCTGCGGGTAACTGCGTGGTGCTGATTTCAAAGCTGCCCGCGTCCAATGCATCCGCCAATTCCAAGAAATAGAAGCGTATTTCGGCAATTTCTATAAAGGAGGAAGTATCAGCAAATACTTCGATACGCCCTGGTATAGGATATCTTACGGGGCGCGATTGATATATGCCGCCGGATGGTGTAATTGGTGCAATACACGCGTGTTGCGATGAATCATGCGGCATGTTGGGGGTTGGTGCAAAATTACCAATCAAGCCATTAGTCATCGTTTTATCACCTGCAACATTATTAATTGTTGAACAGAAGTTCATTGGTGATACAGACTGATAATATACAGAATGTTCGTCCGTCCATGCAGATGCAACCAAATTGTTGCCGATTGTGTCCAAATTAACCGGTGCGGCCATTGGTGTTAAAACCGCGCCACCCGCATGAACGTTGACATAACAATCGCGTATAGAATCTGAGCCAAGTTCACTGAACGGGTAATTGCCTTCTGTTTCTTTGTCACAAGAAAATCCCCCATTAGCAGAACCATAATTGACCTTTTCTGATGGACAGTATTCACCCGTTGGACATTCTGTTTCGTCCTTGTCTTCTTTGTCGGCAATATATTTGCCCGGTGTTGTGTTCAAATAACATGCAGATACACCACCGGTGTTGCCCGCCGCAGAGTTTGAATACGGCGCAGGACATACATCACATGACGATGTGCCAGATACATAATTACCCGCCGTTGCCGTTACAGATGCGATTGTTTTTGTACAACTTGACGCGGTACATGTTTCATCGGTTGCACCGTTATAGTCGCGATATGTACATGACCCAGGTGTACATGCATTATATGTTGCATTTGAACAGCGGTCAGGTATGTCAGGATTCAACTGGGCACCGGTTTTGGTTTTTGATACATAGCAATATTTTTCATCGGATGTACCAACATCAGAATTTGGATATGCCGTCGGACATGATGAACATGTTAATGTTGATGTCAATGCCAAAGCTGTATTGCCCGCACGATATGTGTTTGCGGCACATGAACGTGGAATATCAGACACAACAACCGTATTGATAATTATCTGATCTATATAGCTGTCGCTGGTTTCGATATCTGTTGGTTGCATCACAGGTATCCAATTGTTTGGTTCGTCCGCCGTTGCAACAAATATTTGAACATTTTTATATGTTTCACGATATCCATAGTCAACAGAGAATACGAATGAACCAATTTCTTGGTTTGCCCCCATGTCAAACAGGATGCTGCCCTGTTGTCCCTGTTCAAAACTTATATAAGTGTCACTGACGTCGAAATAGCCATCTGTGGCACCATAACCGACTTCATATGCTTCTTCCCCATTTATATCAGGAATACCGAATGCCAGCAACCCATCCAATAAATTGGTGCCGGTTGCATTATTTGATGTAAATGCCTGAATTTCATTCAGATAGATAGATGGATCCATGTCACTTTCACTGCCACTTCCGTATAAATAACCATCGGATGCAAAGCGTACATAACGGGCGGTTATTGTGTTTTTGTTCACCGCCTGGCCCGCAGGAACTGTTGTTTTGCAATCGGTTGCCGCGTCGTGATCCGCCGCAGTGGTGCCAGATGCCGTATAACCATCCATACAATAGTTAACCGCCGATACATTGCCGTAACTTACTTCTTGGGATTCGCCATAGAACCAATTTCCCGCCGGTGATGAACATGTGGCACCCGGTGTTGTGACACGTTGACCCGCAGAACATGTGGTTTTACATGAATAAGCGTATGCATGGTAAAGGGAGGTGTTACCAGAATTGACATATCCAGATGGACATGTTTCACATGCAGCCGCCCCACTATCAGAATATTGATTGATGCCACAAACAATACATGATTCCTGTGTTTCAACCTGACCATAGCCTACCAGATGTTCAGCTTTGTACGATCCGGCCACACAAGGCGCTGTGTTGGTAGAATATTTGGTTCTAAGATATTTCCCCCCAGGAACCAAGATTTTACATTGGGATGCGGCGGTTTTACGTTCGGACAAATCATCCACATAGCCTGTAGGGCAATTTTCTTGCACGCCGCCCGAACAATATGTTGCGCCAGTACATTTTGTTTGGCTTGTACATGCCTCGTTGTCACTGTTACAGCCTGTTACATAGTATCCGGAATTTGTATTTTTACATGCTGTTTGACCAGTCGCATCTTGATATTTGCCCGCCGGACATGGGGTTTCCTGCGAATTACCTTCGCCGGCCGCATAATGCCCCGCAGATGCAGGATTACATGTTGGGTGTGGACCACCGGCATAATATCTATATTCAGGTAAATAGGTACCAGGTTGACAAAACATAAGTTCATATGCAACCAATGGAAATGAAAATCCAACACTGGCAAATTCGCGAGTACCCCAATAATCCGTTTCTGCCGAGTCGTAGGCCATATCAGAATAATTATATTCACCATTGGTTCCATTCTCAATAGCATTGAACGGAACATATGAGGCAACTATGCTGGAGTTTAAACTATCATTCACATAGATTGACATAATAGCTTGAGTATGTGATATTGCCATATATTGGGATGGACGTAAAACAATACGTGTGTATTCAAGCCCCGATGGCAAATCCAGATCTATAAAATAATTAAAATCATCCGTACTCAGAGAAGTGGTTACATCGCCATCAAATAAATCCCAGTAGTATTCCGCAAATCCACTGATGCTATACATTGTATCAGGATCCAGCTTTGTATCACCAACATAGACTTCGATTTCAGAAATTTCGGCCCATTCATAAAATTCGATACCAATTGCATAAATCGAAGCGTTTTCAATGATATTATCGGTGTAATGTTCAACACCCGACATATCCAAGTAACAAGTGTTTAACCCGGCATGGAGACCCATATTATTACCATCGAATGAATATATCTGCGTGTCGTAATCGCTAATGGTTGGACAAACCGTGTAATTGGATATCTGGCCCAACTTTACGGTATGCGCGTCTAAATAATATGGCATATTTGGCACCGCTGTCAATGGAATACATGTGTCTCCTGGAATGAATACCCCGTATCCAGGATCACAGTCAATCTGACAATCCATGTCAGATGTGGCGCCATCTGGTGCATAATAGCCGGTGGGACACTGAACACCAACATATTTCCAATGGGCGTATAATGTGAATGTCGTCGATGTTGGGTAAAGCGTCAAAAGCGCAGTATCAGATGTTAATCTACCCACAGCGGTAATCACTTGCGTTCCACCAGTTTCCGCAGTGTAATATCCCATAAATTCATGTAAATTACGGCTAGGTAATGAAAAATTATAGGGTTTGGCTGACGCCGTAATCAAATTACCCGCCGCGCTAGATGTAGAACTGATTGAAACATTGGTGTTATACTTACGATACAATGTTGTTGTACCACCGGTTCCATCGTTTTTATCCAATGTAATGGTGGCCTGTATCGGATTCCATTTGGCATACAGGGTTATATTAGATGTGCTTACCGTGTACAAATTATTTGTTGTTACACCATCGGCCTTGACATACTGGGTACCAGAACCGTTTTGTCCCGTATAATATCCACCGAATGTGTATCCTGTTTTTGTTGGTTTGGTGATAGTATCACCACTGTTGCCGCCAATACATGTTGTCAAGGCAGATGTTGTATAATAATAACATGTGCCCTTGGTATTATATTGATAATAGTATTCTTTTGTTCCCGCAGTTGTTGCGCCTTGGTTATTCAAGGTTACTTTGATTGTATTTGGTGTCCATTGTGCATATAATTTAACGGATGTTGGGGTGCCGTTACCACACGTACCGTTCCATGATGAAATCGACTGGCTCTTGCTGTATGATGTACCCTTGCCATTCGCCTGGGTGTTCCAGCCCGACAAAGTATATCCGGCGCGGGACAATCCAGATCCAGAATTCAATGTTAATGCCGTACCATATGTCAGGGTTTGAGATGATGGCGTTGTTCCAGTACCACCATTCAAATCATATGAAATTGTTGTTTTGCATACTTCCCACTTGGCTTTCAAACTATAATCACCCATACTTTGTGTCAGCGAGAAATTCGATGTTGTAAACCCGTTTGCATCAATAATCAGGGGCGCCGTTCCAGTTACAACATTTAATTCAAACCCCGCAAAGCGCGAACCACTTTTTGTGGCAATCGCAGACCCATACGTATCAATCCCGGCACCACCAACATTTGACCAATCTTCCCAGGACCCACCAGCATCCCACGAAACCTGAAGTTTTTCGCCGTAAATGACGCGCATTCTGAAATCCGCATCTGCCAAGGTACCACCATTTGAATTTAACGTGATATTAACCGTATAACCGGTACAAGAACCACCATTTTCAACAGGTTTTACATACTGAACGCCGCCTTCGCCACCAGTGTTGGAAGTAAAACCGCTGTTACAAACACAATTGATGCCTTGCAATGTAGAGTTTTTCGGACAGGTATAACAATCGTATTTCTTTTCTCCACTATGATAAACATATGATTTGCCGGCTGGACATGCAGAGCACACCATGCCTTTATCCGCAGATGTAGCGCCGTATTCAACAGTATGTTCTTCTATTTTCGGTTTATCAGATGGACATATTTCAGGGTCACCGCCCGCGCTGGCGATATAATAACCAGATTCAACCACTGCCTTACATTGACTACTTGATGTCCAGCCTGTGCCAGTTGCATCCCGATAATACGACGGACATGTCATTCGCTGGCCACCAGAACAGTAATAATAACCAGAACACTGGGTTTGTCCCGTACAGCCCGTACCAGATGTTCCGCAACCAGTCGCATAATATCCAGATGTTACAGGCGTACACGATGTCGCAGTACTGCCGTTCGTGCCCTGATACTGATAATTGGTACATGACACACATTTTTGTGATGCACCAGTTCCCGACAGATATTTACCCTTGCCCGCCTTCAATGTTGTTGTAACAGCGGAAGTAGAGCCATACCATGATGCGTTTTTTACTGATACATATTGTTCATAACCATTAACATTTGGATTATTTGGATTCCATTGAGCGCTCTCAATCATAGTTGCATAAGGGAGGATAGGTTGCGTTAAAGTACCGCTATAACAGCCGGCGGCACTGGCCGACAGGGTTTGGGTACATTGGGTTATGTTCGTCATACCGGTTTGGGTACCCATGGTCCAACCCGATGTTACGGTTGGACATTTCAGAGATTCACTGGTCGCTTTCATTCTCTTATTTGGACAGATATATCCCGCAGGACATGCCGTACGCGCGGAATTCGGGTTGGTTGACGCATTATATCCGGGACAGATATATCCCACCTCGCACATCTTACAAGTAGTGCCCGATAGGTAATAACCCGCGTTACACTGCGTGTACACCTTGGTCGCACTGGTCGAGCAGGTATAACCCGCCGCAAATGCGTTATTTAATGTGAATAATGAAACCAATAAAATCGCGAAAATACGCAAAAATTTGAACATTCTTTCCCACTTTCGTTGTATATATACAGTTGTAGTGTAGAAAACTTTCCGTATATCGCGCAAGCAAAAAGATGTATATACAAGGCACTTTTTTTATTTGACAGGTTTTGGCGCAGAATTGTGGGATTTTTTTCTTTTGTCATTGCGATGGGAGTTTTAACGACCGACGCAATCCAGATAGTGTGTATGCTGATTACTGGATTGCCACGCTTCGCTCGCAATGACAAAGGTGTTACTGGATTGCTTCGCTGCGCTCGCAATGACAAGGAGTGTAAAGTGTTTTTCCTTTGTCATTGCGATGGGAGTGTAACGACCGACGCAATCCAGATGGTGTGGATGATTACTGGATTGCTTCGCTGCGCTCGCAATGACAAGGGGAGATAATTTTTATTATGGATTTATTTGTGTCGCATATGGTATGCTGGGGCTTGATATGAAAATATATGACGTTATCATCATTGGCGCAGGGGCCGCAGGACTTACAGCCGCACGTGCGGCGCTTGGTCGTAACAAGTCTGTCGCAATATTGGAAATGAAAAATACACCTGCGCGCAAAGTTGCCGCATCCGGTGGCGGCCGTTGCAATATTACAAATATGGCCGCAGGATATAATAGATACTTTGGACAAAACAAAAACTTTGTGCGCAGCGCGTTGGCACAATTCGGACCAAACGATATATTGGACTGGACAAAAAAGCACAATATCAAATTATTCGAAAAAGAAAGCGGACGTTTCTTTTGTGCCGATGGCGCAGATGCTGTCGTTGATGCACTGGTTCGTGATGTGCGTGGCGCAGATATTTTTTATTCAACAAGCGTTGTCGCAATTGGTAAAAACGGCGATACTTTTGATATTGTTTGCGACGACAATCGTGTCTTTTACGCAAAATCTGTCATTCTGGCCACAGGCGGAACGTCTTTTGGGGCCCTTGGCGTGTCCGACATCGGATACAAAATCGCAAAATCTTTTGGGCATAAAATCATACCTGTGCGCCCCGCCCTTTGCGCAATGGCAATCTCACAATGGCCAAATGACCTGTCTGGAATTTCAATACCGGCACAAATTACCGTTGGTAAAAACAAAATAAATGACGATTTGTTATTTACACATTTTGGTATCGGCGGACCGTTGGCATATCGCGCATCTTTATTCGACATAACCGATGACATTACAATCAACCTGTTACCAAATATTGATTTAGAAAACATACTTTGCAACAGTAAAAAAGACAATGGCCGAAAAAGTATCACTAATGTTATTGCAGAATATCTGCCACTGCGTGTTGCACGATGGATTACAAATAACGACACGCGAAATATTGCAGATATAAAAAACACCGAAATAAAACAAATCACAACCAATATCACAAATATAAAAATTTCACGCGATGCAATTAAGTATCACAATATGCAAAGCGCAGAAGTTGTGCGTGGTGGCGTTTCAACAGATGAAATATCATCAAAAACAATGGAATCTAAATTATGTGCAAATTTGTTCATTGTTGGCGAACTGATGGATATTGCCGGCGATTTAGGTGGATTTAATCTGCAGTGGGCATGGGCCAGTGGATATGTCGCAGGTATTAACGCATAATCAAATTAAGAATATCAACCTATCAACATACTTTTAATCTTGGTGTATCATTTCATCAATACAAGGAATGATATATGAAAGAAATCGTTTTCGTGGCACGCGATAAAAAACAAATTTTCTGCTCGTTATGGGATAACACAAACGCCCCAATCGGAATCGTTGTTATTATTCATGGAATGAATGACTATGCAAATCGATATGACGACTTTGCAAAATTTTTGAACCAAAATCGATACATCGTTTTTGGCGCAGACAATCGTGCACATGGACGCACCACCAAACAAAACAAATGGGGGACAACAGACGGCTCAATCGATATATTTGCCGATACAGTAAATGATTATGTCGATATGATAAAAATTCTGAACGATACGTACAATCTGCCAATCTTTATTATCGGATACGATTACGGCAGTTTTATTACACAGGGTGTATTAGAAAAAACAAAACTTTGTATGGGCGGGATATGTATGATGGGTACCGCAAAATTTTCAAAAACTATTCTTTGGTTTGCAAGATTTGTCGCATGGGTTAGCATGAAAATTTATGGCCCCGACAGACACATAAAATTTTTAAAAATGCTTTTACCAACAAATAGCATGCAGCGACAAAAATCAAAATACAGAAAAATTAAAATATATAGCAAAAATCAGAACGATATAAAAGATTATTCAAGTGGATTCTATTATTCATTGTTTAAAAATTTAGTTGAAGTAGATTATAAAATTTGCCCAGAAACGCCATTATTAATTTTATCCAGCGGACAAGATATTAACGGCATTCACTGTCGATTAGCAAAGACACTTTACAACGCATATAGCATTTATGATTTACACAAAATTACACTGATTATTTACCCAGATGCACAACATGATTTGCTGTTCGGATTAGAAAAAAATAAAGTCCAAAATGATATTCTGGACTTTATAAATAAACATGTTTAACGCACCCTATTCTTCGACCAAAACCATCGATTGACCATCAGATACAATCAGGTCAGGATCATCAGATGTCGTCTTGCCACCAGTCCAAACATAATATGTATATTGTGCGTCTGTTGGTGCCGCAATTTCAATTATATGCCTTTCAGTTTCCAAAACCAAATCATTACCAGATGGCATTGAATAGTTTATAACCGTACATTCCGAATCCGCGCATACGTATCCGACATCAGATTCATATGCAATATCAGATTCAGTAACAACCCCATTCGATGCAGACCGACAACCCGCCAGCGCCAACATCAGTACCAAAAATGGTAAACACTTCTTTTTCATGTGGTTAATTATATCACATTTTCACTATAAAAAAAACAAAAATAATATTCAACCCTAGGTTGAATTATGTTTAGATTCTTATTTTTTACTTGATAGTTCGATTCAAATCTGCAATAATATATCGCAATATAACTGGGACAAAAAACAAAATAAAGGAGAAAATCGTGACACACCAAATGCTGTGGAATGCGATTGAACAATTGGCAAAAGAAAACAGTATGACATGTTCAGGCATGGCAAAAAAATGCGGCTTGGACGCAACAACATTTAATAAAAGCAAACAATTTTCCGCAAATGGCACACCGCGTTGGCCATCATGTGGAACATTGGCCAAAGTATTAACCACCCTGCACGTTTCGCCAATAGAATTTGCAAAAATGATTTGTGAACAGTAATTTAATTCACTATGCACATACTTAATTTCGTGGCGAAAAAGTGGCGGAAGTCCGCCTAAAAAAACAAAGCCCCGACAGATATTGTCGGGGTTTTGATTATTCCTGGCTGAGTAGAATTCTGTTGCACAATTTCCCATACCCAAATGCGTAAACACAGGGTATTTACAGGGAATTTTTATTTCGTATGTTGTGGTTCGGCAAATCGACGCATTGCATCGTATGCCAAGCCAAGGCCCACACTGGCCATTTTGTTTGCTGATGATAATTCTGCATTTGGGAAATATGACTGCATAACACGACTAACATATGGAATTTCGGTCGAACCACCCGTTAAAATGACTAATTCTATATCTGTGTTTTTTATACCTGCCTGGGCAATGCACTCTTGAACAGATTTTTCAATTTTGGCCATATCGGACTTGATAGAATCTTCAAAAACGGAACGATTAGTTTTGACCATCGGAGCATCTGCTAAAAAGTCTAAAACTATTTCATAGTCCTGCTGTGAAGATAGTGCCATTTTAGCATTTTCAACATAATCTAAGTTTTTATGCCCCAGACGATTTTCTATTATTTCATATAGACGTTTTGTTTTTTCTGGTTCCAGCCCCCAAACAGTATAACCACGCACCCTATTCAGTGTTTTATAGTTATACACTTCGTTCACAGATGACCATGTGGAAAGACTGATATACGGACTGGTTGGGATTGTGATGTTTTTATCATATGATTTATATTCTGTCCCCAATCCAAAACATGGCATAAATGATTTCATTGATAGCGCCTTGTCAAAATCATTCCCACCAATACGAACACCTGTATTAGCCAATACATCTTCGGTTCTATCCAACTTGAACTTGCGTTCTGGTGATAATCTGATAACGGTAAAGTCAGATGTTCCGCCACCAATATCAACAACAAAAGCAAGCTTTTCCGATGTTAAATTCTGTTCGTGTGCAAAGGCCGCAGCAATAGGTTCATACTGAAATGCGACATGTTTAAATCCAGCTGCAAGTGCGATTTTTTCCAATTCCGCCTGGGCTTGGGCATCACCAGCAGGATCGTTATCACGAAAATGTACTGGTCGCCCCATAACAACATATTCAACCTTGGTGCCTGCTGCCTTGTCAATTTTCTGTTTCAGGTGTTTTACAAAATATTCAATAATTGTATCAAAGCGGGTCATTTTTCCATTTATGACCGTCCCGCCACGCATTGTTTGTGACCCCAAAATACGCTTCATGCTGCGCATAAAACGACCAGAACCATCGCCATTTGTATATTTATCCTGTGCGTCACGACCATAATGCACACGATTGGTTTTATCTGCAAAAAATAATGCGGTTGGAATTGTGTCTTTGCCGCCTTCTACATCCACCATACGTGGTGCATTGCCATCAGAGATGGCAGCGGCAGAATTTGTAGTTCCAAAATCAATCCCTGCAACATATTTAGCCATAAAAGCACCTCTTTTTACTTGAAAAGTTTATAACAAACTGCTTAAATGTCAAGCATAAGGTTATACTATGTTTATTGTAATCGAGGGTGGTGATGCCGCTGGCAAAACCACATTGATAAACGGACTCAAACAAACAATCCAACAAAATGGACTGGGGAGTTTGTCGCCACAAAACACCCATTTTCTCAAATCACCAACCGCCCCATTTGCCCCCGTATGGAAGGATTTAATCAAAACATCCAGCCCACTAACTCGATTTTATTTATTCCGTTCTATTGCACAAAATGATGTTGATGTTGCAAAAAAACTTTTAGAAAACGGACAGCACGTTATTCTTGAACGGTATTTTTTATCCAGCGAAGCGTTTAATTGGGCATTAGATGAGAAAAACAATGTTACAGATCCAAATATACGTTCCGAAAACCACGTTAATTATTCTGGATTGCTAAAGCCCGACTTAGGCTTCTTTTTGTATACATCTGACAAAAACCGCGAACAAAGATTACAACAAAAAGAAAAACGATCAGATTGGGAAAATCGCGATTTTCAGACCATATTCAACCAAAAGCTTAGAGAACTGGCCCAGCGCGATAATTGGATTTTTATAGATACAGATAAAAAGAATATCACAGAGGTATTACAATTTGTATCAGCCAGGATTATACAATATCAACGCTGACGCCAATTATTGAAAAACAATGGATCATCACGATTAATTGTATATTCAACCCCGCATTTTTTTAATACATCTAATCTATTACTATCAATACGTTTGACGGGCGTTAACAGCACATTCGATTCAGGGCATAGATCAAACCTGGTATGCCCCGAAAATAGTTTTAATATCTTTTGCCTTGTGTCATTTGCCCATAAATATGTTCCATGACAAATATTATCCAGTTGCAATTTTGATAAATTAACAAAATATTCGTCATAAAGTTCGTCTTGCGTAGTTCCTGTAATTATTTCACCCGCATGCAATCCGACACTTGCTTTTAATCCACTGGTCTTACTTGCTTCTATTATTTCAGATAAAACACACAAATTAGATTCTAGTATGTTTTTATCAGGGTATTCATATCCAGAAATATCAAAACCAACGCAACGCGATTTAAACGGCTCTTGTTGCAATAATTTGCAAATATCAGACAACAATTTATACGAATAATTTTTTAATTCTCCAGATTGCGTACGAATAAAGGTTATACAAATTTTACCTTTTGCGGCTTTATGTAACTTTTCGACATCTTCAAAGCCTTGAATCATACCTATATAGCGCTTATATGTATTGTCTATGGTTATGTCAGGACCTGCAATAATTGTGTATTCTGATATTCCAAAGCGCGCCAAATTAAGAGCTAACTCACGTGTTGCCAGACGGTATGTTTGATATATTTCATTTGTATTTTTTGGTTTTGTAACAGATTGCACCAGTGAATACATTTCGTTAAACTTTTGTTGATTTAATTTATAATCGTTGCCAAACATACTAACAAAAGTATCAGACAAACCATCAGGCGACAGAATAGAATACTTATCTAAAAACGCCTGATGTGACTCTTGTAATTTTCTGTACACGTATGTAGGCGATAAAGAACCTGTAAAATGTAAATGTTTGTCTATCATTTAACTTTACCAATCCAAGTACACAGATAGTCCATATGAACCAACCTTTGTGTGCTTACCATATTTTGTTCTTGCGGGAATTCATGCTGATAGTCCTTGGGACAATATGGATCCTTGCACAAAAATGACTTATTACCTGTTTGTACCGCATTAAACAGATAAGATCTAGCCGCACATCCACCACCACACACATCTACTTTTTCACACCCCGCGCATCCACGTAACATTTCTGGATTTGCATTTCGTTGCCTAAACACCTTAAATTCATCTGATTTTATAATGTCTGATAATTCATGTGTTAACAGGTCTTGTGAAGATTTGTAATCATGCATATAAACACACGGCGAAACAAAAATTTTTCCATCTGGCGTAATAGAGTGAATCCTGAAACTAGATATTCCACATGGACAACGTTTTGAATTTTTTTGTCCTGTCACTGTTCTCAACACACTTTCACCATTTTCTACATTATCACAGTGTTGCATCAAATACTGAAACCCATAATAAAACTGTTTAATAGACATAACGTATTTCATTTGTACTGAACTTAAGGGTTTCATTGTATTAATACGAACAAAAGCATCGTATTTCTTGCATAATTCTATTAGTGCTGACAAGTGTCTTTCTGTAAAATTCCAATTCATGCCAGCCATAATGACACTGTGCGGTTTTCCAGTTTGCTTGCAAATATCTAAACATTGAATGGCATCATCATATAAGTTATCGCCACGATTGGCATTATGTTCTTCCTTGAACGGCGAATCCAAACTTATATCAAAATCATTTATTTTTTCATAAATATCAGGGCGATATTTATACAAATATAATAATGTATCCCCACTAGTGGTAATTCCCGCCGATAACCCATACGAATCCAAACGTTCTATTATATACGGCAACAGAGAATCTTTAACATTTGGACCATTTGTAAAAATTGGCTCGTTACCGCCAAGATTTATCGTTTCAACATTGTTCTTGGCCAATTGTTCTACTATTCTATCTACAATTTCAGGCGTCATATTAGCACCAAGACGGCGGGCAGACATAGAATAACAATGCTTGCACTTATGCGGACAATAATTTCCCAGTGTCCAACCAACATTTTTTATTACCGATGGGGTCTCTGGGGCGTTGCCAAATTCGGTAACAGGACCACGTAGTTTGTAATGTTCAGTTGAGTTATACATATCATTTCACCTTTATAAATGGGTTTACTGCCGCCCTGTATTGTAAGCGCGCTTTGCGATATAATTCGTCTGTTTTTGACTCTTGCTTATAAAAGAATCCTCTGTTGTTTTCTATTGATTTTTCTACAAAACTTGCAACCGTTGTGGCACTTGCATTACTGTCAACCAAATCTAATATTTTGCACATAATATCTAAATCCAGTTGTCGTATTTTTAAGTATTCAGCATAAAAATCTGCCATTTCTGATTTTGTAAGTGCCTTTGGCGATGTAAGCGGGTCTATTGCCTTGTCATAAAAAGCCATATGCACTGTGTGCCAACGCTTCAAGGCATCATACGCTATTTTGGCCCTATCGTCTAATATTCTATAATTGTAATTCCCCAACACTGGATTTTCACTGGTCACAATATTATTTCTGGAAACTTTCTGTTGAAACGCCGTACCAGTCGCTGCAAACATTTCTGTAAAAATACCCTTGCTTATAATCCAATCATATTTCCGCATATATTCATAGTTCTCTTGCAACTCAACCAATGTGGTATAAGGATCAAATAATATCTGGCCAGCTTGAACATAAAAGTCATGTTTCTTAAACAAATCTAACGCCATGCAATTTTGTTTAACCGATGCGCCCTTGGCCATTCGCTTCAACGCAGTTGTAGAAAAATTTTCTATTCCGCATGAGAATGAGAAAAAACCAGCACGTTTTAATTCTGCAAGCACTTCATCTGTTACCCTGTCGGCACGTATTGAGCCACGTAAATCAAAGGCGAGACCATATTCTTGCATTTTGGTTGCAAAATCGCGACACCATTGCGCATCCCTGTCGCCGTCAACAAAGGAATCGTCAATAACTTTGATATGTTGCACACCTAAACTTTTCAAATACCGCATTTCAGATATAATATTATCTATGCTACGCCCACGCCATTTTGGAGACTTTGAGAGTCTAAAAAAAGAATTTATACTACAAAAAGAGCAATAACCCGTACAACCACGTGCCGTCAACAGGTGTATGGGCGTACGTTTATCTATTGCGATTTTTACCGTATCACGAACTGGGATTGGCAGGTCGTCCAGCGGGCTTAATAACTTTACAATTGGATTATGCGTATTTTTGCTATTTTCTTTATAACTTAGATTCTTAATACCTGAAACAGGGGTTTTATCTTGTAACGCTTGTGCTAAATCACAAATCGCCTGCTCGCCCTCGCCACGAATTACGAAATCAAATCCGCTGTCTAAAAATAAGTCTGGACTAAAAGTGGGGCCAAAACCACCTGCAGCAAAGGTAATGTTTTTTTGTTGCTTTACAGCATCCAATGTCTTTAACGCCTGATCTATATTGGATTGATACGCAGAAACACCAATGAACAACGGTTCTTTGTCTTGTAAAATCTTATTTGCCAATTCGTCTGGCGTCCAGCCATTTAGCCAAGCATCTAAAATTTTTACCTCAAATCCATTTTTTTGTAAAACTGCAGACAAATACCCCAGCCCCAGATTTTCTTCTGCAGTTCTATGACTGATGGGTGCTGGGGTCGCTAGGATAATAAAATTATTTTTGTTCTGCGTACTTTGCAATTTCAGCCTTTAAACTGGGGTCTGCGGACATATCTGCAAATTCTGCAGGATATATCCATTTATATTCTGTATGCTCACTTGACAGTTTTACATCTCCCCCCAGATATTTAGCTAACAAAGTAATACCAACAGTTTGTCTTTCTTTTGCAGGCGTCATAAATGACCACAACGACCATGGTCTGAATTCAATTTCTACATCAAGACCGGTTTCTTCAAATACTTCGCGCTTGATACCATCTGTTGTTTTTTCACCATACTCAATTTTCCCGCCTGGGACATCCCATAATTCGGCATAAACATCTTCTTCGCAACTGCGCTTCAGAACTAAAATCTTATCGTCTTTATGTATAATTGCCTTCAACGCAACCTTAAATTCCGCCATTTTGCTCTCCTTGTATGGGTAGTATCTTACTGTATAAATTCACAAAATCAAGTTTTGATTAAATTTTTCTTTTACTCATAACAAAACTATATGGGAAAAATTTAAAATTTGTTTTCAAGTAAAATATTTTCAATTTTGGCGATTTAAAAAAAGATCACATTTGAAAAAAATTCCTTTCCCGTTATTAATTAATTATAAGGAGTCCAAGCCTATCATACCTGCAAAGGCGGGAATTGGTTCGCGTTATGATTGAACGAGCAACTTATTCACAAGAACAACTGATATTCTGTATCAACATCAACGGTTATATAATTCATTTTTATCTACATATCATATCAATCACAATAGCCGTCCAATGGAATATACGGTCAACGGTGATAATGTGATGATTGTGCGACCGGTTGTGCTGCGCCGATATGCCAACACCAGATTTAGCGGTGGACGTAACGGCACGCTGAGCATGACAGAAAACAACCACCTGATATTGAAGGCCTTTGCCACCGCGTGGAAATATAGAGAATTGTATGAACGGGATGGGGACATACACCGCATATTCCAAGAAGAACACACATCGCCACGTCAGTTTTACCGGCATCTGGATATCGCATATATGAATCCGGACAAGGTTAATGAAATCTTGTCCGGTAAAGCACATATCAATGTTAATGATTTGTTCCAGATTGCAAGAGAGAATCAGTTGTAATTATTTTGTAGGATTTCCTGTTTCCATCTCTGCACCGACCATAGGACCATTAAAACTATACCTCTTGTGTTTATTCAAAAATATTTCCCTTAAAACTTTATTTTCACGACGCAATACATTATCTGAGTCAGTAGAACCTTCTGGGGCCTGTGAAAAATATTCTGATAATATTTGCCATTTTAAATCAGCTTTGGCATTTTCTATATCATCTTTGTTTTCGAAATCAATTTCACGCCCCAGTATAATCGCAACACTTTGTTCATTCATATGTGTGATTAACGCTTCTATTGCTGATATTTTTCGTTTATCCCCATTAATTTTTTCATATACATTGAAAAGTGCATTAAATATTTTATACAAAACAAACAATGTCCCCACAAACAGTAAGGCGTTTGGAATTTTCACAACAACAATCGAAAGCGCCGCATACACCCAATTCCAACCATTTGGTACAAGACTTGCATTGATAAGATTCAGTTGCTCTGAAAAAAGACTTAAAGTTTCAGAGATATTGCAAAGAGAAAAACTGCCAAGAATTACCGCCAACACAATTATGCCCAACATACTCCACCCATAGAAGCGCATATTTTTAACTGACTCTTCTTTGAAATCTTTAACACTGTTTATAATTTTTATATTTTTTTCGATTTTCGCCTTGTGTTTTTGGTATTTTTCATCCATTTGCTTCGTTTTGTTAGCTGTTTCTTCTTCTCGCTTTTGAGCGGTATCTTCCAACTCCACAATTCTATTTTCTAATTGTATCTTCTCATGATTTAAAGACCCAGCAGGATATTCTCCCGTATCATCTTGGAGACCTATTTTTGTTTCTAACTGATTATGCTCTGTTTTCAACTGATTAATATCATTAACCAGCGCATCCCCCTCTGATTTATACCTGGTCAAATTCTGTGTAGCTACAGAAATATCTGACTGTAAGGAAGCCAATGTATCTTGCGCTTGCGATATTTCATTTTGTAAGTTCTGTTTTTCTGTTCTCAATTGTTGATTTTCTTCAATAAGTTGCTGCCGATTTAGTGCTAAGGCAGAATTTGTAACGGGAGCCATTATTAATCCTTTTATTTTATCGCATTTTATGTAGGATTTTTTTTACTGTTTTCAAGGGGTAACACATAAAAACTGGCATCGGTGTTTTGGGCAATGTATGTAAGTAGCGGAATTATTCGAACATTTGATAATTTCGTTGTACATACCGGTAACCTTGTGATGAAAAAGTGGCTGAAATCCGGCTAAAAACAAAGCCCCGACAGATATTGTCGGGGCGTTTGATTTTTGTGGCGGAGTCGAAGGGATTCGAACCCTTGATACCCTTGCGGGTATACCACATTTCCAATGTGGCGCACTAGACCAACTATGCGACGACTCCTGAATAAAAATGATTATTCTTCGTCCAAAGCGTCAACATCAGAAGATTCTTCAACAACTTCTTCGTCTGATGACAAAACAGAATCCAATTCCGCATCAATTTCACGCAACAACGGATCAGACGCAGCAATTTCCAATGATTCTTCACCAGGTTCTGAAACAGGCGCTTCTTTGTAAGATTGGACAAATTCATGACGGACCGCAGATACATCCAATTTACCACTGGCGATTTCGCGCAGCGCAACAACAGTCAATTTATCATCTTTGGTATCAACCACAGGTTCTGCCCCACCGTTCAAATCACGAACACGCTGAGATGCCAACATCCCCAGTTCATAACGACTTTCTACGTATGGTAAAGTATCAGAATTTGTTGTACGTGCCATTTTAATTCCTTTGTTGAAATCTTTTTTAACCAGGTTATAATGAACCATGGATGGCAAAAATGCAAGAAGAAAATAATAAAAATAATATAAAAACACTATCTTTTGGTTGTCGATTAAATGCGTTGGAATCGGAAAAGATTCAGAAAATGCTGGCCCCACATATCAAAACCGCAATTGTCGTTAATACGTGCGCCGTAACAGCAGAAGCAGAAAGACAATCAGGTCAGGCATTACGACGTATTGCACGCGAAAACCCAAACAGCCCTATTTTTGTAACAGGATGCGCTGCAACACGAAATCCAGAATTGTTTACACATATTCCAAACACTGCCGTTATTGCCAATCGCGAAAAATTAAATCTGGAATCATATGTCGCCGCAATCCAATCAGGAAAATGTGACATTATCAATCCGACAATTGAAAAATTTAGTCAGGTTGACACAAAGCTGTCCAAACAATTCATACAAATACAAAATGGATGCAATCATAATTGTGCGTACTGTATAACACGCGCATTGCGTGGACCCGCAGTATCTTTTGAATATACAGACATATTGAACGATGTACGAACTGCGGTCCAACATGGCTTTTATGAAATTGTTTTAACTGGTGTCGATATCGCGTCATATGTAAAAAACGATACAGATGGCGTATGCACATTATCAAAACTGTGTAAAAAACTGTTAAACGATGTGCCAGAAATTCAAAGGCTACGTTTATCTTCGGTAGACCCGGCCGTACCAGACGTTCACAACATCATAGATTTAATACACAATAATCCTAGAATGATGCCGCACATGCATTTTTCAATGCAATCATGTTCTGATACGATATTAAAAAGCATGGGACGCAGACATAATGCACAAATGGTACGCGACTTGGTTACACACGCAAAAGGAAAAATTACATTCAGCTGGGATATAATTTGTGGATTTCCAGGTGAAACAAACGAATTATTTGCTGAGACATTAGCAATGATTCATGAAACAAAACCAATTAAGATTCATGCATTTCCTTTTTCACCACGTCCCGACACCCCCGCAGCCACTATGCCAATGCAAATAAATCGCACAATTTCCAAAGAACGCGTAAAAATTATAAATACCACAGCAAATCAAAACCGCTTGGATTTTATGCAATCCCAGATTGGCAAGACCGTTCAAGTCTTGGTCGAAGAAAATAATATGGCACGTTGCCCACACGATATTGCCGTAAAGATTACCGGACCCAATGTACCTGCACGCACAATATGCGACGTTACAATAACTGACGTCGTTGACGACTGTTTCATCGGTTGCATGGCTTGAAAAAACACGAAATAAAACTATATAAGACTTGAACAACAAGGAACAACTATGAATTTTAATACATTATTATCAGAATGTCATAAGAAAATAGAAAGCGCAAATACATGTGCCGAAAAAACAAAAATCGCAGAAACTTATTTGCCCAGATTAAACATTCTGATGAAGAACGAAGAAAAAGAACGCGAACGCAGTTTGCTGTTTCATGGGGCACTGGCCATATCGTTTTCTGTGATCATGCTGACTATATGTATTTTCAACGCACAAAAACAAAAAGATGACGCAAAAAGCGAACAGGCGCGCACAGAACAAATAACGAACAAACCACAAACCAAAATTACGTCTGATGCACCGCTATTACAGTTTCGCGTGCAAAATCAAAAACAAAAATAACCATCCCCGCCAAACGGGGATTTTTAAATTTTTATATTGGAAATTGATTTTATTACTGCTAGTATCCATTCTATGAAAAAGAATTTATTCGCGTTATTTTTATCGCTTTTGTGTCTGGGGGCGCGTGCCGCCGACTTTAAAACCAAGGCAAAATCTGCATTCTTAATCGACTACGATTCTGGCACAGAAATTATTGCAAAAAATGCAGACACATTAATGCCACCATCTTCGATGATTAAATTAATGACGTTGGCGCTGTTGTTCGACGAAGTTAAGGCAGGCAATCTGACACTGGATTCACGAATTACGGTTGGCCCAAATGCCGATTACAACAGACCAGAATGGTATCCCGCCAGTAAAATATGTCTGGTCGCCGGTCAGACAATCACTGTGCGCGATTTAATTTTGGGACTGATTGTGTTATCAGGCGGCGATGCATCTGTGGTTGTCGCGGAAAAATTGGCAGGAACCGAAGAAGCATTTACACAGATGATGCGCGACAAAGCACGCAGTATTGGAATGAACCAATCAACATTTGGTAATGCCAGTGGACTGCCCAATCCAAATAATTTGATGACCAGTCGTGAATTAGCAATCTTGGCACAACACCTGATTACAGACTATCCAGATTTATATCCGATGTTTGCCACAAAACGATTTGAATTTAACGAACATCAAACAAACTGGTGCCGCGAATGGGGACGTACACATACACTGAATTACAACAAATTATTATTCAATATGCGTGGCGCTGATGGATTAAAAACAGGTCATACAAATGACGGCGGATATGGCATGGTCGCCAGTGCAAAAATCGGCGACAGACGATTAATCGGTATATTAAATGGTTTTAACGGCAAAGGACATGATGCATTGGCCAACGAGATGAAAAAACTATTGGAATATGGTTTTAAAAACACTATAACCAAGACTTTTGTTCGTGCGGGCGATGTTGTTGCAAAAATCCCTGTTTGGTATGGACGTGTACCAACCGTTGATGCAACCGTTTCTGAAACATTTGCAATAACATTACCAACAGAAAATAGTATGAATGGGGTACGCGTTTTGGCACGATATGACGAACCAATTAATGCACCAATTATGGCCGGCGACGTTATCGGCGAAATAATCGCAGAACAAAATGGCACAGTAATAAAACGCGCACCACTGGTTGCCAAAGAACACGTCAGAAAAACACAATTCTTTGGACGCGCGATTAAAAATATTCGCGTAATGTTGGGGTTGTAAAATGGCACCACGAAAAAAAACATCTTTGGATTACGAATTTCCACATCCAATGGACAACGATTATATGGTTGGACATTCAGAAACACTGCGCAACTTTGTGAACGCATGGGGAAATCGTGAAACGCATCCAATACACCCTGTTTGGATGTTGACCGGACCAATGGGAATCGGCAAGGCGACACTGGCATACAAAATTGCAAAAATGGTATATGGAAATGTTGGCGACTTTTTCATTATTGACCAAGAACGCAATATCGATAAAGACGGAAAAACAAAATCAGACAGCAAGACAATTTCTGTGTACACAGTGCGCGCAATGATGAATAAAATGCAACTGTCTTCTATGTCGGGTGATTGGCGCGTAGTTTTAATTGATTCCGTTGATCAATTAAATACCGCCGCATCAAATGCGATATTAAAACTATTGGAAGAACCACCCGCAAAAACATTATTCCTGTTGGTTGTACACCAATTGGCAAACGTATTACCAACCGTTCGTTCGCGTTCACGCGTTGAAAAAATGCGACCGTTGACGATATCACAACTGCGCGAACTGTGTGCCAAATTTATCCCAGAAGAAGACGTCAGCACAGAAACACTGAAGTTGGCAAATGGCAGTTTTGGTCGTATTGCAAATCTGAAAAAATCGGGCGGTGATGCGATTTATGCCGAACTGATTGAAATTCTGAACAACAAACACGCAACCAGTGCGGACGTTATGGGATTGGCAAAAAAAATTGCACCTGCACCAGAATTGTATGGAATCTTGTTAGACGCAATTGCTTATTTCGGTTTGGCAGAACTATATCCAGTTGCGACACATTCAATTGCCGATATAAAAAATATATATTTAGAACCAGAAATTGGTATCTTTAAGATAATTATGGAAATAAAAAAATGTTTATAGATACACACTGTCATTTAACAGACGCATATACCGACGGTGCAGACAAAATTATAAAACGCGCAATCGAAGCCAATGTTGGTATTATGATTTGCCCAACCGCCAATCCAGAAGATATTGAATCCGCATTAGACATAGCAAATAAATATGACAATATATTTTGCACAATTGGAATTCACCCAGAATACACAAACAGCGACGCAAAACAATATTTAACAGATACTGTATTAAACAACCCACGCGTCGTTGGGGTTGGCGAAATCGGTTTGGATTATCATTATGCGCGCGAAACACGCGATGCACAAATAAAACTGTTTGAGCAACAATTAGATATAGCAAAAAAATACGCCCTGCCCGTCGCAATTCATACACGCGATGCCGAAGCAGATACCGCCGCCATCTTAACCGGGGACGTTCTTGGTGTTATGCACTGTTTTACCAGTTCATGGGATTTGGCAAAAAAAATGCTGGATCGCGGATTCTTCTTTTCCGCCAGCGGTATATTAACATTCAAAAACGCAGACGATATTCGCGAAACATTTGCAAAAATACCAAACGACAGAATTGTAATCGAAACAGATGCACCATACTGCGCACCCGTACCATACCGCGGAAAAACATGTGAACCCGCAATGGTAATCGAAACCGCACACGTTTTGGCACAAATTAAAAATTTGCAAATGGACGATTTAGAAACTATACTGATGCAAAACGTTAAACAATTATATCCAAAAATAAAATTATAGTTATGGCACGACAGATTATAAAATTTGGTCAGGTTTCTGAAAATCGCAAGGCGCGATTTAATTATTCTATTGAAGACACAATAGAGGCCGGTATTTCTTTAACCGGCGCAGAAATAAAATCTATTCGATATGGATTGGTTACGATTGTTGATGGGTTTGTGCAAAGACGTGGCGACAATTTATTCTTGGCGGGTGTCGAAATCCAAAAATTACCAACCGCGGCCCGCATTGTTAATTTTGACGAAAGACGTAGTCGCCAATTATTATTGCACCGCAATCAAATAAATCGATTAATTGGAAAACTGCAAGAAAAAGGCGCAACAATTGTGCCATTAAAACTGTACTTTAACAATCGTGGTAAATTAAAGGTTTTATTGGGTATTGGGTATGGAAAAAACAAGGTTGACAAGCGCGAAACAATCAAACAGCGCGAATGGGACAAAAACAAAGCCCGAATAATGAAAGGAAATTAACATATCCCCAAATACATGGGGATTTTTTATTATAAACTTGATTTTACGCAAAAAAGCACTATTATATAACCAGAGAATGTTGTCATCGACACACGTCATGACAAAAAGGATTTATCCCTGTGTCTTTATTATTGAAAATAAAATACAATGGGATTGTGGGTGCACAACCACAGATTCACTGTGTATAAAGACTTTGTTCTTTATCGATAATGAATTGGGTGGTTGTGCGGAATATTAACAAAAACAAAGGATATTAAATGGTAAAAGTAAAAGAAAAAAAGACTGCACCAACAAAAAAAGGCGCAAAACCTGAAACGCCACGCGCAATTCGTGGCATGAACAAACATGAATCTGATGCAAATGACGATAAAGTATATTTTATGGCACTGGGCGGATTGGAACACATCGGCCAGAATATGTATGTGTATAAATACAAAGGCAAATACTTAATCGTTGATTGTGGAATGGGATTCTTGGAAGAAGAAATTGGTGCTGGTGATGTTCAGTACTGTGATACAACATGGTTGGAAAAACGTAAAAAAGACGTGGTTGGCTTTGTTATCACACATGGACACGAAGATCATATTGGGGCACTGAAATTTATATGGCCAAAATTCAGAAAACCAATTTACTGCACACGATTCCCCGCAGAAATATTGCGCAGAACATTTGATGGAATCGAAATGGATTACGACAAGAAAAAAGACATTGTTGAATTCGATCATAACGGCGCAACATTGGATTTGAATCCATTTACAGTCGAAACATTTCACGTAACACACAGTGTACCCGAAGCGCAAATGTTAATAATTAAAACAGGCGCTGGGAAAATCTTGCATACGGGCGACTGGACATTTAACGATGACAATCCAATCGAAGCAACGACTGATTTTGCACGTTTGACCGAAATCGGTTCTGATCCAAAGTTATTGGCATGTATGTGCGATTCCACAAATTCGTCGCGTCAGGCAAAACAGGTTACAGAAACACAAGTACGTGATACTTTGACCGAAATTATGAAAAATGCCCCAGGACGTGTTTTGGTAACTGGATATTCACGCAGTTTGGCACGTATCAAAATGTTTTCACAGGCTGCGCGTGCCGCCGGTCGTGTTGCCGCAATCAAAGAACGCAGTAACCCAAATCCGGTACCATATGTTGGATTGCCCGAATTCCGCGAAATGGGAATTAAATTTGGATATTTAAATAAAGATGACGTTTATCTGCACAGCGAAATCAAAGATTTACCGGCAGAAAAACAGGCAATCTTTTTAACTGGTTCACAGGGTGAAAAGTTTGCAATGCTGACACGTCTGTGCCATGGTCAGGTTAAAGAATTAAAACTGCAACCAACCGACACAATTGTGTTCAGTGCAATTATTATCCCAGGACGCGAACAAGATGTATCATATCTATATAACAAATTGGCGCGCATGGGCGTTAAAACACATACAATCTTTGATACAGACAACCTGCACGCCAGTGGGCATGCCGGCCGTCAAGAATTGGAAAGATTTTATGACATGGTTCACCCCCAAGTTTCTGTGCCAATGCATGGTGATTACATTAATGAAATGTTAAACGGCAAAATGGCGATGGAACGCGGTGGCGCAAAGCATATGATGGTTGTTCATAATGGCGAAATGGTCGCATTATCTGACGGAAACGAACCATACGTTGCCGAAACAATCGAAACCAGTTACGTCGTTATGGAAGGTGAAACAGAACGCAGCGCAAATGACCAAGTATATAAAAACCGCAAAAAGATTGCATCAAATGGCGCGGTGTTTGTAACACTGCCGGTTGACAAGCGCGGATTCTTAAAGGGCGTTCCCGAAGTATCCAGTGCCGGTATATTTGAAACAGACGAAACAGGATTTATGAAACGTCAGATTCAAATTGAAATTACAAACGCAATTAACGGATTAACAAAAACCGAACGCAAAGACAAAAACAATCTGATACGTGCGGTCCAAATTGCATCAAACAAAGTTGTTCGTGCCGCATTGGGCGCCGACAAAAAGCCACAATATAGTGTGCACTTTGTTCAAAAATAAAAATTGACGTGGGTATGACAATTTTGGTATCATACCCACACAGTTTTATAAAGAGAATATTATGAATGTTGCCCATACATACATACATACATACATACATACATACATACATCGCTTGATTCTTTTAATTGTGCTGTGTTGCATGGGTACAAATAATGCATTTGCCGCAAACAAATATTTGGTATATAAATCCGACAAAATATCGTGCGACAAGGTCGAACATGATAGTGGCAATTATGTTTATGCAGATTTTGAATTTTCATGTACAATACAATATGGGGAAAATTCTCTAAAATTTCCAATCAAGGGTTTTGCTATTGTTACCGAAGCAGATACAGATAATGATACCTGCGTTCCAGGCAGTTTTCAAAAGTCGCCGAAAAATCGATACAAAGATGCTTCGACAAACCCGGAAAATATTGGTATACAGTATGTATTGAAAAATTGTTGTTATTGCAAAATTTATTATCCCTTTGCAACAGAAAGTTTTTATACCCACATTTACCAAAACCACCCAAAGTATGACTCTTGGACTGGAGACAATAATTATAACACCAATTGTATGGCATTCTGTAGAGACAGTATATTAGATAACGATGGTAATCCAGGTATTCTAACCAAAATTATTGAGGCAGGAAATGAAATTATTAATAAAATTTGACATACTGTTTCTATGTTTTAGCTTTGTATCGTCTGAAATACATGCCGCCAAAAACATAACATCCCCCACAGCAAGCGACACAACAATACGCGAAGAAATGATGGTTATCGCAGATACCAAAAGCGAAGATTTGGTTCTTATATTCGAGGATGTACCTTCATGTGTCGATTATCCCAACAAGCCTGTTTGTTATTATTTTTTGGACGGAACATCTGAAAAGCCGCAAGAATACGTTGACCAGGATGGTAACATATTTGAAATATCAGGGACATGTGCCTTATAAATTCAACAAATCTTTCAGTTTATCGGCACAAACCTGTGCGCATGTTTTATCACAATTCAACGCAGGAACATGGGCGGCCGTTTCATTAGGATCTGTCACTTCAGAAGAAAACTCTTTACCAAGTGCCCATTCTTTAATTATCGGATGTATAATTTTGCAAAAACAAACCTTATTTCTGTACACACGTGAAGACAAAGCAATAAAACCACTATCCCCCAATTCCACCCCACATGCCGCCAGACCACGTATCGTTATACCATTGCATGCAACAGACCAATCCAGCGAAAAATCCGGTGCCGTTGCAGGTTTTCCATCACACGCCGTTTTTAACCCATCAACATCTACACGCATCGTAACGGTGGCATAAGATACATTTGAATACAATAACGATAACAAGGTTAACAAAAACACTGATTTTTTTGGCATATTATTTCCACAATTGTTGACGTTTTGATTTTATCGCATATCGTATTCAAATGTCAATAGCGTTATTGCTGGACTGCTTCGTTTCGCTCGCAATGACAAGGGTGGGGATAATGTGTTTTTTCTTTGTCATTGCGATGGGAGTGTAACGACCGACGCAATCCAGAAGATGTGGCTGATTACTGGATTGCCGCGCTACGCTCGCAATGACAAGGGGGCTGGATTGCCGCGCTGCGCAATGGCAAGGGTGGGGATAATGTGTTTTTTCTTTGTCATTGCGATGGGAGTGTAACGACCGACGCAATCCAGATGATGTGGCTGATTACTGGATTGCTTCGCTCCACTCGCAATGACAAAGGAATGACTGGATTGCTTCGCTCCGCTCGCAATGACAAATACGGACGGATAAATCATGATAAAAAATAAAAAATCCCGCACAAAGCGGGATTTTTTACTTTCGCCTTCTCTATTAACGAGAATAGAATTCGACAACCAATTCTGGGAACATTTGAACAGGATATGGTACATCTGCGAATGCAGGTACACGTACAAATGTCGCAGTAAAGTTTGCACTGTCCACAGAAACATAATCTGCAAAGTTGCGTTCGCCAGATTCCAATGCCAATACAACCAATGGCATTTGTTTTGCTTTTTCACTGACAGTGATGACATCACCAGGTTTTACCTGATATGATGCAATCTTAACGCGTTTGCCGTTTACGTTAATGTGACCATGGCTGATTAACTGGCGTGAAGAGAATACAGTTGGTGCCAATTTTGCACGATATACAACCGCATCCAAACGGCGTTCCAACAAACCAATCAAGTTTTCTGGTGTGTCGCCCTTCATATTGGCCGCTTCTAAATAATATTTGCGGAATTTCTTTTCACCAACGTTACCATAGTAACCTTTTAATGTCTGTTTTGCACGCATCTGTTTTGCGTAATCAGATGAGTTACCACCACGTGATGTTGGACCATGCTGACCAGGTTTATATTTACGTTTGTTAAATGGAGATTTAGCCTGACCCCATAAGTTAACGCCCAAGCTGCGTCCAATTTTTAATTTGCGTGTGCTGCGCTTTGCGCCTGCCCTTGCCATGTTTTATCCTTTTGTTTTTGGTTTTTTATTGTGCCGGATATTTAACAGAATCCTTATCACAGATGGGACCAAAAAGCACCACTGTTTAATCAGTTCTGGTTACCCAGCGCGCGTATTTTATAGTATTTTGCCCGAAAAAGCAAGTATTTTATGCAAATTCGCAAAGTTTTTTACACCATGTCCTGACGCCATTTTTTGCGCAAGATCAAAATGACGCCCAATCTGATGCATCGCATGCGCATCGTCACTGAATATCACCGGCACATTTTGTTCCGCAAGCATGCGCATAACACGTGATGACGGATACGGTTCATAACAATTACGACGTGAAAAACCACCCGTATTAATTTCTGTCGCCACACCATTTGCCGCCAGTGCACATACAGCGCCATATTCAGCATCATGCCATTCAGGCCCACACCCCATTCCAACCTTTTTGGGCAAATCCAGATGTGCAATCCATGAAAACATACCCGATTTGGCTGCGCTTGTTACATTATCCCAATAAATCTTTAACATTTTACGCGCATCTTCGGGCGATTCTTGGGAAGCGGTATATATATCATGAACATTGCACAGACGACCATTATATTCAATTAAATGACATGCGCCAATTATGTAATCTGGTCGCAATTCACGAACCGCACGTTCAAAACCACGTTGCCAATTGACGTCTTGGAAAAAGTCAACTTCCATTCCGCGCAAAACGCAAATATCGCGCGACGCCGCCGACACATGCGCCAATTCATTATAATGTGGCGCAAAACGCGACATAATCTGGGGAAAAGAATGTGAATAGATTTGTTCATATCCACCCTTTTGTGCATATTTATAAAATCTGGCACGCGAAACGTCGGGATGAACAATAAAATGATTTGATATACCAATGGTATGCATGCCACTATTTTTAGCCGCAGCAACCATTCCCGCAGCACTATGCAGACCATCAAACCCCATAGTATGTGTATGTAATGTAAATTTTTGTGTCATCAGAATTTTACCTTTGGTGCATTACGTTCAGATTCTGCAATTTCAAACATTGTCGCAGGTGTAAAACCAAACATATTTGCAATAATGTTTGACGGAAACTGTTCAATCATATTATTTAACCCCATTACAACCGTATTATAAAACTGGCGTGTGGCCTGAATCTTGGTTTCTGTATCGGTTAATTCGCGTTGTAATTCCAAAAAGTTTTGATTTGCCTTTAAATCAGGGTAATTTTCTGCAACCGCAAATAAACTTTTTAATGTTTCAGACAATTTATTTTGCGCATCCCCACCCATCGGCCCATTTGCCGTCATCGCCGCATTTCGGGCATTAGTTACCGCAGATAATGTTTCTGATTCATGTTTTGCCGCACCACGAACAGTTTCAATCAAATTAGGAATTAAATCATATCGACGCTTTAACTGGGTATCAACCGTTGCCCACGCTTCACGTACCTGATTACGGCGCGCAACAAGCCCGTTATATATACTGATAAAATAAATTACAAATATTGCGATTACTGCGATTGTTGTCCACATATTATCCCCCAATTGTTTACGGTTTGTGCGATTATTGTAATTGTAAATCTGTAAAATTCAACAATTTATAAAAAAAAATCCCCAAATTGGGGATTTTTATTTATTTTTTCCAAAACGCAAATCCACGTCTGCTGGATTTTTCTTCGCGTTGTTTTCTGTCTTCGATTGCGCGTCTGCGTTCTGCGCGACGTTCTTGGAATCGACGTGCAGATTCTTCATCACGTTGAACAACAGTAATTGTTGTAACGGACAATTTATCGTTGCGAACTTCTTCTTCGAATTCAACGATATCATTTTCGTTCAAAAATCTGATGCCGGCATCCTTTAAAGAACTGGAATGAACAAATACATCATCTGTGTTGCCATCTGCATTTGGTGTATCAGGTGTAATAAAACCAAAGCACTTTTTACCATTGTACCATTTTACTTTTCCTTGACGCATAATCGTATCCCTTTGTTATGCTGTTATGGTTCTGTCAGACCATTAAGAACCTGATAATATTTTGACACTTTTGGCAATTTTTTGCAAGCGAATATCAAATGTATGTTTTCCCACGAATAACCAAATGATATTATTGCTTTTTATAATAACGTTGCACTTCATTCATAACAAAATTAAATAATTTTTCCGCCTGGGTGGTGGCAGGCATCGCCCAATCACGCTGCATATATGGCATCGCAGAGACCAACACAAAACGCGCCATAAAGTGAAAGATTTTACTTTGCTGGTGCTTGGTCAATTTAGCCGGCGAATTAGAAACGCTGAACACTTCGTTTTCAATCGCATCATCTAATTTTTCATTAATATTATCCAGTATCTTTTGCGGATAATACAATGTGCATTCCTTTGGAAAGCCTTCGAACATTGAAATATTATCATTACGCGAATATAAAATATTCCATCCAACACGTTCAAACAAATCTTCCAAACACTGGCATATCATGCGATTATATGATTTTACACCATGTTCCATAAATGTCGCAAGACGAGCTTCTATGTTGTCTGATTTTGCACATTTCTTTTTTCGTGCTTCTTCATACGCACCATGCGTTTGACGTTCAAATTCAAAAAAGGTACGAACCTGACATATAATTTCCATCGGAACAATGGTTTCAGGATTTGGTCCAATGTTTAATATGACCTTGGCATCGCGATAATTACGCGGATTTTGCATGTTATAAAAACAGTCACGAACCGATAAAATACGTTCAGGCATAATCTCATGCAGACGTTCAATAAACAAACGCGCCTGGGGAATCAAATCAAACAGACATTTTACACGCCAAACGTCTTGTAATCTGTAACGCGGTGGTTCAACCTTGTCCAAGGCACGCACCAAATCAACCGCAATCTTTTCATGTCCGCGACCAATTATGGACAAAACCGTTTCAGACGCATTATTTGTGTAACGTTCCGCAAATCTTTGACGAATTTTATCGGAAATTGCCTTGGCTGATGCTTCGCGTTCGTGTGCAGACAATACGCTATACGCAGTGTTTGCAACGTCATTTACATAATCGGCATAATATTTTCCGGTAATCTTTTCTAGCGCCCTGTCTATCTTTTTTTGCGCAGCGACAATAACCGTAACAATAGACGACACTGACAAATCAATTTTATGGCCAGCAGAACTGGTAAAAAACTGATTTCGCATTGGATCCGCATCCAAACGATGATTTACAACATATGGTGTCAGCGGATTTATATCAGCGATACGAATAGGTTCATCGACGGCACAATCTGATTCATAATCATATTTCATAACCGCGGCCTTGGGCGCACCAAAAGATTTACCCAAAACATGAAACACTTCACGCAACCAAGTCATACTGTCCGAATAAAGGACTTTTAGGTAATCAGCCGCTTCTTTATTGATACGCCCCGCCGACAATGCCTTGTCAATCGCAAACAGATTCTTGCGATCGTTATCGGCGGTCATATCACGTGCATATGTTTCTGAACCAAAATTATTCATATCGATTTGTTACCTATTTCATTATTGGGAATAATATTACGTCGCGCAACGTTGGTTGGTCGAATATGATGCTGGCCAATCTGTCAACCCCCATACCAACACCAGAAATTGGCGGAAAACCATGTTCCATTGCACGAACGAAATCATTATCTGGGTTAAACGCTTCTTCATCACCATCGGCAATATTTTTTGCCTGTTCTTCAAACGCAGCCAACTGTTGTATTGGATTTACAAGTTCTGAATATCCCTTGCAGATTTCGGCACCACATACCAACAACTGGTACATATCAATTCTGCGTTCATCGGCATCGCTGCGACGGGCCAATGGCACCATATATGCAGGATAATTATACAAGAATGTTGGATTTACAATATTGCCACGAATCTTGCGCTTGTACACATAGTCAACCAATGCAGGTATCGATTTTAAATCTTCTAATTCTGACATTGGGAACATGCCGGCATCAACCAATTTTTGACGCAATACATTTACATCATCAAAATCCAATATATCACAACCAAAGAATTCATTCATCTTGGCCGTATAATCAATCATTTCATACTTTGAAAAGTCCAATGCGGTACCTTGGTATTCAATTTGCAGGGTTCCACGACATTTCATTAACAAATCTTGGATTAAATCCCATGTAAACTGGATATTCTTTTTAAAGTCCCAATATGCAGCATACCATTCGACCATTGTAAATTCTTGCAAATGCATCGCATCCATACCTTCGTTACGAAAGTCTTTGGCAACTTCATAAACACGATCAAAACCGGCACCAATTGCCTGCTTTAAGAATAATTCCGGCGATATGCGCAATTGGAAATCCGCGTCCAATGCATTGTGATGGGTTGTAAATGGACGTGCCGCCGCACCCGATGCAATATTCTGCATAATTGGTGTTTCGATTTCCAAAAATCCGTTGGCATTCATAAAATCACGCCAGTATTGAGTCATCTTGAAACGTCCCAACAATGCATTACGCGTTTCTGGATTTGAAATAATATCCAAATAACGTTGACGATAACGCGTTTCCATATCTGTCAGGCCATGGTATTTTTCTGGCAATGGACGTAATGCCTTGGCCAAGATTTCATAATTCGACACCTTGACAGTTAATTCGCCCGCAGTCGTATGATACAAAACACCAGTGATACCAATAAAATCGCCCAAGTCAACATTAGCCTTCATAAATTTATAATTTTCTTCGCCCAATTCTTCGCGAGACATAGAAAACTGAATTTCACCATTAATATCATAAATACGACCAAACATCAATTTTCCCAACCAACGCAACGCAGTTACACGCCCCGCCAATTTTACAGGCGCATCATCGGACAATTCGCGCGCTTCTGCAATTGTATGTGAACGGTCAAATTTATCTTTCCACACAACACCATCGCGTGCACGAATATTTTCAGCCTTTTGCAGGCGAGCTGTTAATTCATTAGTTGAAATTGGTGTATTTTCTGACATTTTTGTTTCCTTAGCGTTTTTATTATAAAAAACGGGCACCCCAAAAGTGCGCCCGCAGTTTATATTCTGTTGGTCGCACGTATCAATAAAAGCGTTTAATAAAACATTTCATAGTGTTTGTGCACCCTGGGTTTATTTAACACAAAACCGCCTTTACGGCGGTTTCGAATTCTGGTGCGAGCAAAGGGGCTCGAACCCTCGACCTCAACCTTGGCAAGGTTGCGCTCTAGCCAACTGAGCTACGCTCGCATTGCGTGTTGTATATTGACATATTTTTTTACACATTGCAAGTGTTTTTTTCAAAAAAAATTACCCATCTTAAAGATGGGTGTTTTTACTTGGTTTTTTCGTATCTTTTCATGTGTTCAAAACGCAAAGAATCTAATTTGTATTGCTGTTTTGCGATATCCAATTGTTGACGGCGCAAATCGTTTGATTCTGACAACTCTCTTTCAATTGATGCCGTACTGCACATAACACAGAATGTCATAATCGCAATAAAAGCAATCGCAGAACCACCAACACTGATACGGATACGATTACTGGATGGTTTTTGATTAATATCTTTGATTTCTATATTTCTATCAATCATTATAATGCTCTATTTTCAATTTAGAACCATGTCCATGGTTGAAAAACCTTTAACAGCCCAAGCGCCGTACGCTTGTCTGCATATGTATGACCACAGCGCGGACACACATTAAACGGCTTTAATATCGCCTTGGCTTTTTTAAAGAACAATGACCAGATATATAATCCCAATGCCCAAGCCGCAAAAACCAACCCCCACGCGACATAACCAAAATATTTATCAACCGTATCGGTAATAACCGTAACTGTTGTTACATCAGATGCAGACAAGTCATTATATATCTTGGTTGCAACCGGCCAACTGGATGGACGCCATGGATATACGTGTTCAATTCCATAATTTGTTAACAATGTTGTCCCCAATCCACCCGATTGTTTATCCAACGCAGTTTTAATCGCAGAATCCAACATTGTATCAACTTCGGTCTGGGCCACACGTGTTAAATCGGTTTTAATCTTGTCCAACTGTTGATTAACCTTGGCCGCAGTATTATCAACACTGGCAATTGCAGCATTTGTTTTGGCAATACCCGCATCCACATCGGCAACAGCCTTGTCCAGGCCATCTGTTTTGGCGCCAAACTTTTTGGCCAAACCTGTTAATTTCTTGACACCTGATGTCTTTTCAGACACAGCCGCAGTTTTTTCCTTGGCAATTGCAGTTGTATCCGTAACCTTGGTAACGGCATCTTCGGCCATTTTAACCTTGTCCACCGCCAGCGCAATCGGTTTTTCAAGATTAATTGACTTTGCAACGCCATCCAATAATGCTTCGTACTGTTTTACAATACCCTTTTGCAAATCAAAGAACATTGACACAACAATCGACTTTTTAATTGGGCCAGAATACGTATCCTTGACATGTAATGGAAACCAGGCCACCAGCGCAAGCCATACAATCGTAACAATAGATATAGTACGTTTTGTCCATGTGACAACAGACTGTTTTTTTGCAACAGTTTTTGCGCCACCCATGTCAATTACTTCGACTTGTTTTTTTGCACGTGCCATAAAAAACTCCTTTTACCCATATAAGCAGTTTAGATGATTGCGATAATATTTTGCAACAATTTATTTGGTGTTTTGGTCGCGATACAGTGTAGCTACCACCCTGTGAAATTTTTCAATTTCTGTTTTCTGTATCTCTTTAACTTCATTGATGTGCGTATATTTGTATTCCTGATAACGCTGAACATCTTTTATTGCTTGGATATACGTGGCACATTCTGTCCACTTGTTGCCGATTACAGCGATATCCATGCGGGGAATCAAATTCCATGAGTTGGGCTTATTCGTATCTGCACGACATACCAATGTGAATACCTTGTAATATTCACCACTGCGTATATGTGTATACGCCAGAATTAAGTCATCTGTATTTAACTTAACATACGCCATTATGGTCCCCTTTTACTTTCATATATATGTATATATATCTGTTATACACAGACGATGCAATATCTTTTATTTGATATTTTCTTTAAAGCGCGCAAGCAGCCCAGGAAACCATGTGGTATTGGAAAAATCCGCGATGAATTTCATTTCTTTGGCCTGATAATTCTTTATCTGTTGTAATGTTTGATAATAAACATTTGCCTGATTTGCATCTTGGAATGTAATTATTTCTGATTGTGGTTCCAATACGTATGAGTTATTCCGATCGCGTGGCAAAAACAGTGCGTATATAAAATACAATGGTTCTGCCTTTTTATACGCAACTTCTAAATACGCTTTATCATTCATAGACAGGCGCAAAAACGGGTTTTCACCTGCGGGCACCTGGGTTGTTTTAAATTCTTTGTTTTCTTGGTTTGTTTTTTTATTCATTTTCATTTCCTGTATATTTGTTAATAAATTCTGATTTAAATTGGGCAAAGTTACCCTGTTCTATGGCGGTTCTGATATCGCGCATCAAATCTTGATAAAACCATAAATTATGCTGGGTCAGTAATGTTGCGCCCAAGATTTCATTACACTTTATCAGATGATGTATATACGCACGCGACAGCTTACATGCCGGACATCCACATTTGTCATCCAAAGGTCTGTCATCGTCACGAAAACGTGCATTGCGCATATTCATTGTGCCATGACGCGTAAATGCCTGGGCGGTACGACCCGCGCGCGTTGGCATAACACAATCAAACATATCAACCCCGCGTTCAACCGCGCCCAAAATATCCAATGGCGTTCCAACCCCCATTAAATAACGCGGCTTATCCGTTGGCAATAACGGTGTCGTGGTCGCAATCATGTCAAACATCACAGATTGAGGTTCACCAACCGCCAATCCACCGATTGCATAACCATCAAATCCAATTTCTGTTAATGCACGCGCAGAACGTTCACGCAAATCTGGGAAATCGGCACCTTGGACAATACCAAAAATACCATAACCAGGTCTGTCGACAAAAGCATCTTTACTGCGACGCGCCCAACGCGTTACCATATCCACATTCTTTTCAACACGCGCACGTTCCGCCGGCAATTTAAGACATTCGTCCAAAACCATTGTTATATTTGAATCCAACTGGTGCTGGATACGAACAGAATCTTCGGGGCGCAAAAAATGCTTTTTACCACCATCAAAATGCGATGTAAATTGAACCCCTTCTTCGGACATCTTGGTCAAAGTTGAAAGACTCATTACTTGGAAACCACCACTGTCTGTTAAAATCGGACCATGCCAGCCACCAAATTTATGTAAACCGCCCATCTGTTCAACCAAATCACCCCCAGGACGCATCATCAAATGATATGTATTACCCAAAATAACCTGGGTTCCTGTTGCTGCAACCTGATCCATGGTCAGGGCTTTGACCGTTGCGGCCGTACCAACCGCCATAAATGCAGGCGTCTGAAATGTTCCATGCGCGGTTTCAACCGAACCACGGCGCGCATTTCCATCTGTTGCAATCAAATTAAATTTTAACGCCATATCTTCCTCTTTTACTTAAAATTCTCGTCCCATACGGATTTCAAATCAACATTAAAATCTGCCCCCTGGGTCACTATTGATATCGGACCGTCAAAATATCCACGTGATTTTTCCACGACTTCAGCGGCAGTAATCGCATCACATTGACGGACGATTTCATAATAATCATAGATCCGACCAAACGAATGGTAAAACCCAAGTAATTTGTCGCATCTGCGGCCAGCACTTTCCAGCCAGTCCGCACCACCCAACCTGTCTTTGCGATTGTAACGATCCAAGTCATCGTCTGTAATATCAGGATTGGTGTATATCTGATACGCGTTTTTAGCAATTAATGCAACAACCTGCTCTATATTCTGGATAGCTGTCTGGGTTGCAAAACCTGTAAAGTTAGTTTTTTCTAAATTCAGCCCAGAACCAGAAAATCCGTACACCAGACCATTTTCTTGACGCAGAACATCAGATAATTTTCGTATCATATAACGTTCAAAACGACTTACCGCAATGTCATTAACAACGTTTTCAAAAGTTGGATCCCAAATTTCCGGGAACAGAATATCCAGCTTTATATTCTGTTTTTCTGCCTTTAAATTATGATATACACCAGGTGTACTGTTAACTTCTGTATTTACGGCAACTTCATGTGTCGGCATAAACGCAAAGCGCTCTTCCAGTTGTTTCAGAACGGTATCTGTATCATCAATGCGACCAGATATACCAATCATACAGTTTTTTGCCGACAAACGCTTTGCCAACCAATCCAACATCTGGTCACGCGTAAAAGACATAATATTTTCAACTGTGCCCAGCGTACCAAACATGGGCTTGCCCAGAATCTTGTTATATATAAACTCGCCATATTCACGCGAATTATCATCGCGGGCGCGACGAAGTTCATCACAAATAACAGAACGTTCGATTTCTATCTTGCGTTCATCAAACAAAGAGTTTTGCAGACTATCACCAAAAAAATCTATTAGTTTTGATACATTTTCGCCAATTACACGTCCATATGTGCACATTCTGTCAAATCCAGTTGATGCGTTACGTGTGGCGCCATAATAATCCATATAATCATCAATGAACTTCTTGGTCGGAAAGTTTTTTGATCCCTTGCCCAACATATGTTCACAAAAATGCGTCAGCCCATATTGTTCCGGAGATTCATCACGAGAACCGGTGTTAAAGCGCACCTTGATATTGGTTGTTTCTAAATCCATAGGATCAAGTATTACCGTTATGCCATTAGATAATGTATGCAGGGTCGGGTTGTATTTCATTGGCTATCCTTTTTGAATAATAAACAGCAATCACCATAACTGAAAAAACGATATTTTTCAGCAACCGCATGCGAATATGCGTTTTTCATTTCTGACAATCCCGCAAAGGCGGACACCAACATAAACAATGTTGATTTTGGCAAATGAAAATTGGTCAACAATACATCAACCGCACCAAATTTATACCCCGGCGTAATAAAAATATCTGTTGTATCACAAAATGGCGCAACACGTTTGTATTTCAATTGGTCTTTGTTACGCATTGCCGCACTTTCTAACAAACGTAACGACGTTGTTCCAACCGCAATTACACGTTTTGCTGAATTAATAATTTCTGCCTGGGCCGGTGTGATACACCCCCATTCACTATGCATTTTATGTTCGGACAAATTTTCGGTTTTAACAGGCATCCATGTACCCGCACCAACATGCAAAGTAATATTTACGATTTCGGCACCACGTTCCCGTATTGCCGCCAATAATTGCGGCGTAAAGTGCAATCCAGCAGTTGGCGCCGCCATAGAGCCCAATGGTGACGAATATACCGTTTGATAACGTTCCCTGTCCGCAATTTCTGCATCACGCTTCATATATGGCGGCAGTGGCATTTTACCAACCGCATCCAAGACAGCAAAAACATCATCACAATGAAAACGTATTTTCAGACCACTATCGCCATCAATGCCAACAATTTCAATCTGTGTACCATTGTCCAACGTCAAAATATCGCCAACATGGATTTTATTAAAACGACGGCATAATCCCCACCAACACCCATCATCGGTCGCGGTATGCAATGTAATTTCATGGTTCGATGCCATAAAGCGCGCCGGTATCACACGCGAATTATTAAAGACAACAACATCCCCCGCTTGGATATGGTTTACAAAATCCCGAACACAGCAATCAGAAACATCATTACCATTTACAACCAACATACGCGATGCATCACGTTCTGGCAACGGATGTGACGCAATCAATTCGTTTGGTAAATCAAAGTCAAAATCTGATGTAGTTAACATATTTATCGTGTCTTTTGTTTTATGTTGTTACGTAACTGATTTATACGACTAACACTGGGGATTGCAAATACATTCATACCATTAACACACATCATCGCAACACCATCAGAATTCAATAAATCCACATCTACCCCATGATTTGGGTTATGATACAGTAACGTATCGCCGACTGATATACGTTTATACAAATTATATTCTGGGGTGTTTTTTATATCTGACAAATCAATCAAACGGTTGACACCAGAATCTGTTACCGGGCCAACATACAATTTATCGTCGTCATGATAACGAACAACGCCAACTTCATAAGAATTATCCCAAACCGAAGAAACAAAATGCCCACCCGCACATCCAGATGCGATTATTCCAGAACCAATTACATATGGAACAACCTTTTTATAAAAATTCATATTCATAAACCTTATTTCCCAAAATCCAAGCCTTGATCGATATAATTTTCGGCCTTTTCTTCCCAATCGGGTTCAACACGCACAAACAAATGCAAACGCGCATTTACACCCCACTGATCTTGGATATCATGACGGGCCGCCGTACCAATTTGTTTTAACTGGGCACCGCCACGACCAACAACAATCTTTTTATGTCCATCATTACGAACAGCAATTTTTTGATATATATCCAAAACACCTTCGTCATCAACATCAACACGTTCAGTTACAACATTGATATGATATGGCAATTCTTGATGGATATACTTATACACCTTTTCACGCGTTAATTCCGACAAATACAATTCATCAGGAACATCGGGCGCATCAACAGTATCAAACAAATACGGCGATTCAGGCATAACAGACGCCAATGAATCCAACATTTTTACAACACCGTCATTCTTTAATGCAGATATCATGAATATTTCACGCCATTGTGCCATCTGGGAGATTTCAGCAACCATCGGTAACAAGTCCAATTTTGCAACCGCATCAACCTTGTTTAATGCAACAAAGATGTTTGGACGGTTTTGAATTTTTTCCGCCAATGCACGAATTGTTTCGGTTATACCCTTGGTCGCATCAATCAACAATAACACAGCATCAGCGTCCGACACCGCATCCATCGCAGCAGCAACCATCGCACGGTCCAAACGACGAGACGGCTTGAATACACCAGGTGTATCAACAAATATCAACTGGCGCGCACCAACCATTTTAACCGCACGCAACCGTGTTCGCGTGGTCTGAACCTTGTGCGAAACAATGGATACTTTGCGCCCCATAATTTGATTTAATAATGTACTTTTGCCGGCATTTGTTGGACCAATTATCGCAACAAAGCCCGAATATGTTTTTTCTGTCATAAGGAAAACCATAGCACACCATTTTGAAAAGTGAATAAAAATCTTGCAAAATTGCATATATATGCTACAAAATTGTCTATATGTGGGTGGGCAATACAAAAAGGATACAAACATGCAGTTGACCGGCCTTGAAATAATGAAACGTATGAAACAAAAAAATCCCGATATTATCATAGAACCTTTTGATTTACGCTGTTTGGGCAGCAATAGTTACGATTTGCATCTGGCAGATACTTTACGCGTCTATAAGCACACCATTCCAAAAGGCATGAAACCAGCAATCAAATACAAAGGCGCACCCGAAAAACATACTATGCGCGATTGGTTCGAAACATCGGTGGCATACGACATCTACAAACGCGATCACAAGGCATTTGATATATGTAATCCAAAACGATTAATTGACCCATGCAACCCTGAACATCACGAAACAATTGATATAAAAATTCCAGAATCTGGATTGATATTATCACCAAATGTCGGATATCTGGGGTCAACACTTGAATATACAGAAACAAGAAACCTGTTCCCATACATTGACGGCAAATCTAGTGTTGGACGCAACTTTATATTAAACCATCATACCGCAGGACGTGGCGATGATGGATTCTGCGGGGAATGGACATTGGAAATCCGCGTATTATACCCAACAGTTGTATATCCATACATGCGAATTGGTCAGATATACTATGAAAAATTCAGTGGCAATCGTATGCCATACGACACAAACCCGAACAGTCATTATAACCATCAGCGCGGTCCAACCGCAGCAGCGGTTATTCCTGTTGATAAATTCTTGGAAAAACAAAAATAAAAATGCCCCAAACGGGGCATTTTTTATTAAATACTATCGGCATTAACCCAACGGCCATCTTTCAACAGACCTGGGGCCATACCTTCGTTATTACGCAAGGCATCAATTACACCGCGCGCCTGAGCCGCATTCAAGTTTACAATACGAACCTTGAACATGTCGCCTTCGTTGACAACCATTGTATCACCGTATGTTTTCATACGTTGTGCCAACGAATCCGCGCTGTCTTGGGCATAAAACGCCGCAACCTGAACACTATAATCACCACCCGCAGGGGCCGCAACAGGTTGCACCGGTGCCGTCTGGGCCACAGGCTGTTCAACCACAACGGTTTCTGTCGCAACAGGAGCGTTTGCACCCAAAGTTGCATTTTTTACAGCAATAGTTTGATCACGCAAAACCTGAATCTGAACCTTGGCCTGACCATTCATACCAATTCTTTGAGCGGCCGCAGGCGACAGGTCCATCAAACGAGTGTTTACAAATGGTCCACGATTGTTTACACGAACAACAACAGACTGACCATTTTCCAAATTTGTTACACGTGCAATCGTTGGCAATGGTAATGTCTTGCTGGTCGCGACCATTTGCGCCACATCAAAAGTTTCACCATTACTGGTCTTGGTGCCATTTAATTCCGCAGGAACAATACCAGCAACCCCAGTTTGATTATACGTCAAATCTTCAACAGGTATATATTGAACATCATCAACCTTGTACGCATTGCCGACATAATACTTTGGAGCCGCAGCCAACAAATAAGTATTATTTAATTCGGTCGCTTCGGGGGTGGTTGTCATCAATGTTTCTTCGGCAAAACCTTCGGCACCATAGGTAGCGGTTTGACCAGTTTGATTCAAATCCATACAACCAGACAACATTGCTGTTAACACAGCCAGAGAAATTGCTTTTTTCATGTTTTGGAACTCCTTACATTCTTTATGATTTTTATTTTATCATAAAAAAGTGCAAATTCCAAATTTATTTTATCATACGAAATTTACGTTCAATTAAATACGCAATTGGTAGATAACAAATCGCATACAAAATTATTGAAACCCCCAAAATCCAAATACTTGCAATATCAATACGCGATAACACCAACCCCAAAATCAATGCCCATAATCCAAATGCGATAATCGTTCGACGTGTTATACTATCAACACGTATTAAATCACGACAACGACATGCGCGCGCCAATAATGCGTTTTTTACATAACCACTGATTACCACCCCAATAGGTATTGCCAAATACCCAACAAATGGGAACAGCGCAATATATAAAACCGCCGCAACTGCCAATGACATCATACTGGTCCGAACAGGCGTTTTAACATCTTGTGTGGCATATAGGGTCTTGCTATAAATCTGGCTGATTAACATTGCGGGCAAAACCAATGATTGTATTTTAATAGCAACGGCCACCGCATGCGTGGATTCGGATGTCCATGCCCCATATTCAAACAAATATTTAATTATAGGTTCCGCCAAGACAAACAATCCCACAACACATGGCAAAATCAACATCAAGGAACGACGCATAGATGAATTTTGCTGGATATAAATGCCACGCATATTATTGTTTGCAAGCGCATTTGATATAGACGACATCAAAACCGTTCCAACCGCCAACCCAATCATTGCAAAGGGCAACTGGACAATACGATCTGAATAATAAAGCCACGATACGGCACCGCTTTGAAAACTGGCCACCAGTGTGCCAACAATTATTGTAATCTGATAAAAACCACTGCCAACAATGCTGACCCCAAGCCGCTTGAACAAGGAACGAATTGATGGCGTCAGACGCGGAACAACCAAACGCAAGCCAAAATGCCGGCGACGAACACGATGCCACAGAACACCAAACTGAACAATCCCAGACAAAACAACCGTACCAGCCATTAAATACAACACCGGCAGATTATCAAAATACATCGCCAATAATAACGCACCTATCAACATTATGTTTAACAAAACAGGCATAAATGCCGCCAACATAAAGCGCGAAAAAGCATTTAAAATCGCAGATAAAAATGCCGCACCACATACAAATATTACATAAACAAACATTATACGCGATATAACAACGGTCATTTCCATCTTGCCCGCAACCGCGTCAAACCCCGGCGCCAACCCCCATACAACCAATGGCATAAATATTTCAAATATAATCGTTATCCCCAGCAAACCGACCATCAACCACGAAAACACATTCCGCGCGAACGATTCATCTTTGTGTGAATCGGTGTACATCGGAATAAATATTGCAGATAATGCACCTTCGCCCAATAAATCGCGGAATAAATTCGGCAATTTGAATGCCGCCAAGAATATGTCAGACAAGCGCCCCGCCCCCAAAACGCGTGCAATCAGCATATCGCGGACAAATCCGAATATGCGACTGATGCCCGTCATGGCACCGACCCCGAAAATATGTTTGCCTAGGTTCATAGTTTCGATTATACTGTGTAACGTAATAAAAAATCAAGACAGGATTATAAGCATGAAAAAACTATTTTTATTTTGTGGAATCTTGGCAATGTTGGGTGGTTGTGCCGGCACAGACCAAGAGGTTATGACAGAACAATCTTTGCCCGAAATCTATAAACAAGCATACGATGAATTTAATGATAAAAATTATGAAGAAGCCGCAAATAAATTCTTGGGCGCCGAAACCCAATATCCGGCCAGTTCGTGGGCAGCAGACGCGTTGGTAATGGCGGCATATTCGCATTATATGGACGACGATTTTGCCAGTGCAATCTTGGCAATTGACAGATTTATGCGCTTTCACCCAGGGCATGTGGACGTTCCATATATGATGTATCTGCGCGGAATGTGCTATTACCGCCAGGTCAGCGATGTTCGACGCGAACCAGGCATGTCGGCATACGCATTGCAACAATTCCAAACACTGGTCCAACGTTTTCCACGCAGTCCGTATGCAGAAAACGCAAAAAATAAAATTATTATATTGAAAAACTATATCGCTGGCAAAGTTATGTATTCGGCACGAAACGATATGCGCGCAGAAAATTGGCCCAGTGCGATCGCCAGATTGCAATCAATTGTCAAAGACGCACAAGAAACCGTCATGACCCCAGAAGCAATGTTCAGATTAACCGAATGTTATACCGCAATCGGATTGCCAGAACAGACATATGGGTATTCCGAAATGTTAAGACAGAACTTTCCGGATAATGAATGGACCAAAAAATTAAAATAAAAAACGCCAATTTGGCGTTTTTTTTTACATTCGAATTCCAAAAAAACGTGCCCGTCCGTTTTTATCAATACGCAAAAACGGGATAACAGTTTTTGTTGTGTACTTTTTGGCAAAACGTCGTCTATCATCGGCCACAAATTGATCGGGATACATTCCAACCGCACGTGCCGCCGCAGAATACATCGCAAAAGCCGGACGTGGCATTAAATCATACACATATGGTTTACCCGCATAAAAATGCCCAATTACAATTTCATTTGTTTGAATATTTTGTTCGGATTCTGAAAACTTTGGATCAACACACATAAAAGGTATGCAATTATATTTTAATGGTAATTCCAATATTTGACCATCAAAAACGTAATTTATAATATCTTGGTCGGGATACTTTAATGGAATATCAACCGATGTCATACGCGATTCAGATTCGCGTATACGCTGCATATTCATCAACAAAACACCGGAATTTATATATAAACCATGTTTTTGATATTTTTCTTTGAATGCACGAACAATCTTCGCATCGGGCATATCAGGATAAAGGTTTAATGGCGCCATATCACGCACCGCCGCCAATGCATAATTTGATATATCAGTGTTATATAATTCGGTTAAATCATGTTGAACCAATGTATCAGAATCGATATACAGCATTTTTTCAACATTTGGAAATAACCGATATGCAAACAGACGATAAAATATAACCGGTGACCAACGCGAATAATCAACACCACGATATGGACTGTGTCGATTATTAACCGGACGCCAAATTAATTTTGCATTTGAATATTTGGACACAATTCGTTTGATGTAACGATGACCACGTGTACGCGGTGCAACCATACAATGAATATTTACATGCGTGTTCGGCGATTTATTTGCCAGCAGCGAATTTATTGACACAGTTGCCATGCGCCAGAAATTTGAATCAAAAACATATAATACATTTATTTCAGACATGTTAAAAACCAACAAAAGATACGCTGTTTCCATGTCAGATAACGACGTGGGATATATTTACACGATTCAATCAATGCGCGTTTACCCGCCAATTCGTATTTGTTTAAACGCTTTGGCGTATATACGGTTTCCAATAACATATAATTGAAAGTATTACGATAATAGGCGCGCAAAAAGTTTGCATTATAATAATTTAATGCATTGTCGCGAATCCACTTAAAATATTTTGGGAACCATTCAAAGTTCTTTGGGCAAAAATCCGAACCGCTTATCGCATTTGGATGCACGCGATGAAAGACCGATACATTCTTTGTTTCTATAAAAAAATTTGCACGATGGGCAATTTGTAACATAAACACCAAATCATCACCAAACGTTGTAAATTCGGGCACAAAACGCACATCACCAATAAGGGAACGACGATAAATACGACGCCATACCCAGCACCAACGATGTTCCATCGGCACAAAAATAAACGATAACGGATCGTTATTACCACTGATCAATCCAGCATTCCATGTTGTGGCCCCTGATTTTATAAAACGAAAATCATACCCAACAAGATTCGCCGCACCACCAACCATATCGGCATTATTACTGTGTGCGATATGCAACAACATTTGCAACGCATATTCGGTGTAACAATCATCGGAATCCAGAAACGCAATATATTCACCCGTTGCCACATCCAACCCCAAATTACGGGCCGCCGATGCACCAACGTGTTCGGATTCAATTAAACGAAAGCGTTTATCGCGCGCGACAAATTTTTTGATTATTTCGCGACTGTTATCCGTACTGCCATCATCAATGATGATACATTCCCAATTCTTTAATGTTTGGGCCAATACGGATTCCAATGCGTCACCGATATAGTCCGCATAGTTATAATTACAAATAATAATCGAAATATCAGGTGTCTTCATCATTCTGAATAATAGCAATTTGTATCACGATAATAGGTGCCAGCAGTATCGGTGGATGTAATATCACTGCCCGGTTTATAACATTTGGTTATTAAACCATTCGCATTTTTAAAACGTTGACCAATTGTAACCTGGTATACCGTCCAAAACGTAGTATTAGTAAAAGTCTTAGGGTTGGTCTTTGAACAAACGTATATTGTTTTTGTTGCATTATGATCAGTACCCATCATATCAGTATCAGCAATCAATGACGTACCACCATTCGGACAAGGTCTGCAGCTGTAACTGCCATAACAATATGTGTTTGTTGATGCAAGTTCCACAGTCCCGCCAGGAGAGGATGCACAAGTGAACAAATACTGACCATCATTGCATATTTTTAGCGTCATCTTAGGTGTAATAAGCGAAATATGTTCGTACCAAGTGTTAAAAGAACCAACCGCCGTATTACAAGCAGACGTGCAGGCAGACAGGTTACCAGAACAGTTGGTTGCCTTGGTAGACAAAATAGATTTTACATAAATTTCGGCACGAAGTTCAGAACGAAACGACATGCAGACAACCGCACTGAATGCAGACCAAATTATTTTTGCCAACTTGTTCATTTATATCCCCCACACAATATAAATTATGGTTTATTTTCCAAAATTCTATCACGTAAATGGTAATTAATTTTAGAATAAATGTCAATTGCTATTTTCCAAACGTGGGATGATTTTCATTTAACCAGCCAATCGTACTGGGTACGCCATGCCCATGAATGACATGTGTTTCGGGTGGCAGCATCATGTTATATAAACCACGTATCGATTGAAACAACATTTCGACAGAACCACCCGGCAAATCATAGCGCCCATAACCATCGTGAAATATTGTGTCACCTGTTATCAAGATATTATCATGTGGAAAATAATACATTACACCGCCCGGCGTATGTCCCGGCGTTTCAATCACGCGCATTGAAACATTTGGCAAAACATCGCACATACCCGCATATATCGGTGTCGGCGCAGAATCATCCGCACAAATATGTGGCAACCCAAAGTAATCCAGCAAATCCGCCCCCCAACCAACCAAGCGAAAATCACCAGAATGCAAATACCATGGCACATTCAATTTTCGTGCCAACGCCGGCGCAGCCGATATATGATCGGGATGTCCATGTGTTGCGTATATCGCCATCAATTTCAAGCCACGTTTTGACAACAATTCCAACCAATCATCCGCGCGCCCCCATGGATCAAAAATGACGCACGTTTCCCCAGACGACACCAACACAGAATTTGTGTTGGCGGGTGGCATCTGGATAACTTCGAATTTATTGTTGTTTTGATTTTGCATTTGTTTTTGGCTTTGATATTTTTTGTTTCTTTGGCGCGGTTGATTTTTTCCCGAATACAATTTCGCGAATTTCCGCCCCAGACAACGTTTCGTGTTCCAGCAACGCATTAGCCAATTTTTCAACCGTCTTTTTATTTTTGGTCAAATGCTTGGTCGCGTCCGCGTGGGCCGTATCCAACCAAGTACGTATTTCCGCATCAACAATTTCTGCGGTCTTTTCAGACGCATTTTCCAAAGCACCGCGCACACCAAAGGTTCCAACCTGATTAATGGCCGCCAAACCAACGCGCTTTGACAACCCCGCCGTTGTTATCGAATAACGCGCCAAGCGTGTTGCCATGGCAATATCACTTTCCGCACCAGTTGTAATTTTATCCGCACCAAAGAATATTTCTTCGGCACAACGTCCCGCCAAGGCAATTGATAAATTTGCCCGAACTTCGGCCAATGTCATTGAAACCTTGTCATCAATTGGCAAATGTTGGACCATACCCAAGGCACGACCACGTGGAATAATTGTCGCCTTGTGTATTGGATCGGCGACATCTTCGTACATCATGCTGACGAACGCATGCCCCGCTTCGTGATATGCAGTTAATTTTATATCTTGGGGACGCATCTTGCGAACCTTGCGCGGGCCCATAATGATTTTATCGCGCGCTTCTTCTATATCATCGGGCGCAATACTATCGCGACCATTACGAACCGCGTGCAAAGCCGCTTCGTTTAACAGATTTTCCAAATCTGCACCAGAAAATCCAGTTGTGCCACGTGCAATATCTTGCAAATTCACATCATCAGCAATCTTGACACGCTTTGCATATAAATCCAAGATTTCACGACGACCCGCCATATCCGGCAATTCAATATAAACCTGACGATCAAAACGACCAGGACGCAGTAATGCCGCATCCAACATATCAACACGATTTGTCGCACCAATTACAATAATACCTGTGTCGTTGGCAAACCCATCCATTTCTATCAACAACTGGTTCAATGTTTGTTCGCGATCTTGGTCATTATATGAATGTGTTGAACGCTTTTGCCCAATGGCATCAATTTCATCAATAAACAAGATACATGGCGCATTACGCTTTGCCATTTCAAAGATTTCTTTTATCTTGGCAACCCCCAGACCAACGATAATTCCCGAAAAATCAGAACCAGATGCCGCAAAAAACGGAACGTCCGCTTCGCCCGCAATCGCACGCGCCAACAATGTTTTCCCAGTTCCAGGCTGACCCGACAACAATACACCACGCGGAACACGCGCACCCAAAGATTTGTATTTGTCTTTATTTTTCAAGAAATCTACAATTTCAGACAATTCTTGTTTTTCAGAATCAATGCCTGCAACATCTGCAAATGTGGTCTTGGGCTTGCCCGATGTAATCTTGGTTGGGTTTTGGTTAATCAAACTGCGCCCAATGCCGCCCGCGCCCCCACGACGAAATCCGCGGAATATCCATATGATAAACAATATCGTCAATAACAATGGCGCAAAAGATACAATACGTTCAAACCATGAACGCGATGTATCAATTGTTATTACAGTACCCGCATCAGACAAACGCGCCAACATATCCGGATCATATGTAATCGTTGAAGTATAACGCGTACCATCCGCCAATGTACCCGTCGCAGAATTACCATTAATATTCATCGTTTTGATATCTGATGCGCGACGCAAAACATCCGAAAAAGACAATTCAACCGGACGCGATACAGTTGGCATCTGAATGCCATTTGTGCCACCACCATTCATACCGCCATGCAAATACACACGACCGATTACCGCAATAAACATAATCGCAAACAGCGCGATTAAAAATGATGCGTTATCACGTCTTTTACCATTCTTGGAATTAAACTTGTTTGATTTTTGCATTTCTTTTAATTTTCTCATTTTTCTTCCTGATGCTTGTTTTTGATCCTTCGGGGACAATTAATATCTGGTCACGAAACCGACGAACCGTACAATGCCCCAATGTAAATTGACAATCGTTGTGCAATTTAGATAGCGCAATATTTAACGATTTCAAGCGCGGCTGGTATTCATTCCCCCCAATTTTCTGAATTAACATACCCAAGAACTTTAGACCAATGTCCGCAGGTACGTCAAATAAAAAAGATTCCGCAAATAACGCATACCCATCATACATCACAGACCCAAGGCGCGCATCAACGTCACTGTCCAGCGCATCACGCGCACGCGATAAATTTTCAATTGCCAATAAGATACGATTGTCCGAAATACCCAACTTTTCAAATAATACGTGTCTGTTCTTGCGGATTTTTACGCGCGTATAGTTTTCGTCGTCGTTCATTTCATCACAAAAATATTTAATCTGGTGGTGGACACAATATTCAATCAATTCACGACGATACACACCCAACAATGGACGCACAATGCGAATCCCATCACGATATGACACAGACCGCATCGCAGATAGACCATAAACCCCACTGCCCCGCGACAGATTCATCAAAAAAGTTTCAATCTGATCATCTGCCTGATGCGCAACCATCAATACGTCAACACCATTTTCATGGCACCAATCTGTCATAAAACGGTAACGCGCAGAACGAGCCGCCGCTTCGAGCCCAGATTCAGGCTTTTTATCTGTCCAATTAAAAATTTGACATGGAACATTTAACTTTTTACATATTTCTGCGACATAGCGCGCTTCGGTTTCGGCCATTGAACGCAGACCATGATTTACATGCAAAGCCGTTATATCCATACCAGATTCCACCAACCAATGCAGCAAACATACAGAATCAACACCGCCACTGACCGCGACCGCCAGACGCATGCCATGATATTTACGAATAAAATCTTTAAACTTTTCGTTCATTGTGTGAACATTTTATGCTATAATTTGTAAAAATAAAGGAAAAAGACGAATGAAAAGTATATTAAAATCTGTTGCAGTATATTGTGGGCACCAATTTGGTAATGACAAAAAATTTGAACAAGACGCACGTATGGTGGGTCAAATGTTGGCAAAAAACGGTATTAAGATGGTCTTTGGTGGTGGAAATGTTGGATTGATGGGCGCCGTATCAACCGCGGCACTGGAAAACGGTGGCGAAGTTGTTGGCGTATCGACACATGACGTTATTGCAAAACAAGAACCTGCCCACGATGGTTTAGATGTTCTGGTGGTTGATGGTGTTAATGAAAGAAAACAAATTATGTTTGAAAAATCTGATGCATTTATCATTTTGCCGGGGGGCATCGGCACACTGAACGAATTAACAGATATTATGACAATGCAACAAATTGGTGAAACCAATAAACCATTGTTCTTTTTGAACACTAATCAATTCTGGGAACCATTGTCAGAACTGATTAAACACATGATGGATAGTGGTTTTATTGAAACATTCCAAGATTATCGTATGTATAATGCTAATTCAGTTGCAGAATTAGAAAAACAACTGTTAAATCTATAATTCAAAAACCTTGTCGCGGGATGCGGCGCCACGAATTAGTTTAATGCTGGTCTTTGGGACACGATAATGTTCGGCCAGCATTTTTATTACATCCGCCGTTGCTTTGCCATCAGTTGGCGCGGTTGTTGTATGAACGCGTACAATACCATCGGGTTGAATTTCGACCCGATTTATTTTTGCACGCGGAATAACACGAACGTTTATACGCATATTATTTAATTACATCAACCATTTCTTGAAACGCATCTGTGCGATTGCCCGCAACAAGATGTAAATGAAAATGAAATACAGATTGCTTTACAAATGGGGCCGCAGCACCAGCATTCGCCAAACAATTAAAATTGCACGATATACCCAATGCATCTGCAGTCTTGTTAAAACAATCCCAAAAACCGACCTGTTCATCCACAGTGGCATTTTTTGAAAAATCCAAAATATTCTGGTATGGCCCCTTGGGGATAATCAATACATGGTTTTCAAACATTGGATTTATATCATGAAAAGACATCGCGTGTTCATTTTCATAAACCTTGGTTGTGGGTATTTCGCCACGTATCATTTTCGCAAATACATTATTTTTATCATACATATTTTTATTCCCCTTGTTTTTCCGTACCAGCATATTAAAATATGGACTTGAAATCAATCTTTTTTAGACTATATCAATCGTACAGGTTTTATTAAGGAGTTATATTTATGTTTAAACCATTGCACAATTATGTTCTGCTGGAAAGAATCGAAGAAGAAAATATCACAGCAGGTGGAATTATTATCCCTGATAACGCAAAAGAAAAACCATCACGTGGACGTGTTATCGCAACAGGGGACGGTGTTTATAGCGGAAACGTCTTAATCCCAATGTCTGTTAAGGCCGATGATGTTGTCTTATTCGCAAAATGGGCATCGTCTGTGAACGAAGTTAAAATTAACGGCAAAGACTATGTATTAATCAAAGAAACAGATATTTTAGGCATTTTGAAATAAAGAAAGGAAAAATAAAAATGGCAAAAGATATTATTTTTGACACAGAAAAAATGGCTGCGGGTGTTGATAAACTGGCCAATGCTGTGAAAATTACTATGGGACCAAAGGGACGTACAGTTGTTATTGAAAAATCGTACGGTGCACCTGTTGCAACCAAAGACGGTGTTACTGTAGCCAAAGCAGTATCATTAAAAGACCCTGCAGAAAATATTGGTGCACGTATGGTTCAAGAAGTTGCAAAAAAAGCGGGTGACGATGCGGGTGATGGCACAACAACTGCAACTGTATTAGCACAAAAGTTAATTCGTGAAGGCCGTCGTGTTATCGCCGCAGGTATGAACCCAATGGATATCAAACGCGGCATAGATATGGCAACCGCCGCAGTTATCGCAGATATAGACAAACATGCACGCCCAGTCAAAGATAGTGCTGAAATCGCACAAGTTGCAACAATTTCCGCAAATAGCGATTCTGATATCGGCGAAAAAATTGCACATGCAATGGAACGCGTTGGTAAAGAAGGGGTTATTACCGTTGAAGAAGCCAAGGGACTGGAAACAGAAATTGATGTCGTCGAAGGCATGCAATTCGATAATGGTTTTATGTCGCCCTACTTTGTAACAAACAGCGAAAAAATGTTGGCCGAATTAGATGGCGCACAAATCTTGGTTTCTGAAAAGAAAATCACTGGGTTACAAGCATTATTACCAATTCTGGAACCAATCGCACAGTCGGGCAAACCATTATTAATTATCGCAGAAGATGTTGAATCCGAAGCATTGGCAACACTGGTATTAAATCGTTTGCGCGGTGGATTAAAAGTATGTGCCGTCAAAGCCCCGGGATTTGGCGATAGACGCAAGGAAATGTTAAAAGACATCGCAATTGTTACAGGCGCAACAGTTATTTCTGATGACATGGGTATGACTTTTGAAAATATTACACCGGCCGTCTTGGGCAGCGCAAAACGCGTTGTCGTATCCAAAGATTCAACACTGATGGCGCATGGTGGCGGCGACAAAAATGCAATCGCAGCACGCGCAGAAGAAATTCGTGCGTCTATTGCCGCAACAACCAGCGAATACGATCGCGAAAAACTGTCTGAAAGATTGGCAAAATTGGTCGGCGGGGTCGCAGTTATCAAAGTTGGCGGTATGACCGAAGTCGAAGTAAAAGAAAAGAAAGATCGCGTTGATGATGCTTTGGCCGCGACACATGCCGCTGTTGCCGAAGGAATTGTTGCAGGTGGTGGTATTGCACTGGTCCGCGCAACAAAAGCATTGGAAAAATTAACCGGTGCAAATACAGATCAAAACGTTGGCATCGATATTGTTAGACGTGCAATTATTGCACCATGCGCACAAATCGCAGAAAACGCGGGCGTATCTGGCGAAATTGTTGTTGGCAAGGTCATGGAATCAAATGAATATAACTTTGGTTACAACGCCCAAACAGGCGAATATGTCGATATGATGACGGCTGGTATTATCGACCCTGCAAAGGTTGTTAAAACAGCCATTGCAGCCGCAGCCAGCACCGCCGGTGTAATGTTGACCACAGGGGCTGTTATGACAGAAATCCCAGAAGAAAAACCAAACACCCCACAAATGGGTGGCGGAATGCCAGGAATGATGTAAAACAAAAAATCCCCCAAACGGGGGATTTTTTTATAACTTTACACCATATTTACCACGATTTATTGGACGATACGATAACGCTTCGGCCAAATCGGACATTTCAATATTTTCAGAACCACGTAAATCTGCAATAGTGCGCGCAAGACGTTTAATACGGTTGTAACCGCGCGCAGACATCCCCATCTTTTCCGCAGCAGAATTTAAAAATGATGTTAATTCAGGTGTCAATGCGGCAAAACGTTCCAGTCCAGGCCCGTCAAGATAGGCATTCACATGCCCTTGGCGCGACAATTGAATATTACGCGCCGCAACGACGCGCTTTCTGATTTCAGCACTGGTTTCACGCGGGCCATCATCACGCGTCATTTCCCATGGATTTACAGCATCAACATCAACATGCAAATCAATTCTGTCCAATAATGGACCAGAAATCTTGTTCTGATACGCTTCGGCACAACGCGGTGCACGCGAACAAGAATGTGCCGCATTACCCAAATGACCACATGGACATGGATTCATAGCCGCAATTAACTGAAACCGCGCCGGATATGTCGCATTACGACGTGCGCGTGATATTAAAATTCGTCCGGATTCCATCGGCTGGCGCAGGATTTCAAGTGTTGCACGATTAAATTCAGGTAATTCATCTAAAAACAAGACACCATTATGCGCCAAAGATATTTCACCAGGGCGCGCATCAGAACCACCGCCCGCCAATGCAACAGGACTGGACGTGTGGTGCACACTGCGAAATGGACGAGTAGATATAAGCCCGCGTCCAGACAATTCCCCAGCAATTGAATATATTGTAGATGTTTCCAGTATTTCTGCCGCTGTCATTTCTGGCATAATTGTTGGCAATCGTGATGCCAACATTGTCTTGCCCGACCCAGGGGGACCAACCATTAACATTGCATGCCCGCCCGCCGCCGCAATTTCCAGCGCACGCTTTGCCGCCAATTGACCATGAACATCGGACATATCTAATGATGATTTGAATGCAGTTTCTGGCGATGTTAATTCAGGAATAGGCAAAACAGACGTTCCACGGAAGTGATTTATCAACTGTAATACATGGTCAGGAGCCAATATATTTTCATGTCCCGCCCAGCGCGCTTCGGCCCCGGTGGACGCCGGACAAATAATACCCAAACCATGCGAATTTGCCCAAACACTGGCCGGTAGAACAGAGTCTGTTTTTACAATCGCACCATCCAATCCAACTTCACCCAAAATAAGGTACTTTTCAAGTTCTGATTCAGGCAAAACACCCAATGCACATAAAATCCCACACAAAATTGGCAAATCAAAGTGTGAACCACTTTTTTCAACATCCGCAGGCGATAAATTAACCGTTAACCGCTTGGCCGGCAAGGATAGATTTAATGCCGCCAATACATTACGAATACGTTCCGCAGATTCCTTGACCGCCCGATCCGCCAAACCAATGATATTAAATTCAGGCTTTGACAAACCAGATGACAATTGGACCTGGACATCAATTGATGTCGCATCCATACCATTAAATATGATTGAATTCAAAGATATCATGTTCGCATATTATAACTTGAATTACCTTTTCGCAAGTTATAATATAGTCATCAGCACAGAAAGGATTTAATATGCCAGCCAAGAAAAAAAATGTAGCACGCGAATGGTTTAACACCATATTTTATGGTGCATTGATTGCAATTGTATTCCGCAGTTTTTTGCTGGAACCATTCAATATTCCATCAGGGTCTATGATACCAACCCTGCACGTGGGGGATCATATTTTTGTTACAAAATGGTCGTATGGTTATTCTAGATATTCATTTCCATTTGGGTCTTGGCGCCTGTGGAATGGACGTTTTTGGGCAACCGAACCAGAAATTGGCGATGTTGTAGTTTTCAGAAACCCGATTAATGAATCACAGGATTATGTAAAACGTTTAATCGGAAAACCAGGTGATAAAATTCAGATGGTTAATGGACGTTTGCATATAAACGACAAGCAGGTTGAACGCGATAATCCGCGTCCATATATTGTTGCACAACTGCCAAAGTCTATGCGTGGGGTCGGATATTACAAGGATAATATGTCAATCAAAGGTAATAAAATTTGGATTGATAACGAACCAGCAGACTTTAATTACACAATAGAATATAAATCTGATGATTTTTGCCATATGTACAATGGCGCATGCGGTGTGTTCACAGGAACTGAATACACAGAAACACTGCCAAATGGCATAAAACACAGTATTGTCGAATTTGGTGATGATGGTCATTTCGATAACACGCCCGAATTTGTGGTCCCAGAAAATCACTTTTTCTTTATGGGCGATAATCGTGATAATAGTGCAGACAGTCGTAGCGATGTAGGCTTTGTGCCACGTGATAATGTCTTGGGCAAGGTTTGGGGCATATGGTATTCACATAACTATTACGCGCCACTGATGGCGGTGTGGTCATGGGGCAACAAAATCCGTTGGGACAGATTTGGAATGGGTATTGATTAAGATGAAAAAACTGAATTATGATTTTAAAAATGAAAAACTATTAGAATTAGCACTGACACAAAGTGGTGTTGATGCAATAAAAAACAATGAAAGACTGGAATTTATTGGGGACAGGGTCTTGGGACTTAGTGTCGCAGAATTACTGTATAAAATGTACCCAAATGAAACCGAAGGCGAATTAGCGCGCAGACATGCAATGCTGGTATCGACCGAAACGTTGGGGCGCATGGCCACAGATATTGGTTTGGATAAACGTGTACGCCATGGACATATGACCGCCGGACGTATTCAACATATCTTGGCAGATGCAATGGAAGCCGTATTGGGCGCGATATATTTAGATTCTGGGTTTGATACAGCAAAACAAATCATTTGTGATTTATGGGCGGATTTGGCGGCCGCCGATGTCGTTGCACCCAAAGACCCAAAAACAACTTTGCAAGAATTGGTTCAACAATCTGATAACGGAAATCTGCCAGTGTATGAATATTTGGATTCTGTTGGTGCATCACACAACCCCGTATTTAAGGTTCGTGTAACTGCAATGGGCAAAACCGCAACTGCGAACGGCCCGTCAAAAAAAGCCGCCAGTGTTGCCGCCGCAGAAGAATTATTAAAAATCCTTGCAATTTAGGTATTTGGGGATTAATATTCAGTTGTAATTAAAAGAATAAGGAATAAACATGTTTTCAATTTTATTAGTTTGTTTAATCGTTGTCGCAGTTTTGATGATTGGTTTAATTTTATTACAAAAATCTGAAGGTTCGGGCATGTCTGGATCATCAGCCGCATCAATGTTTGGTGGCGCCTTGACTGGGGCCGCAGCGGGTAACTTTTTAACACGTGCAACCGCATGGTTGGCAACAATATTCTTTATATTGTGCGCGGCATTGGCTTTAGTTTCTGCAAAAATGGCACCAGAACAACAACAAAGTAATTTGCGCAGCGAAATTTTAATGCAAGAAGATGCTGGCAAAACACCAGCAGTTGAAGCAACCGTTAACACAGAAGCAGGAACTGTAGAAATTCCGGTTGAAACGGTACCTGCAACAGAAAGCAAATAAAAAAGCCCCCGCAACGGGGGATTTTTTTTATCTGTGCTTTGAATATTCTATTAAATTTCTTTGCAGACATTGACGCGCCCAATCATCAGAACGCGCAGATGCGGAATATACACGATCCGCAACAGAAAAACCGGCTATCTTGCCATTAACATCACGATAAACAAACATTGGCAAATGCGCATGATTTACATACCACGCATCAAATTTATCACCAGACGCAACGGCAATTTCAGAACATGCCTTGGCAATCTGTGGCACACAATTGAACACCGGTACACATTGACATGTATCTGTGCGCTTGGTTATTGCTTTGACATAATGATTTGTGCCATATGGTGATACAAAGCCCAACTTTTGATAATATGTTTCAGCACCCGTCATTGATGTTAAATCAAGTTGCTTGCATGCAAATGCACCCGCAGCAGTTGCAGCATTAATTAAATTTGAACCGATGTGATTACCTTGGTATCTGGGCAGAACATAAAGATGACTGATGTACATTACCCCGCCTTTGAAATAACCATTGATTGAACCAACCAATTTTTTGCGGCTGAATGCACAAAATGCAAACTTTGACGAAGAATCCGCCCAAGTGTTTTTGAACTCGCGCATCGCCGCATCCTGTGATGATGCTGAAACACTTAAATTATACGTTTGCTTTAATGTCGCAATACGTAACTGTAACAAGTTGTCCCAAAAATTTGGGGCCGCCTGATTAAATACTGGTAAAATATCTATATTCTTCACTTTCATACTATAAATATAGTACAAAGCACAACTTTGTCAATACTCAAAATCAATTTTTATTTCGGGAAATTTATCATGTGTTGCTTTTTTTATTATAACCATGTTTTCCGCCCCAACCCATCGCGCTGATAGCGAAGCCGGAACAACAGAATCCTTTTCCGCAACATAATGCAACTGATTAACTTGCGGCAATACGTTCATGTTTAATGATTTTGACAATGGTTCATCACCAAAATATTCTGTCCAACCAGAATGATTTAACACACCAGCAATTGTTATCCATTTACGCACATCCATATCGGGATTCTGATTTATAATCAGACCAGATACCATCGCACCACCAGAATACCCAATCAAAATTATCGGTCTAGATTGCGCGACACGACGTACCGTATCTGATACAGCATTAATAACATCAGCAGAAAAACGACCATCGGTCCAATCAGACACAGAACATAAATCCGACATTATATATTGGCATGGTCGGGCAATATAAGCAACGTTTGACGATGTGTCGCGCACCATTAAATCGCGTACCAAGGTTCCATGCGGTGTCGGATCAGATGTCGGATAACCATACGCATCAAAAGCGCCACCATCTCCTTCGATATAAATATGTATTGGTGATGTATCATCAGTCAATCGTGCATATGTCATTATTTCATAATGCCCCGCCCCATATACAACCGTTACAAAATCAGACGGCACGTGCCACACAGGCGCACATGCACCACACAAGAAAATTAAAACAAATATTAAAATTCGTGTCATATGTATAATATATACTAGGCCTATTGTTACAAAAAAGCAAAAACAAAACGTCTTGACATATTATTCACTATATTAATATACCCCACCACAAATAAAAGGATAAAAGCAGATAAAAATCTGCTTTTTTAATATAATTTGACAAATTTTACATTTTTTTGACAAAAACACTTGACAAATGTGTTGACAAATACTATTTTTAGTGCACAAGAAACAAATACATACCAAACAAAGGAGTGTACAATGTCAAAAAAAGAAAAAATTAAAAGCGCGACAAAACGCGTAAACAAATCAAAAAGCAATAAATTCTGGTCACGCGTATGGAATATTATATGCGCACCATTTCGTCTGATTGCACGTGCATGCAAAAAACTATGGAATTGGATTTGCACAATTAATTTAATCGGATTACTTAATATCACATTATTGGTCGCGATTATTGTATTATTTGCTATGTTAATCATTGATGTTATTAATGCCAGAAAAACACAAACTGTTGTTGTTGCGGAACCTGTACAAGTTACACAGCAAATCAACATCACAGAAGAAACAAACATTAAAGCAATTGCAACATTGCCTTTGTCAAAAAACAACATTAAATCTGTTAATGTTGTACCTGTAAAACGTGCCGAACTGGATTGCGCAAAACGCCAGACAGCACACAAAGGTAAAAAATTCTGGGGCGACGTTATTGTTGACAGTCGTGCCGCCGGCGCAATGTTACAAAACAACACACAAGTTAACGGTAATGTATATTTGCAAAATATGCGCAAGTACACATTGCCATGCGATATTCAAATCAATGGGAATTTATTCCTGCGCGATGTGAATATGTTGCAATTCTGTGGCGATTTTATCATCACAGGCAACATTTATGTCAGTCCGCGTTCGTCTTTTGGCCCAATTCCAAAAACAGCGCGCTTGGGCGGACATGTGGTTCTGTAAACCATTGTAAAATTACAAAACGTTTAATCATGTATCTCTCCTTTGTGAACACCGCAATTAAATGCGGTGTTTTTTTATCTAACAATACATGTTCTGATATGATATAATTGTTACGTACAAACAGAATAAAAGGAATCAACATGTTCGATAAATTATTAAACGTTTTGGCCAAAAATTTGGGGTATACAGTTGTATTGGTTGCGGCAATTTTGCTGTTTTCAATCTTTTCTGACGGTCTGATTGCTGGATTAATAACCGCTGTATCCGCATTGTTGGTTTACACATGCGCACAGGCATTATACAAAGAATACAAAAACATGCCTGATGCAAAAAAAACAACCACGAAAAAGAAATCAAAAAAATAAAAAAACGCCCGTTTGGGCGTCTTTTTATTTTTTCTCTGTTATTTCTCTCTTATTTCCGAAAATGCCGAAAATCTGCTGTTTTTACCGCTTTTTTATTTGGCAATATCAATAAGTTATCATATTATATTTTATAATTCAGAATAAAAATAACTATAAAAGGATTATAAAATTATGACTGTAAAAAATAAATTCGTTTTCACTAATTCTGTATTACAGAAACTACCTGTACCCAATATAAATCAGAAAAAGCAGATTTATTACGATTTATATCAATCGGGTTTAGCTTTGTTAATAACATACGGAGGCACTCGGGCTTTTTATCTCTATAAAATAATAAAGCATAAAACGTACATTAAAAAAATTGGACAATTTCCTTATATGAGCATAGAGGAAGCCCGAACAAAAACTTATAATCTTATAAAAGATATTTTTGACGGGAAACAACCATTTAATACAACAAATGAACATAAATCCGATATTTTATTATCGGATTTCTTTTTTAATGAATATATGCCAAAACACGCGAAGATTTATAATTTAAAAGATACGGCTCATAAAAAAGAGCAAGTATTCAATCATCATTTTACAAAATTTAAAAACAAGCGGTTAAACGAAATAACCAAGCAAGATATTGAATCTTATCATAAATTAATCGGTAGCAAACAAAAGCCGAGTGCAGCAAATAATTTTTTAGGTTTAATGACCCATATATATAATATAGCCATTGAAATGAGTTTTATTGATAAAAATCCAGCATTAAAAATTAAACCATTTCCAACAAAATCAAGAGACAGATTTTTACAACCAACAGAAATCTCTGATTTTATGACCGCGTTAAACAATATGACCAATGATAAATTAAAGGATTATGTGTTATTATTGTTATTAACAGGCCAACGTAGAGGTAATATCGAAAGTTTGCGATGGTCTCATATCGATTTTCATAATAATATAATGTATTTGCCACATACAAAAAACGGAGATTCTCAGCATATCCCGTTAACAGAACAAGCGATTTCTTTACTAAAATCAATTAAAACAAAACAAATTAAAGCCAATCAAGACTGGATATTCCCATCTACAAAAAGCAAAAGCGGGCATATCGAGGGTGCAGATGTATTTTGGCAAGAATTGTTAAAATCAGCGGGATTAAAAGATTTACATTTACATGATTTAAGACGAACAATGGCAAGCTATCAAGCGATTTTAGGCTCAAGTATGAATATTATCGGTAAATCATTAGGCCATAAATCCATACAATCAACAGCTGTATATGCTCGCTTAAATTTAACTCCAGTAAGAGATTCAATGCAAAAAGCAACTAATGAAATATTTAAATTATCTGACGGAACAAATTATTAATATGATAACTTATTGATATTGCCAAATGAAAAAGCGGTAAAAACAGCAGATTTTCGGCATTTTCGGAAATAAGAGAGAAATAACAGAGAAAAAATAAAATAATATCGTTTAATACAGCAAAAACCTGTCAAAAACAGCAGAAAAACACACAGATTTCTGATATATGACAGGTTTTTTGTTATTCATTCTATTTTAGATGTTTAAACGCTTTTTATAGTGTTTTTATAGTTTTA
>JAZTWA010000021.1:0-4562 GCA_045635585.1 Candidatus Enterousia sp.
TGACAAAGGGGGCTGGATTGCCGCGTTGCACTCGCAATGACAAAGGGGGGGCTGGATTGCCACGTTGCGTGTGCGGTGACAAAGGGGTGTGGGGTGGAAAATAATTCCTTGATAAAGGTGTTTGTTTGATGTAGAATGGAAATGTAATGGGGTGTTCCTGTTATGGGGTGTGAGAACCCGGACACGAAGCGTCGGAAAATAAACTTATGGCGCGTTGTTGCGCTATTTTTTATTATTCAGATGAAAAATTCTCCTGACCTTATCCCACTTTGGTCAGGAGGGCTTGTGAATATATTGAATAAACAGCACAATACTTCGTGATTGTTCTCAACCTCCTGACCGCTTGAATTTCATGCGGTTTTTTGTTTGGGCAGTGTTTTCGAAATTAATATTTCGCAGATGGTGTCTGGTTGCGTTGTTGGCAAGGATAGAAAGGGGAAAGGGAACATGAAAAAGAGAATACTATTGACGTCATTTGTTACGTTGGGGATTGTTGGTGCGGCACATGCAGAAACATTTCCGACGGACGGTGTGATGCAAGAAAACAAGACGTATGAAAATGCTGCGACCTATACAAATATGGGTGTATATAGCGGCAGTGTTATGGCAAATGCTGAATACGAAGATATATTATATCAAATTGCGGCGGGGCAATATTTGCCTGCGCGCAGTGAAACACCCGCGACATGTACGGCGGGCAATTATTGCGTTGGTTTAACAGATGCAAAATATAATGAAACAACGGCCCAAGGGTTAAGCGCATGCCCCAGTAGTTATCCAAACAGTGATATTGGTGCGCGCAGTGAAACCCAGTGTTATACAGCATGTACGCTGGCGGGTGCGAATATTGCGCATGCGACGGTGGTTGAAGGGAATGATTATTATGGGACTGGGACGGACACGTGTAGTGCGACCGCATGTGATAATGGATATCATGTTGATAATTCGATTCGCATTGTTGAACAAGCGCCATTAATACCGGTTGATTATAACGAATTTGGTTCCGATTATGCGTATATAGGTGCCGATGGTGGCAACCCATCTGGTAATAGTGATTGGTCTACTTCGGCTGGCATAACCGAACCGAATACTTGGGCATCAAAATTTGACTATGGTGTTGTATATGGTCGTGCCAGCTGTCAGCAACCCACCCCGAACGGCCAGGCATTAATGTACGTGGCAACAAATCTCGGAGCGCTGATGGGGGGCGAGATGTCCGAAGACGACTTTATATCGGGATTGTCGGCTTATGTTGGTGAAAGCAAGGCAAAATCTGCTTTTGGTCTGATGAAGGAAAAGACAGGAAGTAATGAAGTTACAGAAGCTGAATTAAATGCGGCGCTGTGGGCGGTATTTGGTGTTGAAAACAATGCCGAATTCAGTACCGGTGATACCGGCAGTTACTGTTATTGTCAAATGACGGATTATATGGCCAGTGGCGGCGCAAAACAAAGTGTCGCGGCCGCCCCTTGGGTGTTCGCCAACGGCAGCGTTTCGGCGGGCTATTGCGCAGGCAATTGTGCGCACAACTGTGCGTACAACCTGCAGTACGATGGCACGTACTATGCCGTCATTCGCGCTGCGGTGTTCGGTTCGCTTGGCGCCTTGGATGGTGGCGTGTGTGCGGCAAACGAAATCGAAATCGAATGGCGTGATGCGGATCCGGCGGACGTGACGGCCAATAACGCGGGTGTATGCACGTATGATTCGGATATCAGAACGCCGGTCAAGGCAGTGACCAAGCCAGGAAAAACGTTCAAGGGATGGCGTTTCGATAAGAAATAAGCCATCCCGCGGAACGCGGAATGCGAATGGTGTGGCCGCCCATGGCGGCCCGCCGCAAAAAAATGTATTGATGTTTATGGCTGATGCTGATATGGGGGTGTTTTTATTGTGGTCCAGATAACCATGAATAAAAATTGCTAAATAGTTAATGTGGGGAAAATGTGCTTTTTCGTTGTTGATAATGTCGGTGCCTGTGAATTGTTTCGCGACAGACTTGTCAGATGTCTTGTTGCAGGATATTGTTGTGCCGAATGCATGCACGTTTGAAAATATCGGTGTTTACCAAGGTGGTGTTACTATGATTCCAATTTATGAAGATATTATTTATAAATGTGGACGCGGATATTTCTTGCCAAAATTGTCCGAAGGTTGTGTCATTTGCCCCGAAAATGCATATTGTTCGGGGGGCGATTATACATATTCTGAAACAGATGACAGAGGGCTTGTATATTGCCTAGAAGGTATGTATGCACCCACTGGTATGTGGGAAGTTGCACAATGTGGACGTCGTTTTCATGTCGGGGATAATGTCTTGTTCTTGCGCTCGGTAAAAAAGACCGAACCCGCATTATCTGTGGATGTAAATCAAGATGGTGTTGCGGATTTTTATGCAAATTTAACAACACAAAATGTGCCAATGAACAAAGATACAGATAAAAGATTGAAAGTAAAAGTTGATGGCGTCGTATTGTTCGTATATGACGATACGATTGATTTAACAAATAACGTATCAAAAGAATGATTTTGAATTTTGATGTTCTTTTGATGCAAAATCAGGTTCTTGGGATAAATACCAAGAATAGGTTGCATTGCCGTAAATACGGTTGGTTCGATTTGTGTGTCGCGGCCGCCCCTTGGGTGTTCAACAACGACAACGATTCGGCGGACAATTGCGCAGACAATTGTGCGAACAACTGTGCGAACAACCTGCAGAACGATGACACGAACAATGCCGTCTTTCGCGCTGCGGTGTTCGGTTCGCTTGGCTCCTTGGGGACAAAAGTTTTGCTGACCTGTGGGACAAAGTGTATTAACACTTTTCAGATGCGATGAATGCGTCTGTTTTATGTTGTGCCGTTTGTAACCTGAAAGGCGGGGTGGTGTAACCTGTTTGGGTGCGATGAAAAAAAATTGCATTCTTACAAATACATTAAGCAGGGAACATCTGGGTTGGTAATCGTAATCGATGAAGACCCCGGATGTTCAATTTTAATGCGGGGGGATTTTTGTAATGACAGCAGATGAAATAAAATGCTTGAATTTAGATGAATTAAGTTCTTTTGCAGAATATGCTCGTGACAAGTTGCCAATGCCAGGAATGAAAAAAAGATTGGAAGAAATTCTGAATAAACCAATAGTTATTTTGGATTACAGAATTACAAAGTCAAATAAAAGAGAAAATTCTGAATGCTTGCAAATTCAATTCTGGTGTGATGGTGATATTTTTGTCCTGTTTACAGGCAGTGTTGTTCTGATTGACCAAATCAAAGCAGTAAAAGATAAGTTACCATTGAAAACAACTGTGGTGAAAATTGATAAATATTATTCTTTTTCGTGAAAATTATGAAACGATATAAAAATTTGTGGGACAGTTTTATTTCAATGGAAAATTTGGAATTGGCTGCAAAAAAAGCTGTTAAATCAAAAAAATCAAAGTATGCAACAAAAAGATTCTTGAAAAATAAAACAAAGATGTTGTACGAATTACAACAAATGCTGATAAATGGAACTTTTAAAACGTCTAAATACAAAATTATAAAAATTTTTGAACCAAAAGAAAGACTGATTTATGTTTTACCTTTATATCCAGACCATATTTTACATCATGCATTAATTAATATATTGGGACCAATTTGGCAAAGTTCTTTTGTGCGGGATTCTTATGCCTGTATCCCAGGTAAAGGTTTACACAAAGCGTCAAGTAAAATTATGCAGTTTGTGCGACGAAATCAATATGTCTTGCAATGTGATATTCGTAAGTTCTATCCGTCTATTAATCACCAGATTATGTTTAATATTATTCAAAAAAAAATAGCAGATAAAAAGTTGCTGGGGGTGCTGCATGATATAATCTGGTCGTGCGGAAATAAAAATAATCTGCCAATTGGAAATTTAACTAGCCAATGGATGGGAAATGTGTATCTGAATGAATTAGATCACTTTGTCAAAGAACAATTGCGTTGTAAAGATTATATCAGATATTGTGATGATTTTTGCTTGTTCGCAAATGATAAAAATTCTTTGTGCCAGTTCCAAGAAAAATTAACATGTTTTGTACAGTCTGAACTGAAATTGGAATTTTCAAAGTCGGTTATTTATCCTGTGGAACATGGGGTTACGTTCATAGGTTATCGACATTTTAAAAGGTTTGTTATGTTGCGAAAATATAGCGCCAGAAAAATTCGAAAACGAATCATGAATGTCGCTTTTTATCACGATTTTTCAGATTTGGCCATCGGACAATTGGCTGCGTATTATGGTTGGATAAAATGGTGCTGTTCGTATAATTTTTTTAAAAAAATATGTTATGATGCAAGTTGTGTGTCACCAAAATCTGGTCAGTTTATACGTGATAAGATGAAATATAGGGTGTAATAAAGTGTTTTTCTTTTTTGTCATTGCGATGGGAGTGTAACGACCGAAGCAATCCAGATGATATGGATGCTGATTACTGGATTGCCGCGCTTCGCTCGCAATGACAAAGGGGGCTGGATTGCCGCGCTTCGTGTGCGGTGACAAAGGGGGCTGGATTGCCACGCTGCGTGTGCGGTGACAAA
>JAZTWA010000022.1:0-20742 GCA_045635585.1 Candidatus Enterousia sp.
ATTCCCACCGCCCGTATCGGCCCCCGCAAGAATTAGAAAATTTTTGTGGGTAATCTGAAGGGAACACCAATAATTCTGCACTCTTAAACCCCATCGCAATGAAAAAATCCCCAAATGGGGATTTCTTATTAGCAACCGCCAGTCACATTACCAACGATTTTGGAAATAGAAATATCTTTGTGCAACAAGAAATGATATTCACAATTACCTGATTTATAAGAACCTGTGCATGCAGCCAAAGTTAAAACTGCAAACAACGCCAACATAATTTTTTTCATGTCTTCTCCTTTTGGGTTATCAACGACAAATATTATACAAGACTAAAATCATATTTGCAATATTTATATTGCATTTTTTATCCATTGAATTCGATTTTTGCAAACAATTATTACATCAAAACGTGCATCACCAACCCATTTTTTGCGTGAAATATAGGTTTCTGCTGCACGTCGTAAACGCAAAATCTGATTGTTTGAAATTGCACCCCATGCGCACTGTTCATCTTTGCGCCTTTTAACTTCGACAAAGACCAACAATTTTCCCCGTCGGGCAATTATATCTATTTCTGCACGATTTGTGTGCCGCCCTGTAATATATCGTGATTTTTCAATACGAAACCCATGAAGGCGCAAATACATACGTGCCAAGAATTCTGCAAACAAACCTGTTGTATAAGAATTCCTAGAATGCATATGGTTTTGCCTTAAAGTTTTCGCGTGCCTGTTGAATATTCAACGCATAATCAGACGCATTTCGACCGTTATCAACCAAATCCAGCGCCCCATAATACGCGACTAACATCGGGTCATATGAATTCGTGCTAGAAATCCATGTGTCGCCCCCGGAATTTGGTGCGCCATATTTATCCAGTACATTTTGCCAAAAAGCCAAAATTTTATTTTCGCGTTGTTTTGCAAACTTTTCTGCCGCACCTTCTTGTTCATTAACGTCGTTATTATACACAACACGCCATACCAAGTTATCTGATGCATTACTGGTAAAATAAACAACAAGGGTTTCACCGGTTTGTTCACGTTCCAAATGCAGTTCAGATGCATATATCAGTCCGCGATTACGTGCCAACGTTTTAATACAGTTATCTAATTCATGTGGAATAACAATACCTTGTTGGCGGCATTCATAGTCCAGATTATGTCGCCAATCTTTATGGATTGTATAAATTATACTGTTTTTTTTGCGTGGGCTATATAAACCCTTGTTTCGCATAAACAACGTCTGTACATCATCAAAAGACATCCCCAGCATAATTCCTGCGATATCAAAAGTAGAAACATTTGCAATTTCTGCATCATCATTTAATTCAACAGGTTCCATTATCACATCTGCTTCTTCGCCATCAACAATGGCAAAATCATCAAAATCAAAGGAATCCGCATAAAGCGGACATGCAAATATTGCACAACACACAAATGCCCAAGATAATATTTTTTTTACCATCTTTCCCACACCATTTTTTATTGTAAAACAACATCTAAAACCCCAAACTTAAATATCGCCACAGGGTCTTGTCCGCTTTCAAGATATTGTTCAATAGGTATCCCTTGAATCGTATGTTCACGTATACCACTTTCATAAAGGATATACATGTACATAATGCCGCGTGTTATTTCGGGTTCGATGGATAAATCATTTGATTTGTTCCATGTTTTTAATTCATATTCAATTCGCCAATAATCTTTTGTGTTTGGTTCGGGCAGGGCACTTATCAATGAAACAGTTCGTAACATATTGTGTTCTGCCATGTCCTGAATTTCTGGGGCAATTTTTTCTCTCCAAACCATAAAAGCGTCTTTCCCAGATAATCGTGCCAGTGCCGTATCGCCATTCATTCGTGCCAGAACATCCGCAGTATCTGGTACAACGTGCCAAAATTCTGTAATATATTTTTCGATTAACATATCGCGCATCTGTGCGTCGCCCAAATCCGCATATGTTGCAGGTACCCCCGGACGTCCAGATGGTTCGCTGGCGGGTTGAAAGAAAAATGTTTCAATTGTTGCTTTTGACCCTGTGTTATAAATTGCGCCCACCATAAACAGTGCCGCACACATCAGCAGCATTAACATCATACCGGCCAAGAACATTATCAACTTTTTCATTAGTTTATTCTATATACATTAATTTTACTGATATAATACCCCATTGTTTGTGGATACAAATTTGTATCGCGTGATACATTTGCGTATATCAACATTTGCATTGGCATCTCGAACAAGTTTGAAAATACATTTGCGCGAATTTGCCATGTTCCGCCATTAAAATTAGGTTCTTCGATTGGCAAAATCTGTAACGAAGGCATATCCATAATCCACATTTCACCCGCTGTGACACGTGCCTGATAATCTGGTACGGTTACCTGAACAAAATCATCATATACATCTTCGGCAGACAGACAATATATTGCGCATTTTTCAAATTCAGATATTTTTTTGTTTTCCCCACGGCATTCTATATCACGATCGCATGATTGCCATAATGTTGAATTGGTTGCATCGTCACCGGTTATTGTAAACCAATTCTGTAATAATTTTACCAAAACAGATTCTTGTAATGTTTGTGCGGTTGAAATTTCTTTATATTGACCATGCTGATGTCCGACAACCTGCCATTGTCCGGTAACGTCATTTATTGAAATCAAAAAAGGATGAACATGTGCAGATTTTTGAACCCATAACAACATTCCGCATGCAAAAACAATCAATAAAAAGACAACCATTATGGCAACACAAAACACCCGCGAAGCGGCAATTCGCTTGCCCGCAGGAAATGCTGGTGTATCAAAACCCGATGGATAATCCAATTATCCCCCCTTGTATAATATTACGGTATTATGCCTGATATACCATAATGCATGCACATGGACTTAATTTCAGTTCATTATTGTCATAACCAACCCCGACTGGTTCGCGATCATAAACCTGACCACATCCGGCCAAACATAATGCGACAAAGAACCCTAAAATAAACTTTTTCATGTGGACTCTCCTTTATCCTTTTTTAAATTATACGCAATTTTGCCAATGCCCGTCAAGATTAAAACTGTGTTTCAAATGATAACAAGAAACGTTGTTCGCGATCATAATCTGTCATTTTTAATGGCCATCCCCATGAAAAGTTCATTGGACCCATTGGCGTATTCCAATAAATTCCGACACCCGCAGATGTTCTGATATTGTCATCAATGTGATTTGGACGTGTTATACCATAATATGTAAATGTATCTTCATCCGCAGGCGGCTTGCCCAAGATACCATAATCCATAAACACAAAACCTTTGATTTGATATTCATCGGGGATAAAGATTGGGAAATTCAATTGTGTTGAACCGTTTAATTTCCATAAACCACCCAATGCATATGTGCTATATGCCCAGTTGCGCGAACCAACACCCGCCACATCAAACCCGCGCAGGCTTTCGCCACCCAAGAAATAGCGATACACACGTGATATATAATCATCACCCAACGGCTGTATATAACCAAAATCCAGTGATGAACGTAATTGCCATCTATCATTCCAAAAGTTGACCATGCCGATAATATCTGCATTATATCGCATAAAAGATTCTGTGCCACCAAATCCAGTATATGCGATCCCTAAATTGGCAACGACCCCTGTATGTGTATTTTGTTCAAAATTTGTATCCAGATTATGATATCTGAAATATGTTCCCAATGTGTACAGATTTGCATTCTGCCATCCTGATGCCAATTGGATATCATAGTTTTGATCGAACGCTGCTGACAATCTAAGGTTTTGGGTCCAATGGTCCGTCAATCGCCATCCCATACGTCCTGCGATGGTTAAACTGTCGCGGTCATATCCAAAACTGCCCAAAGACGAATAGTTGTACATTGTGTACGAGACATCAAAACCACCTGATAATTGGCGTCCAAACAGGTATGGTTCCGTAAAACTGAATAATGCTTGCTTTTGGTATTCTGCAATTGAACCGCGGATTTGAACCACCTGTCCACGACCCATAAAGTTGTTTTCAGTAATTCCAGCGTCAACCATAAATCCATTAATATTTGACCAACCAAATCCCCCAGACAATTCACCAGTTGGTTGTTCTTGGACCTTGATATCCAGATTCATCATATTTGAATCTGCCACACGTGTTGGCACCATTTGAACGTCTTTGAAATATCTTGTGCGCATTAATTTTTGACGACCTTCTTCGATTGTTTGCAGTGAAAAAGGATCCCCCGAACGCATTGGTATTATGTTTTCAATAACCGTATCAAACGTACGAACATTTCCCAGAATATTAATGGTATTCAAGTAAATACGATTTGTTTTTTGAATTTTGAAATTCAAATCAATTGTTTTTGTATCGTCATTTTTTGTTGGAATTGGTTCAACGTTTATAAACGCGTATCCATAATCAGCCACCTTGCCACGTAATGCGGACATTGTTTCTTCGACCAAATCAATGTTATACACATCGCCAGTATTCATCACGACAACATCATTTAAAACATCATTTGGAATATCCGAAAAAGGGTTGTCTATTGTTAATTTACCAAAGTCATATTTGTTGCCTTCGTCGACTTTAAAAACAACAGAATAATATTCACGATCTGGTGTAAACTTTCCGGATATGTTTTTCACATTAAAGTCAACATATCCATTACGTAAATAAAACTGTCGCAACATTTGACCATCATATTGAATTCTATCTTCATCAAACGTGTCAAATTGTGTCATAAAGCGCCACCATGCATGTTCGCGTGACAGTATTTCGCCACGCAACGTACGGTCACTGAATTTTTCGTTGCCTTCAAAGTCTATATCTGTAATCCATGTTGGATGACCTTCGTTAATTTCATAAACAATATTCACACGATTGTCACCTAATTCGATTTTTTTTGGTTCGATTTTTGTACCAAAGAATCCTTTGCGCTGATAAATGGTCAACATTCTTTGAACATCCGCCCCAATAACAGATTTATCATATGCACTGCGTTCTTTGGTTTTAATTTCTTTTTTTAAATCATCAGTTGAAACATCGTCATTTCCTTCAACTGTTACCATATTAACGATTGGTGCCTCTGTTACGTCAATCTTTAAAACGTTTCCTGACATACGAACGTTAATTTTTTCGAAATACCCAGATGCTTGCAATTTTTTTGCGATTTCATTAGTTTTCATTTCGCCAACATTATCGCCAATTGCCACATCGGATAACAAACGAACGGATTCTGCATCCATACGTTTATTTCCATCAACATCAATGCGTGAAACCTTGGCCGCGAATGCATCAGCGGTCATTAAACCAACTAAAACTGTAATTACAGAAACTTTTTTCATCTTTTTGTTACCCATTTAATCCAAACACCCGCGCCAAGTCATTCCACATTGTTAAGATAAACAACCCCAGTATCAACAGCCAACCAATCATAATAGTAATTTCCATACCACGACCCTGTAATTTGCGACGTGTAATTGCTTCTATAATTAAAATCAGCAAATATCCACCATCTAATACCGGCAACGGCAACAGATTCAATACGCCCAAATTAACAGATAATAACGCAATCAGGCTTAATAATGTAAAGAATCCTGCCATCATTGCTTGACCTGAATATTCTGCAATTGTGATAAAAGACCCCAATTGTTTTGCAGAACGTTCACCTGTTACAATTTGTTTTAAAACCACCAGTAATGTTTTTGATTCATAATACGTCTTGCGTGCACCGCTGTACATTGCGCGGAAAAGATTTTGTTTTTCTGGGTCGGCGCGTTTACTGCCATCGGCGACCATACCCCATGTTTCTGCTGGTGCCAATTTTACCTGAACTAATTTATCACCACGAACAATCACGACATTTGCATCATGTCCTGATGACAATTCTTTTGCCAAAATTAATTCGCCCCAATTTGATATTTTTTCATCGTCAATTCGGACAATTGTGTCACCTGCACGCACACCGGCATTAAATGCCACAGATTCTTGAATCACTTGACCGATAACCGGTAATTGGGAATTACCAACCAATCTGGGCTGAAACATGAACAGTGATGTATAAATAGCCCATGCCAGTATAAAGTTCATTGTAACACCGGCGGCGATAATGATAAACTGTTTCCACGCAGGCGCAGACAAATAATGTCCGCGCTTTTTATCTTTGTCCAGTTCGGAATATTTTTTACGATTAAACATATCTTCTTGGCCATATATGGACACATATCCCCCCAAGGGCAAGCATGCAATTTTCCATTGTGTGCCCCGTTTGTCGTGCCATTTTACAATTGCCGGACCAAATCCAATTGAAAAGGTATCAACACGCACACCCGCCCAACGTGCCGCCAAAAAGTGCCCCAATTCATGCACAAAAACGACAATACCCAATACAACCAACAGTGCAAAGATTGTTAACAAAATATGCATATTACCTTTCCTTTTATTTCATCGTATCAATTTTACATCATGACCAGCCAAACGATTGGCAGGGCATAAATCCATCCGTCAAAGCGGTCTAATATTCCACCATGTCCTGGTAAAATTGTTCCAAAATCCTTGATTTCTAACTTGCGTTTAATCCAACTGGCGGTCAAATCACCGTATTGGGACAGCAACGAAACACTGATACCAATCCACATCAATTGTGGCATAAATACATCTGTTCCCAACAGACCATACATAACGGCGGCAAATGTTCCGCACAAGATACCCGCAATTTGTCCGGACCATGTTTTCCCTGCCGATAATCTTTCCCACATTTTATCACCGCCAATTATGCGTCCGAATAACCATGCGCCAATATCGGCACCTGCAATTGTTAATAACAACAACAGCACAATCCATGGACGTGTGCCAACATAATTAATTGCCGCCAACATCAGTGCCAACATTCCTAAAAAGAACAAAAACTGCTTTGCGTTTTTGCGAACAATGTCTTTCTGTGCGCGTCGCAGACACAAAATATATTCAACAATCATTGCCAACACCACAGTAATTCCAAAATAACGTACGGCATTGATGTCAAAATATTCTGCTATCGCAATAATTCCTGCGACAATACCCATTGCGATACCAACCAAGATTCTTTTTTTTGTGTCTGACATATCCTTGACCTTTACTTTGCTTTTTTTCCTAAATAATTTGCTTTTTTCCCACCGCCAAATCTGCGATTTCTTTTTGCAAATTCATCCAATGTAAATTGCCACAATTTTTCACTTTTTAATAAATCTGGCCAATGTTCTGGTATGAATAATAATTCTGCATATGCCAATTTCCATAACAAAAAGTTCGAAATACGACTTTCGTTACTTGTACGCACCATCAAGTCAATTGGTAACAAATCACCCGTATCCAAGAAAGTTTCAAACGTGTCTTTGGTTACGTGTTCACCTGAATCGATTGCGGCATTAACGGCATTTATAATTTCATCCTGACCGCCGTAATTCAACGCAAAAACGACGGTTCCACCAGTATTTTCAGCAGATGTTTCTTCTAATTTATCACACAATGTGGCCAATCTTTTTGGCAATCTGTCGCGTGAACCAATTACACGATATCGCAGATTTTTTTCAACAGCATGTTTCAGATTTTTCTTTAATTCTGTATAAAATAAATCCATCAAGAAATTAACTTCATCCTTGGAACGATTCCAATTTTCGGTTGAAAATACAAAGAACGTAATCGTTGAAACACCACGTTTCAAAAACCAATCGACCAAGTTTTCAAAATTTGTAATTCCGGCCTGATGTCCCATCAATGGTGGCAAACCACGCATTTCTGCCCATCTGCGGTTTCCATCACAAATAAATGCAATATGTTGTGGCACAGATGCCGACACAATAGGTTGTTTTTCTTTTTTCTTGAACAGTTTAAACATAATATATTATCCGATTTAAATAGAAAGATTTTGTATAAACGATATAAATTCTGGGAAATTCCCAGAATTTATACAGGTAACCCATTAAACAGACATAATATCTGCTTCTTTTTCCTTTGCCATGGCATCAACTTCGGTGCCGCGTTTATCAAAGACTTTTTGCAAATCTTCTTCAAATTTATGCTGGTCATCTTCGGAAATTTCTTTGTCTGTAACCGCGCGTTTGATTTTGCCCATTGCGTCTTGGCGAATATTGCGCATAGAAATCTTTGCTTCTTCTGCATATTTGCCGGCAACTTTGGTTAATTCACGACGACGTTCTTCGGTCAGTGGTGGCATGTTCAATCGGATAACGCCACCCGCGGTCATTGGGTTCAAACCCAATCCAGAATCACGAATTGCTTTTTCTACTGCTGGTGCATTTGTAATATCCCAAACAGTTACAGATAATGTTTGGTTATCTGGTGTCGCAACAGTTGCAACCTGATTAATTGGCATTTCGGCACCATAAACCGGCACACGAACCGCATCCAACAAATGTACTGATGCACGTCCTGTACGCAATCCGGCATATTCGCCTTTTAATACTTCCAGTGTTTGTGCGGTTTTTTGTTCGACTTCTGATTTTAATAATTGATAATCCATATTAAATACTCCTTAACATATCCCTAAGACTAGCAAATTGATTCCGCGCTTGGCAAGCAGAAATATAACATACCATATTTTTGACATATTATTTGTTTCGTGGTAAAATAAATGTGTCAAAATAAAAGGATAGGGATATGAATCAGGATAAATTTATGTCGTTTTCAGAATTGGCCACATTAATGTTGCCAACAAAGACGGTGTTTCGTGAAACAGAAAGATGGTTTTGGAACATGTGTGCACAATTTATTCAAAATCCGAATGCTACCAAGCGAAAATTTGAAGAGGCAAAAGAATATTTTCAAAAACAACGATTTGAATCCCCAGATGAACCCACTACGGCATTGAACGTAATGTCACAGATACAAAATGCGATTGAAAACCCATCCGACGATGGTATGGAATTTTTGGCAATGTTCAAAAATTTGTATCAATTAAATACTGTAAAGCGCGACACAGACCAGAAATATGATGTATTTAAATCGATGATGTTGGACAAGATTAGTACATTGATAACCGATGAACGGGCAAAGTATGATATTTTACAAGCAATGGCTGCAATTGTCAGACCGAATACATCCGAAATATCAAAAAAGATTTTAATTATGCGTGCAAAAAATCCAAACGCAACTGTCTGGGATTTAACTAATCTGATGGATATATACCCAGAAAATGCAATGGTTGAAAAAAAAACAGATATTTGCAGATGTGGAAAATATGGTCAACGGGCAGCTGGAATCAGAATTGAAAAAGACTGCCCCAGACATTGAAAAAATACAAAATCTTGTGAATGCTGTATTGTATGCTGCAAATCGAACCAATGATCACGCATTTATAGCCAAGATATATGACCAGTACAAGGTTGAAAAATTAGTATCATCAGGATCAGTGGAATATGTGCAAAAAATTCCCCAAGACAGAATCCAAAAGATTGAAAATCTGGAACGCGAATTGGCCAATCTTCGTATGCAATTAGAATATTCCAAAAATCGAATTTCTGCACTGGAAAGCCAATTAACATCAGAACAAGAAGCAAATCAAAAGGCCCAGGGACAAATTGCCGCGTTGGAATCTGAAAATGCTACATTAAGAAATAATAAAGACAAAGCCGTCAGTCGTATAAATCAATTGACCAGTGCCGCTGAAAAATTAAAAGGTGGCCTGATGTCATCTGGTGTAAATGACTTTAAACAAATGGCCGCCAAGATTGCCATGGAACAAAAGGATAACTAGAAAAAAATCCTCCGCATGGGGGATTTTTTATATGAAACAATTTTTTTTATGAAAATATTTGACTTTTATGCATACAACATGTAAAATACTGCCTTGCAAGGGGGTTGTAGCTCAGTTGGTAGAGCACTTGCATGGCATGCAAGGGGTCGTCGGTTCGAGTCCGATCAGCTCCACCAAGATAAATCAGGTTCGCGCAAAGAACCCACAGTATGGCGGATATAGCTCAGTTGGTTAGAGCGTTGGTTTGTGGTACCAAATGTCGCCGGTTCGAGTCCGGTTATCCGCCCCATATTTGACGATGCCCCTTCTGGACCATGTCTACGAAGGGGTATCTTATTGAAATAACTACATTTTTATTGTCCAGAAAAAGGTTCGAACTTATAAGTGAATAATTTCCACGTTTGGAATTATATCGGCAATGTATTCAGCGGCCAGACGTCGATGACACATATCTGCGGTCTTTTCTGTACATAACAAACATATACGGTCCAGGTCGCTTGGCGATACGTTTGCCAATGGCCCACGTTCTGCAATCGTTTTGCGATAAATCGGCTCGGCATCTGTCCATGTCATATGTTTGTCTTTGAACGATGTCAACATTTCAAATGTCGGTGCAAATTCTGGATGATACTCATATCTTTCACCAAGAACTGATGCCAGGTTATCACCGCTGTAATACGGAACATATTTGCTGACCCGCCACAGACGAATATCCCATATACAACGAATACGTGCAGCATCTAAAACCTCCAGAAATACTTCTGGCTTTTTACCGCTGAAACCAATCGTGAATATCTTTGTCATATCAATATAAGAATAGCCCATTAAGCATCAAATAGCAATGATTTTCCTGAATCAAGAATTTACGGGCTAGCCCAATTCTGCAATGTGCATATTGCGATTTGGCAACCATGACATTCAATATATCAACATCTTTGTTCCTTTCAAAAATATCTCTCAGGTATTTGCAACTGACCTTCATGTCATATTTTTGTTTAGAAAAATCGGTTATGCTGACACGCAATTTGCCATCTTCTGTAAAGAAGTGTATGTCATGTGCGGAAATCACAATTGCACCCAATGATGGGCATTTCGTATTTTGCAGAACATAAGAGTTTTCCTTTACACGATGTTTAAAGATAGATTGAACATCTTTTGATACGCTGTCTTTTAAGCAATCGGCTAATTCTTTGCCTGGCTCAAAGTTTCTAATAACATTGATTGAATTATAATTTATGTTCACATCTTCTGTTCTGTGCGGATAATCGCGTGGTTCTTCGTACGGCTCGTTTTCAACTATTATTTGACAATAATTCTTTGGAATCTGGTCTTTATCCCAATAGCAACCATCAATCATCAATCTTTTCATACGATTTTCATAAGTATCAAAACCGGCAATACAATATTTTTTCTTTCATACAGGTTATATCAGAAATAATAATATTTGATTTTTTCATATAATATTCCTTTGTTTATAAAAAAAGACCCAGACATATGCGTCTGGGAAAATAAAAAAAGTGGATGAATCCACTTATGCTCACACATCACTATTATACCACAAAATCACAAAAAAATCAATCACAATTCAAGCGATGTTTGTTTCGCTATCTCGTTCAAAAGTTCTGTCAAGTCTAGCACTTGTTGCACATTTTCGGGTAGAACTGTGTCAAATTCGGGGCCCCATTATAAAAAAACACCCCAACGGGGTGTTTTTTATTGAATTTTTATCGTTTTTGTGGTATAATAAGTGACAACAAATGACGGCATTATGCCGTTTTTTTATTGCCCGCAATCGCGGGTGTTTTTATTGAAGCAAAAGGATTACCATGCAAACACCAAAATTTTTACAAGAACTGATAACTTCACCCGAATATGGTGATAAAACCAGCAAAACATATAAACGCGCAACAAAATATATGAATATTCTATATCCTGGGACGGTGCAATTTGATGCGACTGGTCGTATGATGCGCCCAGAATACGATATGACCCTGCAACAGTTTTATGATGCCCAATCTGAAATAGATGCGGATTTTGATGCGGAAAAAGAAGAAGCCACCGCAGAAGTAATGGAAGACTTTGGTGAATATTTTGAAAATGTTGGATTTGATTTTAATATCGAAGAATATGTTGAATCTGGCGATGCAATACCAGTCAAAGTCCTGATGCCGAGTGGTCGTATTTCAAAAAAATATTTAGAAACATATGAACTGGATATCCCAGAGTTCAATATCGCGCCCAAGATATGGCGGTGGCACAGCAGTGGCGGCGAAAATACTTGCGATGAATGCGAATCTCGTGATGGCACGGTTTATTTTTTTCCAGACGACATACCCGTATGCCCAGTTCATGAAAACTGCGCATGCCATATTACCGAAGAAACACTGGACAAAAACGGCAAAACAATCGCTAAGAAAGATTACAAGGCAGATAAGACAAACGAGCTCAAATCAGAGAGAAGGGCAGACACACCAACATTTGAAAAGCCGGTAAATACAAAGTCGGGGCAATATGCGGTATTTGATGGCAAGAAATTTACGCTTTACGAAAATGACAAACCGATTATGTCGTGGGATGCTGTGTCGGGCAAAGATGGATACAGAGGCCCCGAATATCAAAACATGAAAGATACAGGACCAATCCCCGAAGGAACATATGTTGCAAGACAAAGTGAGTTGCAGCATATAACTCCATACGGGATAATTGCAGGTATTGCTAATGCAGGAACGTGGCCCGGAAGCTTGTACTCATGGGGTGCATCAAGAGTAAAACTAGAATCATCGCAACAGACAAATACTTATGGTAGAGGTGGATTTTATATTCATGGCGGTTGGGTTCCTGGATCGGCTGGATGTATCGACTTAACATCAAATATTGACAATTTTGTTGCTTTGTTTGATTATATAGGAAATGATTTAATCATAAAGGTAGAGTATTAGATATAAAAGAGTGCCCGTTATGAAAAATACAAAAATATTAGCAACGTATGCATTCGTTTCGTTTGTTATCATGTTTGTATTCTATTTTGATTCAAACATGTTGGCTTCTTCAAAATGGGACACTTTATTTTATGGCTTATGTGAATATCACTGCCTGCATTATATTGATATTACAATTATAAGCGCAACCTTTTTGCTTGGTCTGTTTTTAATGTGTTTATCATGGAAACCATATAAGTGGAAATGGGGGGGTATTTTATTATTGGCTTTTATTGTTGCGATTATAAGTTATATCGTTTTATCCGCTGTTGTTGCGGCTATAAACTATATGATTTAATCATAAGTAGATAAGGCTTGGCATGAAACAAAAAAAATATTCTTTATTTTATTATATTTCCGTATTCCTGGCGGGATTGTTCTTCTTCTTTTTAAGTGATTTGGCTTATTTCGGGCGAATTGCAAAAAACGAAGACATATGGTGGAACGTATGCGTGCATCTGGATGGTCATAAGGCAGATGTCTGCATGGCGCGCTATGACTTGTTATGCATTTTCATAATTTTGGGTCTGCTAATGTGGTTGGGATACATTCTTGCACCAATTTACAAAAAGAAAATATTTTTTATCCCATTGCTGGGATTATTAATATACCCAATATGCAACATACTGTATAATTTAATATTGGGTTTGGTATAGGTGATGGTTGCCAGAAAAGACCTGATTATACATGTAAAGTACTAACAAAAAAAGAGGGCAAATATGCAAAAATGGAAACGCGGAACAATAATTTGTCTTGGTATAAATCTGTTATTTTTGTACGGGTTGTTTACCGATTATTATAAATTTTTTATAAAAAAATGTCGTGATGCATTTCCATTTGGCTATTGTCCTTGGGGGGCGAGGCCATGGGATGGGCATGGCGTAGCGCAGATATATATTTAACCAACCTTGTGTCTTCTTGTGCAATATTGTTGTTTTTTATTCCGATATCATTGTACTGTTTGCACAAGAAGAATTATACAGCGTCTTTTATGCTTGCATTAAGCCCAATTATAATATCTTTGATTGATTCTTTGCTTGGAACTTTGCTGTATCATTATGCAAAATTTTAGTCTATTTAAATGATGTTCAAATATAGCAATACTGGTTCCAATCTCTGAATTACGATATGTTTTTACTATAACTCCATATCAATATATGCTGTACGGAGAATGCTGCAAGTTTATTGAATTTATGGGGGTGTAAAATAGCAGAAAAATACTTGGATAATTAAATTGTTATCAGCCGGACACACGCGTCGGGGAAAGCGTAGGCAATCCAAACCCATACCCAAATCAAAAACTGTTTGATGCAATAGAAAAATTTAGAAAACTGCACAAAATCAAAGAACGTGGTGGTTTAAAACCGGGACATTGGACAGAAATAAAAATTAACCAAGAATTAAAAAATAAGAAACAAACCAAGGAAAATAATATGAATTTTGAACAGGCATACAATAAACTAAAAAAGTGCGAAGGCGGTTATACAGATGGAAAAAATCAAAAAAAAGACGAACCAACAAATATGGGAATTAAACAAAGTACATTGGAAGGGTACTCCGCCAAGCACCCAGAGAAAGATTTGCCATCCGATGTAAAGTATTTAACAGCCACACAAGCCAAAGAAATCTATAAAAACGAATATTGGGACAATACAAAAATTCCAGAAATCAAAAATGACAGAATACGTGATGCTGTTTTCGATATGAATGTAATGGGTGGCGCAGGAAAAACTGTTCAGCGTGCATTAAATTCTTTCGCGGGTGCAAACTTAGTTGTTGATGGCGCAATAGGCAGAGAAACGATTAAATCTATAAATGCGATTCCTGATAGCAAAGTCAATGAATTTATGACCGCGCTAAAATCTGAAAGGTTGAGTTATTTGCAGGGCACAGCGAACTGGGGAACATCAAAAAACGGCTGGACAATACGAACCAATAAATACTAATTATGGTCTTACCCAACATATAGTCGTGATGATTTTTCAATTCATGGCGGTTGGGTTCCTGGCTCTGCGGGGGGGATATAAGCTACATCTTCAAAATATCACCGGCTTTGATATATTCGGCATCGCTTTTTTTCAAAACTTTCTGTGCGCGCTTGGCATATTTTTTTGCTTCGCTATCTTTACCTATCATCTTGTTGTATTCCGCCATTGCCCACGCGGCACGCCCCGCATCATTATCGCCATATGCACGCCCCAATACCCAATATACCAGTGGTGCAGGCTCGCTTAACAGCGCGCGCTTGCACAGTTCAATGGCACGCCCCACATCATCTGGCTTGTTTCGTTCGGTCAAGACCAACGCCAACGCGGTCTGAATCTGTGGTGCATTTCCTGCCAATGATAAAGATTTTTCATACGCCACCACACTGTCGTCATAGTGTCCAAATTGATATTCAATATCGCCCATCAGTTCATAAAAATATGGATTGTCCGGATTGCGCGAAATCAGTGTTTGTGTTCCCATGCGCGCCCCATCCAGATTTCCGCCGCGCATATTTGCGATTGCGCGTGCGTACAGTGCTGCATCTGATTTGTCCTTATAAGGATACTTTTCCAGTACATTTGACGGCTTGTCCAGATAGCCAATTAACTTTGCGCGCACCAACTCGTATTCCGTCGCGCGTTTATTGGTCAGTTTTGTGTTTGGTGTATAATCTGTTGCAATATCTGCAATCTGCGTGCGAACATTGTTTAGTCTTTCTGTGGTCAATGGGTGATTTACATGATTTGGGTTGATTTTTGATTCCATTGCGCCGGTTAACTTTTGCATTTGTTCAAACACAGTAATAAATCCATTCGGGTTTTGTTTTGCGCGCACCATTAAATCCACCCCAAGATTATCCGCAATGCGTTCTTCATCGCGTGTGAACGCCATCATGGATTGCTGCGCCACGCCACTAGATCCCGCCAATACCCCTGCGCCCAAAGTTGGATTGCCACCCGCCACCATCAGACCGATTCCCAACGCCTGAATCAGCATAGTGCGTTTCATTTCTGCATCCATTCGGTCAGACATCTGTACCATATGACCACCGATTGTATGTCCCAATTCGTGTGCCACCACCGCCTGCAACGCATCTGGATTTTTAATTTGCTTTAACAGACCTGTATAAACATAAATATCTTCGCCACCTCGCACAAAGGCATTAAATTCATCATCATCAACAATGTGTATTTTGAATCTGTTTTCTGGGATGTCTGCCGCCACAGCCAATGGCGCAACCAGTTCAAGCAGCACGTGTTCTGTTTCTGTGTCGTTAATCAGCGCCGCCGCCCATGCGTTCACAGACAATAATGCCATTAAAAATCCGACCAGAATTTTACGCACCTGCAACCACCCCACGATTAAATATAAACATTAAATCATGCGCCCAAGAATCAATATCATTATCACGTGCGGCACGCGATGCCAACTTGAATAAATCCCTATGTTCGCGATAGTCCACAAAGTGATAGTGCATCCAACCGCTTTGTCGTGTCCCCAGCAATTCACCAACGCCACGCATCATCAAGTCTTGTTCTGCGATAACAAACCCGTCATCTGTCTCGCACAAGACATCCAATCGCTTTAATCCGTCTTCGGACAGGTTTTGCCCAAATATCAGAACGCAGTACGATTGCGTATTGCCGCGCCCAACGCGCCCGCGCAATTGGTGTAAAGCCGCCAAACCAAACCTTTCTGCGTTTTCAATAACGATAATAGAAGCTCGTGGCACATCAATCCCCACCTCTATGACGGTGGTGGCGACCAAGATATCCATCCCCGAATTATCATCTGCAAATTTAGCCATAACGGTGTCGCGCAATTTCTTGTCCATCTGTCCATGCACCAGACCCGCATTTGGAAAGAATTGGGTCAGCATTTTATGGCGTTCTTCGGCGGCGGCCATGCCAAAGCCATCTTCGGTTTCTTCTACCAACGGGCACACCCAGAACACCTTGGCGCCAGATGCGATTTGCGCCTTTATTCTGTCCACCAGTTCCAGTATTCGCCCATTTGGCAGTTTTGTTGTTTTGATTGGCTTTCTGCCCGCAGGCTTTTCATTGATAACCGAAACATCCATATCACCATATATCGTCATGGACAGTGTTCGTGGGATTGGTGTCGCAGATAAGGCTAACAAATCAGGGTTATTCCCCTTGGCGCGCAGGGATTCGCGTTGTGCCACACCAAAGCGATGTTGTTCGTCAACGATAACCAGTCCCAAATCTTTGTATTCCACATCTTCGGAAAACAGCGCGTGTGTTCCGATAATAACGCGCGTTCGCCCCGAACGCAGTGATGTTAACTTTTCGCGTCTAGCTGCGCCCTTGTCGCGCCCAGTTAATATGTCACAAGTTATGCCGATTTTATCGCACATTGATTTCAGTTTTGCAAAGTGCTGTTGTGCCAGTGTGTCTGTCGGGGCCAACAGGGCGGTCTGTGCACCCATTTCTGCCATTTTTACAGCGGCAGCCAACGCGACAATGGTTTTGCCGCTGCCTACATCACCTTGGACCAGACGCATCATAGGGATACTTTTCTGCATATCATCAAAGATTTCATCACATGTGCGTTGTTGTGCGCCTGTCATTTCAAATGGCAAGATTTCATAGAATTTATCCATCAAATCGTATTTTTTAACGCGTGGTGCGCGTTGGTTGCGTACATCAGTACGATTTTTTCGGCTAATAACAATCGCTGCCTGATGCGCCAACAATTCACAGTATGCCAGCTTTGCCATATAAATATTATTTGGCATTAAATCGTCATCAGATTGTGGAAAGTGTACATGCTGCAAGGCATCTAAAAACTCAACAACGCGTTCATCGGATTCCCCACGAATTTTGTCGGGTAGGGCGGCAAATATCTGGTCGCGCACATTTGCAAACACCTTTTGTGTCAATCCTTCGCCCGCGGGATAAATTGCCTGGGCGGATGGTATCTTTGCAGCATTTTGCATTTCTTCTATAAAATCCGGATGATTAATAGTTGCCCGCGCCCCGCGTTCCAGTTTTCCTGAAATCATGCGCCATTGTCCCACCGGCAACTTTTTCAACCAATAATCTAAATAACTGGAATTAAAGAACTGGATAACAACGGTATTCCCCATTTTGTCGTTACAGATAATCTGTGTTGGCCGTCTGCGCCCGCGCCCAAACGCGCCACCGGATTTATGAGATTTCACACACAGCGGTATTGTCACAGTCTGACCCGTCACGGCATCTGTGATATTTTCAGTAATTCCACGCGCACGAACATATGACGGTCTGTGGCACAGAAAGTCCAATACGCGCCGTCCGCCCAAGACATCTTCCAATCGGGCGGCCAATACCGGTCCCACCCCTTTGATGAATTGCAGGTCTGTATTAAAAAAATCAATTAGTTCACGTTTCATATATACATAAATTTAGTGAATTTCTGATGAATATTCAATATAAAAAACACCCCGCCATCCGGCGGGGTAAAATTTTATCAAATGCCTAAGATAGCCTGCCATACGCTGCCAGATAGTCTGAAACAATGGTTGCTTTTTGAGCGTTAAAGTCAGATTGTGCTTGTTTCTTGCTTATTGTGCCCCAATTATACATTTTTCCAGTGTGGAAATCGCGCCCCGTTTCCAGCATGTCCCAATAGGCTATAAGTTCTGTGTATTTTGTGTTGTGGTCTGCATCCCAAGTGCGCAGTGCATTTTCATTACTTGTGATTTGGTTGCTAAGTTCTGTAATGGATGCGGTTGCGCTATCCCATCGATCTAATCTGGATTGTAATTGTGCACATTCGTTCTGTTCAGCTGTCAGATTAGACATGTCTGTATTATATGTGTTAACCGTACTCTGGTAAGCCGCCCAATTAGGATCAGCAGAAATGTTGTTCACAATGGTGTCATTTGATGTATAGTTTTGCTCCGCCTCTTGTAATTTGTCTTTTGCCGGTATAAGGCTCTCTTCGGTTAATTTTTTTATACGCGCTTCTTGTTCTTCTGGCGTCATGGTTGCATCGCCACGTATATTGTTTATTTGTGTTTCTATGCGTCCTATTTCTGTTCGTAGGCTTAATCTTTGTGCGTCTGCATCTGCGCGTGCACTTTCTGCATCCTTATATCGTTGTACACTATCAAATGCGGCGCTGTTCGTGGTGCGAAAACCGTCTAATCTGGTTGCTTCTGCTTGTGCTGCGGTTTGTCTTGTGCCTAAGTTTGTTCTGTGTGTGCCTGCATTTGCTTCTGTAATTGTATTTGCAGCAGTTGTCCCAGCAGGGTTAATTTCGTTGTGACGATTGGCGATTGATGCAGTTCTACGATCTTTCATTCTGTCGGTTTCGGCTTGTTTATCAGCCTTTGCGTTGTCTAACTCATCATCATTTTTTAATCTGTCGCCACGATCTTTATTAAATTTTATTCCACGTTGTGAATATGCATTTGCAACTGCCGTAATACCATAACCCACCCCTAACATTGCGTACTTGATACTTTTATCCAGCGCTGCGCTGATAAGTTGCATACCTTGGTTTTTATTCCATGACAATTTGTTGTCGGAAAAGATGGTTACATCCATCTTTTTCAAGTTGTCCATAATCTGGCTAGTCGTAAAACCGTATCTGACAACAGACAAGACTTCCATTGCTGTCTTGGCTTCTTTTTCTTTTCCGGTTTTAACTGCTTCTTTGATAATTTCAGAAACAACAGCACGCATTTGACGACCATTTCGCAGTGCGCCTTCGTATGCGTTTGGCATATCGCGTTTGATTTTTTCCATTGTCTTGGCGAACCAATCAAAATGATCAATCGCGGTTGGTGATTTGATGGCCAATTTTTCTTTGATTTTTCCACCGCTGGCAAAAATTTTATCCAGTCCATCTGTTGGTTTGATTTTTTCTTTGTGTATTGCAGCGACGATTTCTTTGGCCTGATTTGAAAAATATAATCTATCGCCATGGAATTTCAGATATTTATCAAAAACATCCTCGTATGTATCGTCTGCCCATTTAGACATTGTTTGGAATATGTTCAGTTCATCTGTCGCCTTGGGTGGGATGTAATCCTTGCTGTTCTGATCATCATACCCCGTCAGGTTTTTTGCATTATCATATGCCGCTTTGATTTTATCTGACGGAAATGCGTCGCGTATCTTGTCTGTTTTATATAACTTACGCAACATGATATCATATTCGCCATTTTTAAAGGCCTGAAATTCTGGTGAGGATATCAAATTATCATCATTATCCGTAAAACCATCGGTTATTGCATCCAGATTGCAAGAACTGACATCTATACGTAAATTATCTGTGCCCTGATAGTATGACATATAAGACGCAACATCCTTCAGTTGTTTTTGAAATGTTGCGCTGGTGTTATATTTTTTATCTTTCAGCCCCTTTACAAGGTCTTTATAACTAATAAGATTATTTATAGCTAAAAATCGCTCAACAGTATTTGAATTATTCGTAACAATTTTCTCTAACTCACTTATAGCCGCCTCGGCCTCTGGGGTCGCTTTTGCTTGTGAAAACAGTTTGCCAACCCCAAAGTATTCGTTCACGAATCCCAAAGCTTTGTCATTCTTTTCACCAAAGTTTATACTGCCCTCTAATTTTTTTTTGTCTGCGGCCATTGTGCGGAAGGCGGCCCGAAATTCTTTGAACAGGCTTTTCCACTCATCATCTGTCAAATGATAGTCCGTGCCGTTAGGGTCCGGTAACGGTTTTGCAACCCACTTACCATCAACCTGTTCCATCAATCTGTCGCGCCAATCTTTCATGTGGCCGCGAAAATCTTCGTTCCCAGCATAATCTGAAAATCTGGCCATGACCTCAGGGGGCATTTTTCTGATACGCATCTGCATCATATATTGCAGTAAAAAATTTTCCATTGATACATCAGCCATATCTGCAACCCCTTTTTTATCCCATATATTATAGTGCATATATCAGGATTTTTCAATCTTTTTGGTGTTTTTTTGCTCAAAAAAGTGTATAATCTTTCCCAAAAGGGCAGGGATATGAAAAAATTGTTGTTTTCGTTATACGGGTTCTCG
>JAZTWA010000023.1:0-27616 GCA_045635585.1 Candidatus Enterousia sp.
TTTATTGCACGTATGTATCTGCGACTGCATGGGTACAAAATTGTAAAATCCAGATATATTACAGGCCGCAATACTAATCGCGCAGAAATAGATATTATTGCAAGACGTAAAGATACATTGGCTTTTATCGAAGTAAAAAATCGTAAAACTGTTCAAAATGCTTGGGATGCAATTACAGCACGCCAGGCTGTACGACTGCGCCGCGCAGCAGAAACATATATCGCACAAAATAAATGGACAGGTAACGCACGATTTGATGTGATATTTGTATGCGGACATCGCGTTCATTGGATAAAAAATGCGATATAAATCTTGAAAAAATGAATATCTTCCTGTATACTTATTCATGTTGACTAACCCAAAAGGAGAAAACATGAAAAAAATTATGTTAGCATTGTTCGCAGTATTAACACTGTCTGCATGCACAGGTTCATACAAATCAGGTAATTGTGAATATGATTTCTTGTTACACAAAGATATTTCCGTTTCAAAAATCATTGGCAACATGACTGGTGGTTGTTAATGTTAATCCCCCATTTGGGGGATTTTTTTATTGTATAAATTTTTGGGTTTGATTTTTTCCATATTATTGATAGACTGGGGTTCTGAAAAAGGATTTTTATGTCAGTCAAGGCAAAACGCCTGTTCAAAAAAATTGTAAGTTACGCAGGTATTTTTTTCTTTGTGTTGGCCGCAGGAATGCTGTGGTGGCAATTACGTGATTATAGTTTATCAGATATCGCACATGCGATATTGGATATTCCGTTTTTAAATTTGGCATTGGCATGTGTTGCGTGCCTGTTGGGGTATTTGGCATTATCCTTGTATGACTTTTTGGCATTAAACTATGTCGGTGGCAAGGTTACATGGTGGAAATGGATGCTGGCGGGGATGCTGGGGTTTGCAATCAGTAACAATGCCGGCCATGCCGTTGTTAGTGGGGGCGCAATCCGATATAGATTATATACACGTTGGCGTATCCGCGGTGGCGACATATTAAAAATGTTAACCATTTCAGGATTTACATATTTCTTGGGTGCGTCTGCGATTGTTGTAATTGGGTACTTTTTGGTGCCACGCGAAACGTTCAGTAATTCTGTGGGAATCAGCATGGGATTAAATACGTTATTCATTTTCTGTGCAGTGATGTTGATTACTTATTTTGCAATAACAATGCTGTTTAACAAAAAACATATAAAAATTGGTGAGATAAAGTTTCAAATCCCGTCAACATCAATGGCATTTATGCAAACAATTTTAGGGATTACAGACAGTATTTTGGCTGGGTTGGTATTGTATTTCTGTTTAACACCATTTGTTAATATTCCATTTGGAACATTTATTGGTTTGTTTGTTATTGCGCAAACAACAGGTGTTTTCAGTCAGGTTCCAGGTGGGATTGGCGTGTTTGAAAGTGTTTTCTTGTTAGCACTGCCTGATGGAATTGATAAAGCAAACATATTTGGGGCATTGTTGGCATACAGAATTATTTACTATGTATTGCCATTAATTGGTGTTGGCAGTTTGTTCTTTATTTATGAAAGATGGTTACGTTCACGTATAAAAAGATGGGTTAACGAAGCCAAAGAAAAAATCCCAACCAAAATCAAACAGATAAAATCTGATTTAAAAAACAGAAAATAAATACCTTGCACAGTTGTATATTGACGTGTTAGAATAGCGTCTGTGTACGACATGAGGTTATAAGTAAGTGTTTGTATTGTCACTGTTTTCATTATTCCGAATGACGCTGATGATTATCGTGGCGCAATCCCTTGGCATGGGCATGGACGCCCCATGGGGACGGAGTTCTGTCATTGCGTACACCGGCAAAACAAAAGGATTATTAAATGTCAAAAAAAATATATGTGGATGCAGTCCACCCAGAAGAAACACGCGTTGTAGTTGTCGACACCGCAACAAATCGTGTTTCTGATTTTGACGTCGAAACAACAACAAAACCACAGATAAAAGGGAATATATATCTGGCCAAGGTTATTCGCGTCGAACCATCTTTGCAGGCTGCGTTTGTTGATTATGGATCGGGGAAAAATGGATTCTTGCCATTTTCGGAGATTCATCCAGATTACTATCAGGTAACACCTGAACAAAAGAAAAAGTTGTTGGAATTGGCACATGCCAATATCGTTGATGATGACGATGATCCAAATGACGAAGAAGATGAAGTCGCAGAATACGATGATCACAGCGCAGGTGAAGACAATAATGAATTTGTTAAACGTGCACGTGAGTTCAAAATCCAAGATGTAATTAAACCAAAACAAATCTTGTTAATCCAAGGCGTCAAAGAAGAACGTGGCCAAAAAGGCGCGTCCATGACAACGTATCTGTCACTGGCGGGTCGATTTGCTGTTTTAATGCCGAATTCACGCAAAAGAAACAGTTACGGTATTTCAAAAAAGATTTCCGATAAGTCAGAACGTGCCAGATTACGTGAAATTTTACACGATTTGAAAATCCCAAAAGGTATGACGGTTGTATTACGTACCGCCGCAATGGGGGCCAGTGCCGCCGACATTACCGCGGATTATGATTATCTGGTAAATTTGTGGAACGAAATTCGTAAAATTACATTGGCATCTGTTGCACCTGTAACAATTCACACAGAAGATTCATTACTGCGTCGCGTTGTTCGTGATTTCTTGAGCGACAAAGAAGACGTATTGGTTATCCAAGGTGAAGAAGCATATGATGCGGCAAAACAATACTTTCAACAGATGTATGGTCGTGCACCACGTAAACAATTGGTACACTATAAAGATACAGCGGTCCCATTAATGGTCAAAGCTGGTGTTGAAAAACAATTAGAAGGCTTACACGGTCCATACGTTCAATTACCATCAGGCGGTTCTTTGGTTATTAACCAGACCGAAGCAATGGTTACAATTGACGTAAATTCATCACGCGCCATCAAAGAAAAAGATATAGAACAGACCGCGTTGAATACAAATTTAGAAGCGGCCGAAGAAATCGCATTACAATTACGTCTGCGTGATTTGGCGGGAATTGTCGCGGTTGACTTTATCGATATGGAAGAAGAAAAAAACAACCGTAAATTAGAAATGAAGATGCGCGAAGTTATGAAACGCGACCGCGCACGTACACAGGTTGCAAAAATTAATAACTTTGGTGTATTGATGTTATCGCGCCAAAGACTGCGCAGCAGTTTTATGGAATCATCATATGTTCCATGTCCACACTGTATGGGCGCTGGTGTTGTGCCATCAATTCAAACGGCGGCAATTATTTTATTCCGTCATTTACAAGAAAAATTATTGGCAAAATCTGCACAAAAAATCATTATGACGGTACCAACCGATGTTGCGGTTTATCTGTTGAATCATAAACGCGCAGAATTGGCCGAAATGGAATCTGAATTTGAAACAGAAATTGTTATTGTTGGCGACGATAGTTTGATGAATATCGATCAATATTCAATTCAGCGTGTCGCACCAGAACAAAACAAAACAGAAGATTTGTTAAGTGCTTTTGCGCCATCGACAGATGCAAAACGTAAAAACGCGCAGCATGTTGACGCCAAAAAGACAACTGTGTCGGCACAAAGACGCAAGCGCAAAAAACAACAAAAAAAGAAAACATTCTGGCAAAAGCTGGTTGGATAAAAAAATCCCCCAAAATGGGGGATTTTTATTTTATTACCGCACCTTTTATCAAGTTCAAGTCTTCTTTGATGTCGTCTATTTTTATTTGAATTTGACCAATACCTGTTTCCAATATTGTCGTGCGATTTTCCAGTGATGTTATACGTGTATCAACACGTTCTAGTTCTGTTACAGAATAATCTTGGCGGGCCACCCAATATACGGCACCAGCAATAAAAGCAATAAAAAACCAACTGTTACGCAAGATGTCAATGATTCCAACAATTGCGCCATTGTCTGATGTCATGTTTTAACCTCCTTGGCCTTGGGCAACCAGATTTTCAATCTGATGAACCAGCGCACGCTGGGATTCCAATGCGCGTAATTGCGCATCAGTGGCATTTGCACCCAAAACACGTTCAATCGTTATTTTACGCAAATGTTCCAAAACCACTGCCCCCGATTGTGTGCAAAATGTACGTGCATAACTTTGTGCAAGATCTGTCATAATCCACCCCCAAGTAAATTATCTGATTTTGACAGCATGGCAATCGGGGCAATATATTTTAATTCGGCATCTCCATTCAGGCGAATTGGTTCAATCAGACCGCGTGATGCCAATATTTGTAAACCACGATCACATAAAGGACGAATAAATTCATGCAGCAACCGACCATATGTCGCACCCAAAATACGCATCATATCTGCGTTACGCGCCAATATTTCTGTTGCCGTCATTTCTTTATCACTTAACAGCCCCAATCTGTCCGCCAATAATGCATGACGTATTCTTTCACGCAAGTCTTTTAAAATCAGTTGGGATACATCAAAATCCGCCCCACTGTGCAGGGGTGTTAAACCCGATGAACCAACCGCCTTTGGGATAATGGCCCCCGGGGTCAGATTAATATTATTTAAATTTATAACGCCGTCATCATCGGCCTGCCACATACCAGATACGGCAATAGTTGCATTTTTCAAGACTAATTCGACAACCTTGTTCGCGGTTTTAATATCTGGTAATGCACGCAAGACTGGGCCATGTCCGTATATTTCACCACTGGAAACAGACCAGCGAAAGATAATATACGGGTTGGTTTCAAAGGTTCCCGTTGATACGATATTATTTTCAATATCACCACCAACATCCAACCAAGCGACAAAGTCAGTTCCAACAACAGACTGAACCAAACGTAATGGTGTATCTGGCGAACGAGATATTGTGTCACGCAAATTTTCCGGTGGGGCCCATGTTGGATAACGTTCCACAACTTCGGACGCAGGCATGGATGTGGTATGAAATACCGCATTTGGCAAAATCGCAATATCTGACATTGGTATCGCAGTAAATGTAAATGCCGACGATGAACCAATTGGTGATTGCGCCATAAACAAGCATGCCGTTCCCAATGTAACTAAATCCATATAACACTGGTGTATTGTGGTATAAAAATTTGAATCATTTAAATTAGCACGCAATATCGCAGTTGCATAATCTGCATCTGGCGACATTTCACTTTCTGGGACCAATTGTAACCACATTGATTCAGGTGGGGTTAACAATGTATAAATAGATGCCGCCAAATTATCTGCGGCATCGGACGCGGTTGCATCAAACAAGGTCGCCATATCATTATCAGTGCTTGGCATCGTGTAACGACGCGCTTCGTCCCAACGACGCAGCCATGGTTCACGCATATTTAATGCACGCTTATAAAGTTGCTGTAAATTTTTTTGCATTTTTATTCCTTTTGGTTTTTATTTAACTGGGTTAAACAGAAAAATTTGTGTTTGCCGTAAAGGTCTTGGTTGTTGAACCAATTGCACGAACCGGGATTGGATTTTGTGCAATTGCACCCGCAACGGCATCCAAACCGTCGTCATGTATGGCGCCCCCCAACGGCGACCAACCTAGCATTTCTGCAATCAGGGGTGTTTTTTGAACCCGAACATGTGCATAAAGTCGACCCGTAGTCAATATCGGTTCAATCGCATTTAATATACGATCTGATTTAGATTTTGTATTCGATATACGACTGACACAAATATTCATATTTCGTCGTGCGGCACAATCACGCATGATTTCTGGTAAACCGCCCCCAATCCCATTGGTTTCAATACTGATACGACGCAAATTTCGCGCATACATAAAATCCAAAACCATTTCACATTGGCGCGATAGCGGAAATTGTTCTTCATCTGGTACCGTCAAATACAAGATGTCATGAATAAACACACGTCGATTTTTATCATCACGATATAATAATACACATGCACTAGCATCTCGTTTCTTGCGGCCACTGGATGGATCCCAATACAACACAGTACCAGTTATAATATTGTCGCCAATATGTGCGTTACGCGGTTCAAATTCAAAATCATAAAAGTGAATTCCACCCGGATCCAAGCGTGCGCGTTCTGGCGAAACAAATTCCAACATCATTTGCGCAGAAAAGTGTCGCGGACCAACTGTTTCACGCATTTGTTCAATTTTGGATATCGGAAACAGTTCTGGCCATGCCGGATTTCCCGCACCATCAATAATTGGTATCTTTAATATGCGATACCCACATAAAAAAGGATTTGAAAATGATTTTTTTTCATATAACATGGGTTCAAAGAAGGAATTTGACATGGATTTTACCCCCAAAACATTACCAACAAATCTGGAAGCAGAAATGGCTGTATTGGCCGCGGTTTTAATGAACAATCGCGCATTGGAACGCGTGTCAGAATTCCTGCGGGCGGAACATTTTTCACATCCTGCACACCAAGAAATTTTCAAGTTGGCCGAAAAACAATTCGCGGCCGGCATACCATTTGATATTATTACCGCCAAAAACTATCTGGACCAACAAGGGGTCTTGGAATCTGTGGGCGGTGTTGACTATTTAACCCAACTATCCGGGGCTGGCGCAACGGTTGTCAATGTTGAACAATATGGACGCATAATCTATGAACATGCATTGCGTCGCGATTTAATCGCACTGGGCCAGGATATTACAGAAAAGGCATTTATCGAAGATTTAGATAACCCTGTGGCACGACAAATCGAATTGGCCGAACAAAAACTGTTTGATATGGCAACAGCAGGTGCATCGGAACGCGAAATCACATCTATTTCCACCGCGTTACAGTCCGCTTTGGCCGAAGCAGAAATCGCATACAAGGCAGATGGGCAATTGTCTGGTTTGACAACGGGATTAAACGCACTGGATAAATCAATCAGTGGATTACATCATTCAGACCTTATTATTATTGCCGGACGTCCGGCGATGGGAAAAACAACACTGGCAATGAATATGGCTTTTAATGCCGCCAATGCCATTGCGTATGGACGCGCAAATAAAAACTATAAGAGCGCAGTTGTATTTTTCAGCTTGGAAATGTCTGCATCACAGTTGGCGGCACGTGTTTTATCTTCCCAGTCCAAAGTTCCCGCATCCGCAATGCGTGAAGGAACGTTGACCGATGAAGACTTTTTGAAAATGTCACAGTATTCATCCGCAATCAGTAAAGTGCCATTATTTATCGATGATACGCCAGGAATGTCGGTACCAATGATGCGAACACGCGCACGTAGATTGGCGCGCAAGCATGGCGGCATTGCATTGATTGTTATCGATTACTTGCAATTAATGACATCCCCAGGCGGAAAACGCAGCGAAAATCGTGTGCAAGAAATTTCCGAAATCACACGTGGTCTGAAAATGTTGGCCAAGGAACTGGATGTGCCTGTTATCGCCCTGTCCCAGCTGTCCCGTAGTGTGGAACAACGTGATGATAAAAGGCCTCAATTGGCTGACTTACGTGAATCAGGGTCAATTGAACAAGACGCTGATATTGTTATGTTTACGTATCGTGAAGAGTACTATCTGCAAAATCGTGACCCATCAGAAAGATTATCCAACACAACAAATAATTCAATGGTTGAAAGTTGGCAAAAACGATTAGAACGCGCACGTGGCAAGGCAGATATTATCATTGGTAAAAACCGACATGGACGTCCCGAAACGGTACGAACCGCGTTCTTTGGCGATTATAGCTTGTTTGATAATTTGGACGAATTTGAATCGCGTGGCAGTGATGAATTTGCACAGCCAGCCCAGACGATTTCCGCATCGTCATTGGCACCAAATATGGATGATATGCCAACCGCAATCGATCCAGATGCAATTCCTGATGATATGCCATTATAATTGTAAATAATTTACTTGCGCCAAGTTAAAAAATTGACTATTATTTTGTCAAGAAATACTGACACAGGAGTTTTACCATGGCCCAAGAAGAAATTATATTTCCAAATAATATTCGCAATATTCGTTTGGCAAACGGTATGAAGATGACGGAACTGGCGCGTCAGGCGGGTTTGTCTTTGTCTGCGGTGTCAAAAATCGAAAAAGGTGTACGCCGTTTAAACCAAAAACAACTGTTAAACATTTGTAATATTTTGGGCTGTAAATTGTCCGATATCTTTATCAAAGAATCTGATGATGTGGCAAATCAATGGCAAAGCGAAATCAAACGCCGTATGAACGATAATGAAGACAGCGGATTGAAAATTTTTGGCAGTGGGTTGCGTAAAATCCGTCAACAGACAGGTAAAACAATCGCACAGGCCGCAAAAGAAGCCGGCATGACGCTGTCTGTGTATCATAAAATCGAAGTTGGTCAGCGCGAAATATATAAAAACGAAATTGAACCATTGGCAAAGTCTTTTGCATTGGGCGCAGAAGAAATGTTTGATAAAATTGCCACCCTGTATAAATCAGGCGAATTAAACAAACATATCAGCAAGGTTAAAGAACGTGTCAAATCCGTTTTGGTACCTGGAAATCCATTATCGGGTATTGATATGCATGGCAGTTTATATGGCGCAAAATTATACGATAGCGCACGAAAAAAACTGGTTCCTGTGTTTGGAACCCCCGCAGGCAAGGCGATTGCATTCAAAAAATCTGATAAAACGATGATTGTTGCACCGGCTGATTTAGAAGGACGCAAAGGTATTTATGCGGTTGTTCCTAATAGCAAACGTACAAACGGATTTTTACCAGAAAAATCATATGTGTTTGTTGATTCTTTGTGTCCAGCCAAGGTGGGTGATTTGGCGGTTTGTTTTGATGCAGATTTTAATTCAATAGATGATGAAACAACTGTTACTGCACATATTGCAACGGTTAAGCAAGATACAAAAGGTCAAATTTTATCACCAGAAGAAAAAATTTCTGCACAAACAATGCACAAAGTTATTATGGTCGTTATCGAATAAATTCAACCAAGGGATAAACAAAGAGAGGGAGTTAGTATGAAAGCCAAGGCACGTGCAACCGCACAAAGATTATTGAATCTGTACCGCCAAGAACATGTTATTATTGGTGGCTGGTTGGCAATTAACCCCATTTTTGTTAAAGAGGCTGACGACATTGTCATCGAAGAACTGAACCAAATGCCAACTGGTAAACAGTTGGTTCAGCATATCGAAAACCTGCGCAGTGGAAAAACAACCATGGACAGAATCGAACCAGAATTATTACCATATGGTGGAATGATGGGCAATTCTGCAACATCCGTATCGTTAACCGACGACGAAATGAACGAACTGCGAAATGCAATTGAATTCTTTACCCCTGATCAGGCGGGATTAAATACATTTGTATCACAGTCTGTTATAAAACGTTTTGGCAACGAATGGCCAGTTGCTGTTCATGCTGCATTAATGGATTATCCTGATTTGATGGCAAAATTTGACACCATTAATCAAACATACAACGCATATAGATACTGGGGCATGGCAACAGATATTGTTGCAAACCCAATATCGGAACGCGTACGCGCCCAAGTCCAAGCAGATATGCCAGAATACGAAACGTATTTACCAATGTTTGGTGATGCCGGTAACGATTTATTGGTAAAATTGCGCACATTTATCAGCAGCTTAAATTAATCATTTTCAGATGTACGGTATATTGTATCTTGGGTATGCGGTGTACCAATGTATATCATTGTGCCACTTGGCGATAATATAAAGTCCAATTCACGTAGTCTTTCACGTAAAATTTCACGTTTTTGTGCCGTATTTGATGTATTTGGAACTTCGACATCATCACATATAATTAAATCTGCACGCATACCTGTTATATTACCATAAATACCCTGACATATTACAGATGGTTCACGTATCCCCAATGGCCGATTAACAGTTATGCGACCGGTGGCCCATTCTTTTTTATTTGACGGAACCAGATTCGAACACCATGGATGGTTTTCCAATATATGTCTGATATGACCAACCATGCGCGATGCCAAACCACTTTCGGCAGATAATATCAATATACGCGTTTCAGGCCGTATGTATAATACACACGATGCAAACACCCCTAATACGGTCGATTTTCCCGAATGCCGAAAGGCCATTAATAATCCACGACGCGGTTCACGTGACCATATATCGACTAAAAAATTCATTATTTTTTTATGGTGCTGTGGCGTATCAAACCCCAAAACCTGGTTCCATTCATCAAGAAAACGAACGAATTTATCGTTCATAATTTACACCCCATTATGCAACAATATCATCCAGTCTGGACAATAACGTTTTTAAAAGATTTGTTTTTTTCGCCTTGGTTTCTTTTAATTTTTTCAAATTAGTTTTATGCTTTTCTTCGTATGGCTGGGCCGTTTCTGCGGTTAATCGCTTTAATACTGCGCCTTGGGTTATGCCTGTGGCCCCTGCCCCTGATGCACCATATTTTGCACGCTGGGTTGCCAATACCTTTTTTACCAGATTATTTTTTTCTGCATCGTCAGACGCCATTTGCGCCAAAATTTCTTTGCGTTGTGACTTTGCCTGTTTTTTTGATTCTTTGGCGTCCAGAATATCTGTAACGTCGGATACAATTTGTCCCATATTTTTTCCCTTTTGGTTGATTTATTAAATATTGTATGTGCCATGTATGCTGATAGACAGAACAGTTAATGGATACGGTTCGTTTCCATGTATTGTCCATATTGGCGCAATAGCATCACGTGATGTTCCCAATAGGTTTATCGATATATCACCGGTAAAACCATCTGATTCTGGTGAATATATTTCATTGGGTAACGTCAGACGATGATTATTTATGTAAATTGATTTGCTGCGCAGAAGACGCGCAACAATCTTGCGCAATTTTATCGATCGAGCATTATGATGCGATACACGCAGTGGCAATGACGATGCAACAAATGAAATATCATATTTATCAACATCTGACATACATTTAATGTCAAAACATTCTAAATAATTAATATTATCACGTGTAACAACGACATATGTATTACCACCAGAAACTGCCACAGACCTAAATTGGCCCGATGTTACATAACGCCCCCATGCCGATACCCCCAATGCCGCATTTTGATTTAATACAGCCATTGTTCCATCGGCCAAGACCACAAACAATTGCTTGGTCGCATCATTGTATGCAATATCAACCGGTGAATTCATTAAATGCTTTGCAAATGCACACAAATCATTGGCATTATATTTTTCGCCCAGTTCGTCTAAACACAGTTCGCGTATATCACAACTGTTTTTTGATATGAATACAGTCGAACCTTCTATCTTTTGCGGTGGTAAATAGCATGAAAAAACCGACCCAACAGATGTATGTTGTTTTACATCAACCGTTGATGGTGTTAAAGGTTTGCTGGAAATCGCCCATTCACCAACATTAGTCAAAATTTGCAGATTATCACTGCTGACCACTGTACAAATTTGTTGACGCTGTTGCGATAATAGCGATACAAAAATTGCTTCATCATCCAGTCCGGTACCCATATTAAAATTGTTATGTATTCCGACACATGACATCCATATTCCTGCCGGCCAATCACGCGAACCACCAAAGACCAATCTATCTTGGTGGAAAGTGATGCTGCATGGCCATCCACGACGCGCGCTGAATGCCGCTTCGTACCAATCAAGAACCGCTGTATCTGGTGTTGTATATGAACCATTAGTATATGCAACAATTGTCTTGGGGTCGATATACTGGGTTACCAACCATTGTCTGTTTAATAAATACAATCGACCATCAACATTTTCCGGTTTCCAAAAGTCTTTATTTGTTGTAAAAGTTGCAAAATTATTACCTGCATCATTTTTTGTTACGGTTATGCGAACATCAGACGCATCATCAAACTTTACAAAAGGAATATTCATTGTCATATCTGAATCATTTCGCGAAAATACAAAATCAGATAATTCAAAAATTGTGCCTGTTTTTTTTAATACATTGGGACGATAATTCGGATGCACAAATATCATCGTTCCAAATCGCTGGGCAAACTGTAGATTGGACAAATCTTCATACTGCCATGGCGTAATTATATCTTGAACACGTACATTATCACGATATATATACATATGTTTATTTGTTAATGCGATAATATATTCTTCATTATTAGATACAGAAAAAGATATTATTCGTGCTTGGCTTTTTAGTTGCGCCACACATTTTAATCCCGCACGACGTGTTAAGCCACCACCCGATAAAACATCCATATTTTCCAAATGCGATAATCCATTAATATTATCATATGAATAAAATTCTGGGGCAACTTCGCCATGCGAAAAGGAATTTTGTGTCTTGATAAAATCAGTCATTATTAATACCCTTTTGGCTTGATTAAAAACGAACGCTTACCAATGAAAAATCATTAACGCTTGTTGTTTTTGATGTTGTACTGTCTATGAATTTTGCATTTTGCAATTCTGTTTCATAAAGCGCGACCAATGTTCGAAACATTGTATTATCGCCTGTTAATGGAATACAAAATTCCATCGCCAAACGTGTTGATAATAAAGATATAAAGTAAGTGGGATATTTTTCTGGCATAGTTTTAACCAAACCAACAATTTCAATTGTATCGCCATCAGCAAATATTCTGTCACCAATGATTTCACCACAACTTTTTAACACACGCACAACATTTGATGGTATTAAAAAATTATTATCGGAATTTTTAACCAGTGTTATTTTTTGGGTGGCAAATCGCCATGGATACAACGAAATTAATGTATCAGATACAGAATCATATAATGTGCGTGCCAACTGGGCAGATGCACAATCATCTGAAAAAGAAACAATTGGCTTTTCACCAAGTTTTAATAACGCCATTGAACATATGTCAATTTTACTTGTCATGTTTTTTCCTTTGTTTATATCTGGTATAAAAAATTGGGGCCAAAATATCGACCCCAATACACACTGTTACGATTATAAAATTATGACAAAGCAACTGTTGTTACATTCAATTCTGTAACATTAATCTTTTTTATCGCTGTGTTATCAGATGCATTAATAATGATAATATCACCTATGTTCATCAGTGTTTTTACCGCATTAAAATATCCATTTGCACTGATTGTTGATAATGTTTCAGATGCGCTGCAGTAGTGCCACAATGTAAATCCATTTGCATATGCAATAACAGATAAATTTTTATTTTGAAACGCCATTTTTATTTTCCTTTTGGTTTAAATAAAATTTATTCATATCTTATGCAGCAGGTGCATCAGAACACTTCACTCGAACAATACCATCGGTGTCAATTAACACTGCGCCTTGGGACATACTGTTGCTGATAAAGTGCGCAGCACGTTCACCATGCCATGAAATATCTGTTTTTACTTCCTGACCACATGCATGACCAACACTGGACGCATGATAGATAAAGCAATCACGATTTGTATCAGATACTGGCAAACCATTATGCAATACCCATGTAATACCCAACCATTTACGTGCTTCAAAGCCATTTAATAATGGCGAATCATTTACGTAATCTGCAGAAACAAATTCATCCATTGACAACAATTCATTCCACTGGTGCACACCAACAACCGCAAAACGACGACCATCATCTGGGACATCATTTGTATTCAAAACTTCGACAGCTGATAAAATCAGTTCTTTGGTCAAACCGGTTGTATAATCACCAACATTTGCCGTTGCATTATTCATTGCGCCAATAATCAATTCATCTGTCTTGCGACCCAATGCATACGCACCAGCAGACGCAACAACACGACGTTCATCAATATTAACTTTTAATTCATCCAAAGCATCAACCCAATCACCGGCATAATAATCTTGCAACAAACATTCAACCGGTTCATGATTCAAATTCATCACAGGCACAATCCCATGACGTGATTTTGTACTGGCAGTACCACGACCAACTTTTTGGAATGTTGTGGACGCACCAATGACACCTGATTTGCTGCGTACGGTTGCACGCAATTTTGTGCCCATTTGCTGGTATGCCAAATGAACATCTGCTTCGAATTGTTTTACGAAGACATTATCTATGGAAACTGACATAAAAATAAATCCTTTGTTTAAAATTAACTTGCGATGTTATACAACATCTGAATCAAATTTTATGTTTTGGTTATGCATGTAAACGCGCCAAAAACAAAAAACATTTGGGTTCAACAAAAATGTGAATTATCCATAAAAATATCAGTCAGACTGTCGCGAAATCATCTGACTGATACTTTTGTAAAATAAAAATAGGTTCCAGTTATGGAACCTAAAAAAAATAAAAACCCGCATATGCGGGCTATATAATTATTTTTTCTTGGCACATGCTTTTTTTGCACAAGGCTTTTTTGCACATGCTTTTTTTGCAACTGGTTTCGCAGCAACTTTTTTTGCAGCTGGTTTCACAGCAACTTTTTTCGCAACTGGTTTTTCAGCAACTTTTTTTACTGTTACTTTTTTTGCAGCTGGTTTTTCAGCAACTTTTTTTGCAACAGCTTTCTTTGGTCTTAAAAATGAAAAAGCCATTCTTCTCTCCTTTACATAGTTTGGATAGAACAAATCCGTTTTGTTCTTACTTTGTATTTTATCTTAAACATAAATATTAGTAAAGCAGAAAAGTGATTTTTTTCTGTTATGAGTATAATTTTTTAAAACCATTTTCAATTTTTCGAATGTATTCTGCATCATTATCGCGCCAATATTTTGGATCGCGCATCATGCGACGTAAATCATCATCTGTTAAATTTAATGTTTCATTTTTATCTGTTTTAACATTCGGTTCCATCGACTGCATCATTCGATACACCCCTTGGATTCCGCGGGGCGTAGAACACAATTCATCAAACGCATCGTGTGGCAAAAAGCGTTCACCAAATGCATTTATCGCACGTAATGCATCATTCATTTTTTCATCACTACCAAAATAATTTTTTAATTCTGCAATTGCATTACTTTCATTTTGCACAGAAAATAAATCTGATATCAATGGTGATAAAAATTCATTTGCAATGTCATATATTTTTTCAACTTGGGATACAGTTAATCCAATATCAAAAAATTTTTGTCGTAAATTTTCATCATCATATAATTCATTTGTTGGATACTCAGATGGGTTTTCTGGAACACCAATTGCACGATTAAATTTTGAACGCGTTATATCATCTGATTCTGATGTTGGAACAGATACCATTGTACCTATTTTCTTTTCCAATTCAGAATAAGACTTAATCAATGCATCAGAATTTAATGTTCCATCTTTGTTTAAAAATTTTTCAGGGATTTTTTCCATTTTATTTTCCTTTGTTTTCATTTGATCGGCGCAAAAAATATATTCCGGCCAATGTAAAAATTGCTTGTAACATGGTAAAGATATCTGTATCACCAACCAAATACGCGGCAACTGCAGACAATATTCCCGTCGCAGAAATTATGTATGTTCGATACCCAGACAAGAAACCGCCTTTGACAATATTATTCATATTTTTTCCATTATAAATAAAACAACACTCCATCAATATCGGCAATATATCCACGCGCAACCGCCCAATCAGGAATTACATCACAATAATGAAATTGTGTTGCACCATTACAACAATCTGGCAATCCCCCCATCAACATGCGACGTACGGTGCGAACACACATTTGAAAACCACGATTATCTGCAGACACGTTCATATATGAATTTCGAGGCGACCTTGAATCCAATGCATCAAAAATATTTTTGTCTGATATTATTTGTAAAATATCGACACCAGATTTATTTGACATGTTTTGTATCATTGATGAAAATGCTTCGACCAATGGTAGAGATTTTGCACACGTGTGTGCATAAACAATACGCGCAATACGATACGTTAATGTTGCAGACGTATCTGTGTTTTTTATTAATGTTAACTGCATATTGGATTTTTCCTTTGTGCTGATACAAGAAAATCCCCATCAATGATGGGGATTAAAAAAACCACACAAACGTGTGGATATAACTTCTGCTGTTGATGTTTTGTATATTAACATAATTTTGATAAAAAGTCAAGAAAAAAATTTTCAATTCAACACAATTATATCGTAACTTCGTCACCATAAACTAATAAATAGCGCGAATCACGACGCAATATCAGTGCACCATTTTCATTTATTCCAATTAATTCTGCAATTGCGCCTTGGTATTTAACCGGACGATTTAATGCAGATGCCAATTCGGTCCAACGTGAACGTACCATACGAAAATCTGCACGATGCCAGCGTTCCATATTATTTAATAATCTGCGCAATAATTCCATCATTGGTATTTCTGAATAGTTTTCCATTTTTGTGGTCTGATACGCGGGAACCGTTGGGTTAGAATTAACATTTATCCCCACACCAACAACAACAAAATCACCAGAATATTCGATTAATATCCCAGCAATTTTTTTACCATCAACCATTATATCATTTGGCCATTTTATTGTTGGATGTATTCCAAAGGATGCAATCGTTTCCGCAACCGCAATCGCCACACGATACGATAATCGTGCATCACGTTCGGGACATTTATAAATAAAACTGATATACAAGTTTCCATGATGCGACACCCATTTGCGTCGATAACGGCCACGACCATTTGATTGTGCCGCCGCCAATATAGCCATGTGATCCGATGCCGTACCAGACGCAATTAAATCCATTGCATAATCTTGGGTACTGGGGATTTTTTCCAAAGATATTAATTTATAATTCGCCAAGACTATACACCCCATTAATATTCTTGATAAAATCGCGCCCATACATTTTGCGTAATTGATATATTGCAGTATCAACAGTATGCGTGGCAACATTTGGCGCAAACCCCAATGCATTTTTCAATTCGTGTGCAGTCATTCCACCCGACTTATGTAACAAAACAACTATTTTTGCCTGATGTTGGGATAAATCTTGGCTATCACCTAAAATCTGATGTGCCATATGATTATAGTCCATAGCACTAAGAATTATTGACTTTAATTGCATCACAGAAATTGGCGCAACAATATCCAATTCATCAAAATTAACACAGTAAAAGTTCGGCGCATCCAGCAAATCGGCATTTAAATCACGTAGAATTTGCCGCCAAATAGAATCAGAAGAATAAATTTGAATTCCTGATAACATATATTACGTATTATAATCTGAAAATATTTCTTGTCCAATAAAAAACCACATATGCATAAACAAATGTGGTCTTGGGGTGTAGAAACCTGTTTAAAAAAATTTATTCACGCGTCTGTTCTGGGACATCTATGAATTTCGTAAAATCCTGAATCTTGGCACCCGTAGATGACAAAATTTTGGAAATACTGTTTGTAGATGGCCATCGTGGTTGCCCTTCTTTAGACCAACGTTTACTTTTATTAAACGTCGTTGGATCCAAACCACTGCACTTTGCCAATCCAGAACATGACATTCCATGTTCATTTGCAAAGCGTTCTATGGCACGCCATACGTCATCATGTGTCATTTTTTTCTCCCTGTTTATATTTTACTAGATAAACCTTCCTTTGCCCTAGTGCACATTGATTTTATTCCAGATTTCTGCGAAAAACAATGAGGACCATTTCCTAGGTATATATGAATAAAACGACACAAAATCGTTGCACAAAAATTTTTTTTGACAAAACACTTGACGAATCGATTTTTGTGTACTATATTCTATTTCGTCAAAGGGATTAAATCCGATGACCAGATGTAAAACATCTGTGGGGACCAGAGGTTCAGACTCCCTCCTACATTCTCTCTCCTCTGGACTCTGGGCCCCAGAACATTCAGTTTAGAGTGTCCAATTTCTTTTTCTCCTTTCCTTCCTTTCGGGACACTCGAAAATACCGCCGGCAACGGCGGTATTTTTTTATTTTTGTTCTTTTACATAAAATTTATTGGATTAACATCAATTTTTATTTGAATATTTGCGGGCTGTTTTACCTTGGCCAACCAGTGCGTAACAATTGGCTGTAATGCAGCATTGGCAACACCAGATATCAAAAAACGCATTCGATACCAATTTCTGATTTGATATATTTGTGCCGCGATTGGTCCCATTATCTTGGCACCATTAACATTTGGCGCAACAGATGCTAATTCTGCACAAAAACGTTGCAACACTGCTTCGCGTTCACCTTCGATTATCACAGCAATTAATTGACCATATGGTGGCATTTGCGCCAATTTGCGCCCCGCCATATCCGCACGCATAAAATCATCACGATTACCCGCACAAATCGCGTTCAGAACCGGATTATCCGGCTGATATGTTTGTAACAATACACGACCCGCAATTGCGCCACGACCCGCACGACCGGCAACCTGAAACAACTGTTGAAATGTATGTTCGGGCGCACGAAAGTCTGTACCAAACAACCCCATATCTGCATCCACAACACCAACCAACGTTAAATTTGGAAAATGGTGTCCCTTGGCCAAAATCTGGGTACCGATTACAATATCAATTTCACCAGATTCCATTTTATTCACCAATCTTTCCAACGATTGGCGCGAAGTTATAATATCACTGGATACTAATGCGGTACGCGCATCGGGGAAACGTGCGTTTACTTCTTCTTGAATCTTTTCAAGCCCTGCCCCACGCATAGAAACAGCCGTTCCACAATCAGGGCACGACGTCATTAAAGGTGCAGTTCGTCCACACATATGACATAACATCTTTCCCAATCTTTTATGATATGTCATCCCAACACTGCAATCAGGACATGTTGACACCCAACCACATTTTTTACATTGAACAATTGGTGCAAAACCACGTCGATTTATAAACAATAATGCCTGCTGGTGCGATTGTAGCGTTGCAGATATCGCTTCACATAATGGCTTTGATAAAAAACCTGTGCATTCCGAACCAGTTGAATCACGATATACATCAGGCCGATTTTCGCGCAAATCAATCGTTGATATTTCTGGCAACTGTGCCCCACCATATCGTGATGTTAATCGCAAATGCGTATATTTCCCCAAATTTACATTTTCCAGTGTTTCAGATGCAGGGGTCGCACTGGCCAACACAACGGGGAACCCAGCAATTTTTGCACGCAATATCGCCATATCACGTGCGTGATAGTTTCCCATATCTTCTTGTTTATATGACGTATCGTGTTCTTCATCGATTACAATTAACCCCAAATCATTCCATGGCAAAAATAGCGCACTGCGTGTACCAACGACCATTTTTATCTTGCCGTCTAATACACCATGCCAAATCTCGCGACGGCGTGCCGCTGTTAAATTACTGTGCCAGACAACCGGCGGTGCCCCAAAACGGGATTCAAAACGCGACATAAACTGGGCCGTCAACGCAATTTCAGGCATCATTAATAATACTGATTTACCAGACATATATGCACGCCATGCAGAATCAAAATACACCTGTGTTTTTCCACTGCCAGTAATACCATCCAGCAGAAAAACGGAAAATCCGCCATTATTAATCGCAGATGCAATTGAATCTGATGCGGATTGCTGTTGACTATTAAGGGTGATGTTACCCATATCACAATAAGTTAATTGTTCATATCGCGACGGCTTTGGTTGGCGACCAACAAATGTTAAAGTTTCGTTTTTTATCATTGTGCGAATAACAGCCCCACTGACACGTGCAATATTTTGTATGTCCGATACGGTCATTGGCTCATTATCGTTTGACGCAAATGCATCAGAAACCGCCAAACGATTTTGAGTCATCCGAACAGACGAATCAAAATTAAATGCATATAAATCATCTGACGGGGGCGGCGCAAATGCATCTGGGATATTCACAATCAGGCGCAACACCATACCCATGGGTATCATAGTCCATGCCGACATCTTTTGAATCCATTGAAGATCGGTAATTTTTAATCGCGAATTATGAATAATAGATACATCTTTGATTTTATTGTCAGGCAGTCCACTGTCCCCAATTCCCCACACAACACCAACGCAAAGCCGGTTCATGACACGTACACCAACAAAGGTCCCAATATCTGCATCACCCGTCAAACGATAGTCATATCCAGAGTTTGGAATATTTGAAATTAATACTTTTACAATAGTGCCTGATTTAAACATGTTTATAAAGTACTTGTTTTTTTCTAGATTTTCAATACCATTTATGGCATATTTTGCGAAAGGTTATAATAGTATGTGGCGTTTATATTTTGAACTTATGGATTTTTTTGCGGGTTTTATACCAAATCGCACAAAACGCGAATATGTTCGTCGCGTAAAATTGTACGACTATAGAAAAAAGTTTAATGCACTGCGTCAGGCATTGCCAGACACAGAATTTAAACACGTACGCGTAATCAAAGGCGGGTGGAATATCGGTTTTATTATTGATAACAAATATGTTTGCAAAATTCGCAAATATTATGACAAAACTATTCCCGTTGAAAAAATTATGCGCGAAAAACGCATAACTGACGCGTTTGCAAGGGTTGTGGATATAAAAATTCCAAAAATCGACATTGTAAAATCGTGTGGATATACTTTTTATAAATATAATTTTATCCCTGGGAAAAACCTAAATCGTATGTCCTTGCGTTTTATCACAAAACATGGGTGGGAATTTGGAATACAATTGGCAAAATTTATTGACGCAATGCACAACACCGACCCAGTGGAAATTCAAGACCTAAAAAATGGCGACGGGAACGGTTGGAATCATAATGATATCTGTAATAATATTATTATCGACACTAAAAAGATGCGGGTCGTGGGACTGATTGATTGGGAATATTCTGGATGGGGAACATTGGAAACAGAATTTAATAACTGTACTGCTTTTTCCGAAAAAATGCGAAAATCTGGGATTGGAACCGTTATTCAATTGGAATATTACACGTTACAAAAAAAGCGTGCACAGAAAAAATCCTGATTCTCGGTTGACAAATTATTATTTTTGACTATATTTATATCAGTTTGATACAAACAATAGGAATTATATCATGAACAAACCAGTAACATATCCAGGTGTGACACGCGTTTTCAATCGCGAATTTGTCCCATTTATTACAAATGAATTTTTTAAAGTGGCACCAATTTCATATGCCCAGACAAAAAATTTGGCCAACACATGGCGCACCCAGTGCGGATTTGATTCAAAAATCGCAGATCATTTAAGTTTGCAATCAAAATTGTTTTTGCGTTTAAATTTTCAACCAAATGACCCACGCGTCAATGATATCCGCTTTTTGGATGCATTAACTAATATGATGATTGAATATTTGATGCCATATTATGTCCAAAACGACAAAAAAATGCCAAAAGATGCTATCTTTGATTTATTAAAGGATAAATTATTTACAAAAAATTCTTTGGTTGTTGTACGTAAGGCAAAAATTGCAAAAAAACAGCAAAAAACAGAAAAAATGACCCCAAGGGTTGATGAAAATCGCGCCAAAGAAGCATTGGCACAAATCGTCGAATCTTATAGCATCGAAGGTCATATTTTGCCAGAAACCAAGAAAAAGCGTCCACGCATTCAAGCCAAGGTTAATATTGACGAACATATCAAAATACAAAATGCACTGATTGCAAATACGCAAACAAAAAAGAAATAAAAAATCCCCAAAACGGGGATTTTTTTTTACACAATACCGTCGATATCGTCGGCAGTCGGAATGTGGTCTATTACTATATTCGGGGTTAATTGCGTACGAAACCACGTGCGTTGTCGCTTGGCATATTGATTTGTTTTATTTACCCAAGAAGTAACGCATTCATCAAAATCAATTTCGCCACGTATATATTTACATAACTGGGCCGCGCCAATTGCACGACTTTCGTTCCAACCAAAATCAATTACTGATTGCGCTTCGTCCATGGCGCCACATGACAACATTAATGGAATACGCGCGGCAATCCGTTCACGCAAAAGCCCAACATCAGGCGATATAACAATAAGACATGGATTTTTTACAACCGCGCCCAAACGTGGCATGCTTTGAAATTCGGTTATATGACGTCCTGTCCCCAAAAAAACTTCTAATGCACGTGCCACGCGTTGCGGATCAGAAACATTGATATCCGCAGGCAACATTTCACGCGCAGCATTGATATCATTTGCAACCATGGTACGGGCACGTTCCCGAACATCGGGCGATATATCTGGCATGGGCGATATACCATTAACCAGCGCATTAATATAATAGCCCGTTCCACCAACAAATATCGGGGTGCGCCCAGCCCCAATTGCCGCATCATATTCAGCACGCGCCATATCCAGATAATCCATAACACTGATTTGGGTATCTAATGGCAATATCGAAAACAGTCGATACGGAACACCATCAATTGTTTCGGTTATTGGCCGATTGGCAAATGGACTGGCCCCGATATTTTCAATTCCACGATAAATCTGGACACTGTCACAATTAATGATTGTGCCATTTATACGCTGTGCCAACATATGGGCAAAGTCTGACTTGCCCGATGCAGTTGGACCAGTAATAATATATGCATCATGTTTCATTTGACTTGGATTATAACCCCAAAAAACCCAGATTGTAAATAAAATATTGAATTATTCAAAAAAATGGTGTTATGATAAATCTGTCCAATTTATAAAACGAAAGGAAATATATTATGTCAAAAATAAGAGTTGCAATTAACGGTTTCGGTCGTATTGGTCGCTTGGTATTGCGCGCAGCACTGGAATCGGGTCGTGATGATATCGAATTTGTGGCGGTTAATGATTTGGCACCGGCCGAACAAAATGCATATTTATTAAAGTATGATTCTGTACATGGTGTGTTACCAATGGATGTAACACTGGATGGGGAATATATCGTTGTCGGGAACCAGCGTGTAAAGTGTCTGGCAGAACGCGATCCTGCAAAATTGCCATGGGGCGAAATGAATATTGATGTCGTTATGGAATGCACCGGTATCTTTACCGCCGCGGACAAGGCACGCGTACATTTGGATGCAGGCGCAAAACGCGTATTGGTTTCTGCACCATCGGCCGGTGCCGACAAAACAATCGTATATGGCGTCAACCAAGACACATTAACACCAAACGATTTAATTGTATCAAATGCATCATGCACAACAAACTGTTTGGCACCGGTTGTCAAAGTGTTAAATGATAAATTCGGTGTTATTTCTGGATGGATGACAACGGTACATGCATATACAGGCGACCAACAGTTGCTGGATAAAAATCACAAAGACTTCCGTCGTGCACGCGCGGCAAATCTGTCCATGATTCCGACCAGCACAGGTGCCGCCAAGGCAATCGGTTTGGTATTACCAGAATTGGCCGGCAAATTAGACGGTATGGCAATTCGCGTTCCAACCCCCGACGTATCTGTGGTGGAATTGGTTGCCAATTTGGAAAAGCCTGCGACGGTCGAAGAAATAAATCACGCAATGAAGGCCGCACAATCTGCAACATTTGGTTACAATGATTTGCCGTTGGTATCGATTGACTTTACACACGATGCGCACAGTTCTATATTTGATGCTGCCCAAACCAAGGTATTGGGGGATAATTTGGTGCATGTAACCGCATGGTATGATAACGAATGGGGCTTTTCAAACCGCATGGGCGATACAGCCGTTGCAATGGGCAAATTAATAAAATAAAAAATCCCCCATCTGGGGGATTTTTTAATTCTGGATATGCGGCATATTTTCAAACGAATGTCGCAGCAAATCCACCAACATAATATATTGATATACGGTCAAAGGACGTCGATTATGAATAATATTATCGTATTCCTTTTCGCTGAATATATTCAACGCATCCATAACAAAGTTTAATCCAATTCCTTTGGCCTTGCGCACCATTTCAAGTTCTGTTCCAAAATCCATATCGACCACCAAAACAATAAAAAAATAAACCGCCAATGGATAAATTGACGGTCGGGGAGTTAGTAAATCATATCTATCAATGACTCTGTTGCGTTTTCAGCGAACTGTTTTGTATGTCGCAACAGCTCCCCGACCATAGTCGGGGGGTTGTTTTTCAATACGAAAATCGTATTGGATAGATATGGGGTTACTACACCCCGAACCCAAAAATCCATTGGATTCAATTCGGATTGTATCAAATTTTAATTTTTTTGCAATTAAATATAAATTTATAAAAAAAACACTTGCATTTATTTTACACAGGGTATATTATACGTAACGCTTTAGGGGTTGTAGCTCAGCTGGTTAGAGCGTCTGCCTGTCACGCAGAAGGTCGCGGGTTCGAGCCCCGTCAATCCCGCCAGTATTTACCGCAGTTTTCTGCGGTTTTTTTTATTTATTATTTGTAAGAAACACAACAAAAAAATACACAAAATCCGCAGAAATCCGGTGTTACTGTGCCGTTCGTGGTCCGCAACAAGATGTCACAGACTGGCCGCATATCAATTAAAAACGCACATTGTCTATAACAACATGCGTTTGTGGTGTATAATGGCTCTCTAAGGTTATATTTACAAAGAATAAAAAACTATACTAATTAGCGTCATCTGATTTATATGTCGTATCATCACAGACATAATATTCTATTGAATTGTACTTTATTTTTAAGAAATGTGTTGAATCCCTGTTCATAACTGTGGGGACAGTTGTCATATTTGCAGAATATACAACATCGTTAACACGAATATATAAACGATGTTCTGTTGGGTTTGCAGGTTCCTGGTGCACATATAAAACAACATCATCAATATGTAACTTGCGTCCGCATTGTGATTCAGTCCACATACCAATTGGTGCATATGGCGTACTTTCTGGACATGCGTTTAATCCAACCACTCCATTTTCTGAATATGTATAATCACCCCCGGGACAATATGAATTCTCGGGGCATTTTTGACATTCTTCGGCTAGTTCAGGCAGATACTCTCCAGGTTCGCATTTATATATTGTATCTTCATATACAGGCACCATTACTAATTCACCGCTATACACACCAGTATTAGCATATATACACGCATTTGCCACAATTGCATTTGGGTTCAACACATTCCAAACATCAGCAAAACAATTCGTCGATATGAACAGCACTATTATCAAAATTGCATATATCTTTGCCATTATTATGTCTTTCTATTTCTTTATTATTCGGCACGCAACCTGTGGGTATTTGCCCACAGGTTATATGCGTTGTTCTACAGTATTGACTTACTTCTTTTCAAAGCGCCAACCCTTGAACGTTTTTCCTGGCTTAGACACAGCCTTGACTGGGGTACGAATATCTCCATCGTATGTGCATTGACCTGCATTGTTCGCATCAACATCGGACTGTTCTGCATCAGACCAGGTAATTTTAATCGTGTTCGCTTCACATATTCCTGATAACGAAACATCAATCGCATCTAACATACTTAAACGATCTACTCTTCTAATAGAGATAAGCATTTTTAATAAACACACATCTACACAATTACTCGCGCATACTGAGGCATCAGAAAATTGTGTGTAATAAGACCAACGAGAAGCTTCTGTTATCTGGGGTTCTGACACACCTTCACTAAATTCTGATATTGGTGTATAACCCGTTACCTGACAAAGACAGCTGCGGCCAGTGGATGTTGTACTAAATTCTGTTCCTGCATCTTCTAGCGACAAGTACTCTATCAGATTTGTAGCTTCATCGTCACTCAAGGAACCTTCTATATAACTTGTAAATGCCAGCACCGCAATCTCTGTCTTGGTTGGTCCTGCAATCGGTTCAAATTCCGCCCTAAATTCTTCTATGCTTTTTGCACCGGTCACTAATAAATTTAGATTACTATCAAAATAATCTCCAATTGGACTACTTGGCTGACAACTTGCTTGACCATACACAACACCATGAGAGAATTCTGCTGCAAATGTATTGTTTTCTGTCAGACCAAATCTTACTGATTCAGTGTTACTACCTTCACAGCTTTCATTTGCGCAATCCCAATATTTTTGTACACCATCCAATAAATATTCACCGTAAATTCCATCAACGCTTGCATCAACACCAAACAATGTTGTTTTTTCGGCAACTTGCACCGCTTTCTTTACATGATAACCGTTGTCACACGCTGTCGCTGCACAGGTATCGCTACCTGTACCATAATAATCATTACCATTGACAGATGTTGCATGGGCTATATTGGCTTCTGCAACCGTACATTCCCTATAACACTGCGTGTTAGTTTTTGCCCCTCTATCACTGTTTGGATAACCTGTGGGACATGCACTGACACCCTGGTCAGTGGTTTCACTATATTTGGCATTTGTTAAGCCAAGACAATAACTACCTATTGGACAAGTAGTAACAATTTCACTTTTTGCTGGCAAATAGTTACCAGCTGTAATTTGAAACAGCACATCATCATATTCAGCGGTTGCAGTAACATTTCCGTCGTATACACCCATATTTCCATAATTCGCTGCCTTTTCATAAGTCTTGTTTTCTTGCATTGCACCATTTGACGGGAATTGCTCTGCATGTACCACGCCAATAATACTAGATATAATTATTGATGTTAAAACTAATTTTTTGTTCATGTTTCTTTCCCCTTTCTTTCATGATGGGAACAATGCATAAAAAATTGCTTTAAGTGGTTTTCAAGGTGTTTTGTCGGAAAACACAACCCTTTATGCATTATTACCAAAATTAAAACCGCCATACAGATATGACGGTCAGGGAGTTCGAAAATCAGCTTAAACCATGTGACTCTGGTGGTTTTTCGGTTGCCCGTATTTTATATACCACCAGCCCCCCGACCAAGCGGGGATTTAACGACGCAATCTGCGCCGGGTTTAAACAGGCTTTCGACAGCCCCGACACGCATCTCTGCGTGACACAAACTATGTTAACAAAAATTATTAAAAATTGCAAATTTGTTATTTGTTTCGCCATATAAAAACGGTCTTTTTTCTTGTTTATTATTTTTTTATTTGCTTTATAATCACAACATACAAATCAATCAACCCAAGGAGAAATACCATGAAATTCAAATTATTTTTGGCGGGCGCATGCGCTTTGGCATTGACCGCGTGTGGTGATAACACGCAAAACCCAGAAATGTTAAAAGGTGCGAACTTTGTTTCCGCCCAGCCCAGCGCCGATATTGTTCTGACATTCGATCCAAATGAAATGCGTGTATATGGTCGCGTCGTAAATATGTATAATGGCGCATATACCGCCGATGGCGATGAAATCAAATTTGATGGCTTTGCATCAACAATGATGATGGGCGCCCCAGAAGCAATGGAAACAGAACAAGAATACTTTCAATTTATGCCAACGGTTCAAAAATACACATTGACTGATGGTAAACTGACCCTGATTGCAAATGACGGCAAAGAAATTATCTTTACCCAGGTGGAAACAATCCCAGAAAACACAAATGAATCTGGGGAAACACCCGCCACAAAATAAAAAAGGGAAAAAATTCGTCGTTATTCACTTGACAAGCGCACAAATGCCAGTTATAATTGGCCAGCGTTCATCAGGTGAACAACGGCAGTTTTGGCCCCATCGTCTAGAGGCCTAGGACACCGCCCTTTCAAGGCGAGAACACCGGTTCGAATCCGGTTGGGGCTGCCAAAATTACAACCGACCCTTGTGGTCGGTTTTAATTTTGCCTGTTCCCACCGAGATGAGACCCGCAGGTTCGGGGCGTCAGTTGGTGAAAACAAGTGTTAACGAAGTTTGAACCTTACGTAGCGAAAGGGGCCCATGGAGTGAAAACGAAC
>JAZTWA010000024.1:0-35753 GCA_045635585.1 Candidatus Enterousia sp.
TTATCTTTTATTTTTAAATTTGCGGATAGCATATCTGTACACTGTGCCGGCAGTTCATGTAGCGTCTGTACACTACATTGTCGGCACTGTGTGCATCTATACTATTATCTTTTATTTTTAAATTTGCGGATAGCATATCTGTACACTGTGCCGGCAGTTCATGTAGCGTCTGTACACTACATTGTCGGCACTGTGTGCATCTATGCCATTATCTTTTAATTTTTAATTGTATTTTCGGAACCCGTGATGTGTTTTATTGCGTCAATGCATGTTTGGGTCATTGCACTGTGGGCCAATGATAAAAATTCACGTGGGTTAAAGTTTGATGGGTTTTCGGTCAGGGATTTGCGCACCGCTGCGGTAAATGCCAGTCGCAAGTCGCTGTCGATGTTTATTTTACATATATTCATTTTTGTTGCATGACGTAATTGTTCGTCGTCAATGCCCAGTGCGCCAGAAATGTGTCCGCCATTTTCGTTTATGATTGTTATTAGTTTTTGTGGTATGTTTGACGCGCCATGTAAAACCAACGGTAATGTTGGCATACGTTTGGTTATTTCGGATAATATATCAAAACGTAATTCTTGGGTGGTGTGTTTGCGTTTGTATGCGCCATGGCTGGTCCCGATTGAGATTGCCAAAGAATCTATATTTGTGGCAGATACAAATTTTTCAATATTGTCTGGGTTTGTGTATGTGTTATCTGTTCCGAATGTGTTTTCGTCTTCGAAGCCAGATAATGTTCCCAATTCTGCTTCGACGGTTATGTTATGGGGGTGAGCAATATCGACCACAGATTTTGATAGTTTGATATTTTCGTCAAATGATAACTTGCTGGCGTCTATCATGACAGATGAAAATCCAGATTTAATTGCATGGATGCATGCGTCGATACTGGATCCATGATCCAGATGCAGGGCGACTTGATTATTTGGTGTTAATTTTGCGCCGCGTATCATGGATATCAGCATGTCTGTACCCATGTATTTTAATGCGGATTCTGATACGGCGATAATAATTGGGCTGTTGCAGATGTGTGCCGCATCCAGTGCCGCAGTCAAGGTTTCCATATTATATATGTTAAACGCTGGAATGGCGTATTTGCCGACAATTGCGTTTTGAAACATTTTGTGTGTATTTACCAATCCAAGTTCAGTGTATTTCATGTGCAAATCCTATTTTTTTCTGTTTGATTATATCATATATATTTTTTTTACACAAATACTTGACAAGTGGCGTGTTTGTGCAACAATTGGAGTAAGTGGGGGTGTGTCAGAGAGTAACCGGTTGTACAACAATAATGGGGTATGAAATATGAAGAAAGTTTTGTTTGCTTTGTTCGGTTTGATGGTATTGGCGGGTTGTTCGTCATACTATGATTATTACAAAGGTGGTGTTCGCTACACCCAAGATGGTACAGATTGCATATTCTATTCTGCAGAACGTGGTCGTCATTATTCTGAAGATATCAGTTCTGTTGATTTGGATAAAAAGATTGTGTATCGCAATACAATGTGCAGTGATTTGTACTTGGCGGACAATATGGGTCAGGTTGCACGTACAGAACGTAAGGTTTTGACGTCTGCTGACAATAAAAAGCCATGTGGTTGCAATACATGTGCAAAAACAAAAAGATATGTTTTTGTAAAATAATTAAATGCCCCAAATGGGGCATTTTTTTTGTGGAAATCTGTTTGAAGTGGGGGCTTTTTTGTGATATAATTGTGAAAAGGAAAAAGGGGTTTTATATGAAAAAAGTTTGTTCGATTGCGACGTTGTTTGTTTTTATCGCTTTGCCGGCCATGGCGGCGGGAACAGGGATGGATCAGGCGCTGTGTAAATTGGCATCGGAATTCGGTAAGATTTTTAATGTTTTGCGTATTTTGATGTTTGCGGGTGCGGGTTGGACGATTGCAACCTGGGCATGGGGATTTATTTCTGCTCCCAAAACGATTGATCCGGTTGCCCAGGCAAAGGAAAAACTGATACCGATGTTGGTTGGTTTTGCCTTGTTGTTTGGTATTGGTACGGTTTTGAGTATATTTATGAGTATGGCGGGACCTGGTGGTTCGTTGGGCTGTATTGAAAATTTCTTTAAATAAAGAATTTAATAGGATAAAAAAGGCGGCCGATTGGTCGCCTTTTTTGTTGTTTTTTTATCTGATGGATTGGTGTGAATAATTTTGGATAAATTGTTTTTCGATTTCTTTTAATTTTTTTTCAATCGCAGATATTGGTGTGGTGAATATGTCGTCTTCGGGTGTGTGTTTGCTGGCGCTGTATGTTTGGCGACGTGATGCAATAATTTCGTCGGTTAGTATTTGGGTCAATGTTTGTAGATTCTTTGTGCGCGACATATCGAAACGTTTGATTGTGGTACGCAGCGCGCGAATTTTTGTATTTAATGATGCGGCGCCCATATAATTTGATATTGGGTCGTTTGATTTTTTGGGAATGCAATAAATGTTTTTGATTTCTGTTGATGTATAACCGTTGAATAATATTTGTGTAACGTCGTGTTTGAATCTTTTGTAATCTGTGCCCAGTTTTTGCAAAATTCCCGCCAGTTGGGTTTCTAGAATGCGTAACTGGTTGCGCAGTGGAATTCGTGCGAATTGATATGATTGTTTATAGATGTTTTCAAATGTTGGTGTGTTTGTAATTAATGGCGCCATAAAGTATGTGCGGCTGAACATTAATGCAGGGTGCGGTAATGTCATGCACCAGCATGCGTAACGTGATAATTTTAAATCTGTTTCGTTATGAAATATTTTGTCGTGAATGTTATAGTCGTGTTTTATTGTAACAATATGCTGGTTATAGAAATCTGTTTGGCTTAATTTTGTGTCTGATGGAATAATCAGGGAATCTTGGACGAATGATTTTGTGTCACATGTGATTGGAAAATAATTGTCATAAAGATTATGTAAATCCGAATACAACCAATATTCTTTTTCTGTATCGATTGATGAAAACAAGTCGCGTTGAATTGTTTTAGTGTTGGGGTGTTTTGTTTGGTTTAATTTATCGCATATGACGGATTTGTTTGGTAATGACATGGTGTGTCCATTTGGTTAGTGGGGTGGATTATTTATCTTCGATGTTTGCTAATGAAAATAATACAGAAGATATTAGTGATTGATATGGGACGTGTTGGGCGTCGGCCAGTTCTTTTATTTTGTCCAGAATTGGTCGTGGAATACGCATGTTGATTACGCAATCTGATTTGTTAAACGCCTTGTATGCGGCGTATTCTTTTAACAATGTTTCGATGTTCATTATGAACAATTGCTGCATCACGTTTGGCATATGCAATCTCCTATACAATATACAATACCATAGTCTTTACAAGGTAATATACCATTGTAAATACAATTGTCAATACAAATATATTTACACTTGTAATCACGTGTGTAATGGCGGTGGTGTTGGCGTGTGTGTTGTAGTGAATAAAATTGATAAATGGGTTTGCAATTTGGTTTTTGTGGATATAAAATTGTCTTGGTAATTTATATGGAAGGATTAATATTATGATAAAGAAAATACTGACTGGGTTCCTTTTGATGGTGTCTTTTGTTGTGCCATCATATGCAGAATTAAAAGTTGATATTGTTGCCGGTGCCGCAGATCCTATTTCAATTGCGGTACAAAAGTTCGAAGTTACAGATGGTGTTCGGGCCAAAGATGCTGCGATGATGCGCGAAGTTGTTGAAAAGGATTTAAAAAGTACGGGATTGTTTCGTATTGTAAATCATGATGCGTTCCCAGAATATGTTGGTATGTTTGATGTGCCGAACTTTAAATCATGGCAGGCGATTAAAACACAAGTCTTGGTTCAAGCAAAGTTGTCAGAACAATCAGATGATGTTTATAAGTTAGAATTCTTTGTTTGGGATATTAATGGTAAAGAACAGATAGAGGCACAGTCTTTGGTTGCAACACGTAAATCTGCCCGCAGATTGGCGCATATTATGGCCGATGCGATATATGAACGTTTGACTGGTGAAATTGGTTATTTTGATACACAAATTGTCTTTATTGCAGAAACCGGGCCAATTCATGATCGTGAAAAGCGTATGGCGATTATGGACCAAGATGGTTATAATATGCGTTATTTGTCTGAAAAAGATAGTTTTGTTATGTCGCCTCATTTTTCGCCAAATATGCAGACGGTTGTGTTCTTGTCATATTATAATGACGATCCGATGGTCTGGACATTTGATTTAAGTACGGGTGAACAGCGGCGATTGGGACAATTTGGGGGGATGAGTTTTGCGCCACGTTTTTCGCCTGATGGGAAAAAAGTTGCTTTGTCCTTGGTGAAAAATGGTATTACACATATTTATGAATATGATATAGATGAAAAGAAATTGCGTCAATTGACGTTTGGTAATTCGATTAATACCAGTCCGTCTTATTCGCCAGATGGAAAAAAGATGGCGTTTAATTCAGACAGAACTGGTCGTCAGCAGATACATATTTTGGATTTGGAATCTGGTGAACAAAAGCGTATCACATATGGGGCGGGGCGTTATGCCACGCCGGCATGGTCCCCAGATGGTCAATTTATTGCTTTTACCAAGATTGCCGATGATACTTTCTATATTGGTATCATGGATCCGCGTGGTAAAAATGAAAAGATACTGGCGGGGGGCTGGTATATGGAAGCGCCATCGTGGGCGCCTGGGTCCCGCAGACTGGTTTATTATGAAACAGAAAAAGATGAAGATGATATTGAACGTATCAGTCATATTCGCAGTGTTGATATCACAGGTCAGAATATTTATGATATAGAATTGCCGGATGATATTAATGGTGTTGAGCCAACTTGGTCGCCAAGATTACCGTAAAAAATGCCCATATGGGCATTTTTTAGAAAGGAATTATAGGTATGAATAAATTTATTCTTGCGTTTATAGGTATTTTTATCTGTCGTGTGGCATATTCTGTGCCGGCGGTAGTTGACTATATTTTTGATGGCGATACTTTTGCTGCGTATGTTAATTTGGATTCTGATGTCAAAATTTCTGTGCGTGTGCGTTTGATTAATGTTGATGCACCCGAAATAAATGGTAAGTGTGAATCTGAAATTAATATGGCTTATCAGGCCAAAGAGCGTTTGACGCAATTGTTGCCAGTGGGGTCGATTGTGGATTTGGAAAATATTAAAGATGATAAGTATTTGGGTCGGATTGACGCGAATGCGATTTTGGCTGATGGGCGTGATGTTGGTGATATCTTGATTAAAGAAGAATTGGCGCGCCCGTATAGTGGTGGGCGACGCGAAGGATGGTGTAATTAAAAATCCCCAGATGGGGATTTTTTTATGCACTGTGTCGGTTGATGGCATCGCTGATTTCGTCCAGAGATGCGTTACATGGTAATAATGGTTCGAACCATACATTTGCGGTGCCGGAATTCATGCGGCCGCGTTTAGGCCAATAAAGACCCGCGTCTGTGCCAACCGGTAATATTGGTAGCTTTAATGTGTATGCCAGCATTAAAAGCCCCCGTTTTAATGGGATTCTTTCGCCGGGTTTTGCACGTGTGCCTTCGGGGAATATTACCAATGTATATCCGTCCAGAACGCGTTTTTCAACGTCGGCGGCCAATTGTTTCATATTGGTTTTTCCGCGTGCGCGATTTACGCCCAACATGCCACAGCGCCAAAAAGCCCATCCATAAATTGGAATCCATAATAATTCGCGCTTCATTATAAAAAATGTTTTGGGCATTACTTTGGATATAACGGCGATTTCCAAGATAGACATATGTTTTGCGGCGACAATTGATTTGCCGTCAATACGTTTGTTGGCATTGGGTAGGTTTGGAATACCGTTTTCTTCGGTTTTTGGATAATGTACTTTGTATTTAATTCCGCATATCCAGCGCGCCAATACCAATGTTCCGGCCGCGTCTGCAAATACAAGTTTGCGGGATAGGCTTTTTGATACCAAACCAATTAATAGTAATGGGGACCATAGTATAAAATATAAAGCCAGTGTGATTTTAAAGATGATTGTTCTTATCATGTTTTTCTTCCTTTTGTTTTTAACTTTCTTTGATGCCAAACATTGTTACGATGTATTTAATGTATTCGGTTAACCAGCGTTCGACGCGTTTGCCGGCCGGCATACCATAAAGTGTTGCGGGGCAGGCGATGATGTCAATGTCAGGTAATTCGGATTTTATTAAATAATTTGCACGATTTATGTGGTCTTCGGTTGTGATAATAACCGCCCGTGTAAGATTTTTATCTTTAACAATTTTTTTTATTGCCAACGCGTTTTGGTATGTGGATTTTGATTTAGATTCAATTATGGCGGGGCGAGATAGGTTTATGTTGTTTGGGGCGCCTGCACCAATTATGTATAATTCTGCGTTTGGGTATTCGTTTATCTTGCGCATTGCAAATGGAATTCGGCGTTCGTCACCGGTTAAAACAAATATGTTGTCGTTTGGTAATATTTCGCCGCATTCGCGTGGCGCGGTTGCCTTGAATATCATGCCGCCAATGCAGATGCAGCTGAATACCAGAAAAGATGGGGTCAGGGCTTTTTTTATCATTGTTGATTTATAATCTTTATTAATTACTTAATATTTTAAAGGTTGTTTTCTTGGTGATGTGTATTGCAAATAATGTTATTAATATTGGTAGTGTTATTATTAAAAGCCAGCCTGTTGTATTTAGGCCAATCATTGCCATTAATCCAATGCGCGCACTGTGTGCGGTGGATATTATTAATAATAATATTGGCAGCGCGGATATCAGGCCAAAAGCAGATGCAGAAAGGCATATTTTTCCAACAATTATCTGCATTTGTTTAGCGACGTAATTGTCAGATGCGCCAATTTGATTAAGTATTTCAAGTTCGCGACGGTGTAACGTTGCGGTATTTCGTGCAATATATGAAATGCATATCCCGATTGTGCCCAGTGTTAATATCAGTATCAATGATGCCATCAATATCATTTTCCAGCCCGCAGATGTGGATGTTTTTAGTGCACTGGCATGGGTTAAAAAGCGTGCGTTATTTGAAAGCGCTGTGTTCAAAGTTGGCATGTCAGCCTTGTCTTTGAATTCGATTTCCCACATTGTAGGTAAATAATTTTTTAATACATTGCCGCCCGAAATCCATGGTGACATTAATTCTTGCATTTCATTGGGTGTGATTTTTTTTATGCTTTTGAACTTATCTTGATTTGTCTGAAGGGTTTTTGTGACGACGTCAATTTTTTTTGCGTCTGATACTTGGACTGTTGCGAATTGTGTCCATTGACTGTTCCAGCGGGAAACACCGGTGCCAATAGATAATGCGACCCCCAGTGCCAGTACGGATAAAAATGTTAATAATGACATGATAATAGTCATGAATACTGATTGATCGTGTACCAGTGAAAATACAATTGGTCGTTTCATTGCTTATATATTCCCGATGTCGTCAAATTGTTTAGATAATTCTGTGAAATAGTTTTGTGGTTTTGGGCCTTTCCATGTTTTTTTTGTATTTGTGTCATTTGCGGTATTGTTTGTTGCTTGGCCGGAAAAGCTAACCCGCTGATTTTTTACATTTATTACAGGAAATTTGTATGTGTCCATTAACTTTTTGCTGTGTGTGGCCAAGATAATTGTTGTGCCAAACATTTTGTTCATTTGGATAAATAGTTCCATTAAACGTGATGCGTTTTCGTCGTCTAAATTTCCAGTTGGTTCGTCAGCCAGTAGGATTGCAGGTTGTACGATAATTGCGCGTGCCACAGAAACGCGTTGCTGTTGGCCGCCAGACAGGGCGCGTGGGTTTGCGTCTGCGTATTTGCCAAGGCCAACCCAGTCCAAAACCTTGGTTACGAGTTTTTTTATCTTGTTTTCTGCGACACCGCGAACGCGCAGTGGTAATGCGACATTATCAAACACCGTCAAGTGTGATAGTAGTGAATATTCTTGGAAAACAATAGCCATTTTCTGACGCAGTTTTGATATTTCGTCACGTGTCATATTGTTTGTTGGTTTTTCAAAAAGTTTTACCGTACCGCGTGCCGGTTTGTGCAGTTGATATATTAATCGTAATAGTGTTGTTTTACCTGCGCCAGATGCGCCAGATAAAAAGTAAAATGCGCCATTGCTGATATTAAAAGATACGTCGGTTAATATTTCCGGTCCGTTATCATATTGTGCGGCCACATTTGCAAATGAGATAGCTGTCTTTTCTTCCATGTGGCGAATGTTAATAAAAAATTTTTTTATCGTCAAATAAAAATGCCCCGATGGGGCAAATTTTACTTTTTGATAACTTCTATTGTTTCGACTTCTTCAACAATAATTGGGCTGTGTGGTCGAACGACAGTTGTTGAATTACGGTTTTTTGCCCATACTTCTTCGCCGGTACCCGGATAGATTGGGTTTTCTTTGCCGTATGAAATTGTCTTTACACGACGTGGTTCGATGCCTTCACGCATGATTACGTGTGCAGCATTACCCGCGCGTAACGCGCCCAGTGCCAAATTGTATTCTGTTGAACCGCGTTCGTCACAGCGACCCTGAAGTGTGATGTCAACGTCAGGGTGTTTTTTCATATACAGAGCCTGACCCTGTAGGTTTTCGCGCGCTTCGTCAGAAATTGCGGCAGAATCAAATGCAAAAAATGCTTGTTGGCCGTTTAATTCGCGTGGCATGCGTGCGCAGGCCGCAGTAATTAATATTGTCAACACTAATATGATTTTTTTCATGTTTACTTTCCCTTAGATATGTTATGTTTTTTATTTAACAAAAATAATGGCTATTATGTCAAATGTTTTTTTTATGATTTGGAATAAAGTTTTTTTTATGATACAATATAGGAAAATTTGGGAGGATAATATCATGAAAAAAATTATTTCTTTGGCGGTGTTGGCGGCCATGACAGCCACTGTTGCAGATGCGGCACCAAGTTATTTAACACGTACGTCTGATGGTGGTTATAATGTTACATATGATTATAATGACAAGGCCAAGACGGGTTGGTACGTTGGTGGTCGCGCGGATTTAAGTTTTATGAGTTGGGAAAATGAATATAGTACGGATTACCCAGGCGCACTGGAAGAATTTAATAAAGATAAGTATTCGTTTGAACCTGTGTTTGGTGGTGCGTTGTTTGGTGGTCATGTGTTTAATTATTTTTGGCGTGCCGAAGTTGAAGCAGGTTTGATTGGCAGTTTTACAGATAAAGATGATGGTTTTGAATTCAAGATGACTGTGCCATATGTTTTGGTTAATGGTTATTATGATTTTGTTAATGGCATGTATGTTGGTGCCGGTTTGGGTGTTGCGGTTCCAAAAACAGAATTGGATGGCGCGGATTTTGCAGCCGGTGGACGTACAGAACGTGATGTGTCTTTGATGGGTGCGCTGATGGTTGGTTATGTGCACGAATTGGACTATAATTTGGCGTTGGATTTCCGTTATCGTTTGGCGGGATTTAATGGTACCGAACATGATCGCATATCTGATTATGGTTATTCATTTACAAACAAAGTTGGTCTTGTGTTGGATAACTCGGTTTCTGTTGGGTTGCGCTATGAATTTTAAAATTTTTTAATTTTTTTTAGGAAATTTTAGAAAAAGGTATTGACCCCGATTCGCAAAAATGATAGAATGAAAACCAACAGAGAGAAGACATGAAAATAAACACAGTTATTTCAAAAATATCGGTTGTATGTGCGGCTGGATTGATGATGTCTGGGGCTGCGATGGCGGCATCGTCTGTACGTTCGTTGGGTGGCGCTGGTACATATGTTGGTACGTCAACTGCGGCTGCGGCCAAGAAAGATTCTTCGGTTGCGGCGACGGGGTCAACATCAACACGTGGTGGTTCTGTTTCTTTGCAGACAAAGTCCGCAAATCGTGCGACGGCGGGTGGTACGCGTACATCAACAACACGTGCGTCTTCATCTGCGCCACGTTTATCAATTGGTAAGTATTTGGGTTCATCAAATGCGGTCAGTGGTGGTTCATCAACCGGATCGGCGGGTTTTGGTGAAAGTTCTGTGTCTGGGGCTGTTTCTGGTGATATGTCTGGTTTGAAAGAACGGGTGGAAGCGCTGGAAGGTTTTACCGGATATTCGGACAATGGTGATACGTTGGCGGATCGTGTAACTGATTTGGAAAACGCGAACGAAGATTTGGTTGCGAATATTATTTCTGCATTAAAAGATACAGATAAAGAATTGTGGGCGGCGTTGGATGGCGTTGTCGAAGATAAGGGTTTGGTTACAAAAACATCATTGGATGAAGCGTTGGTTGGTGTTGCGACCAAGGCGGAATTAGATGCGTTGCGTACTGAAATCGGTGCGACATATCCGACGACGGCGGGAAATTATTATTTGTCGGTTGATGGGGCTGGTAAAACGTCGTGGCATGAATTGGAAATCGTCGATGTAAGGGATGAAAATTAATACGGTGGGATGGAATTGATATGAAAAACATTGGATTTGTATCTTTTGCGGTTATGTCAATGTTGGTGGCGTCCGCCGATGCGGCAAAACGTGTTCCGACCGTTGAATATGTTGAAGCGATGGATAATGTTATTGAGGCCAAGATTAAAAATGTTGGGGATCAGGTTAATGTTAACGCGACGAATATTTCATCGAATGCACAACAAATTGAATTAAATCGCCAACAGATTGAATTGAATAAACAACAGGCGTCGGAAAATGCGGATGCGTTGGGTGTTTTGAATGCGGATGCGAATGTTGCGGGTTCGATTGCAAATCGTATTGCGTCGGCATTGACGGGTTTTGGTGGCGATGAATTGCAGATTTATCTGGCGGAAAAACAGGAAAAATTATATAATTCTGGTCGTATTGCGGTTGCGAAAAATGCCGATGGCAAGGCGATTTTGGATTTGATTGTTGGGACCATTACGGGTGATTATTTGGCGGATGGTGCGGTAACAACGGCCAAAATTGCGGACAAGGCGGTAACAACGGAAAAATTGGCCGATAATGCTGTAACATCAGATAAGATCAAAGATGGTGCGGTTGGTTCCGATAAATTGGCGGCCGGTGCCGTTACCGCGGATAAAATTGATACCGGTGCGGTTGGTTCAAATGCATTGGCGGCGGGCGCGGTTACGGGTGATAAAATTAATAATGGCGCGGTTGATGCGGATAAATTGGCGGCGGATTCGGTAAATACGGATAAAATTGCCGATGGAAACGTAACGTCGGAAAAGTTGGCCGAAGATGTTCAGGGGTTGTTAAATGGTGCGATTCAGGCACCGGATTCCGAAGGGGACAGCGGTACATTGGTGTTGACGGCGCACAAGGATGAAAATGGCAAATATATATATGTATGGGAATCAATTGGTGGCCGTTAATAATAGGGATTGAAATTGAAATTAATTGAAACAAAAAGGGTGAATAAGTTAGAAAAAGTGTAGCATAGGTGGATTAAGGAAAAAACAACAAACAAAAATTGCGGTTGGAAACAATTGCAAAGAAAAATAAAAAACAACAGACTAAGAAAGAAAGGAAAAAACATGAAAAAATTATTAACAGTATCTTTGGTTGCAGTTATGGCCGTTTCTGCAGCACACGCGGATATCGCATCAACAAAATATGTTACAGATCGTACCGGTGAATTGGAAACTTTGAGTACTACGGCAAAAAATAACTTGGTTGCAGCGATTAATGAAGTTGCTGGTGTTGCGACTGGTGCATCTGGTGCTTTGGATGATTATGCACTGAAAGCTGATTTGGGTACTGCAGCATATAAAGCAGAAGGCGATTTTGCAACAGCAGAACAAGGTGCAAAAGCTGATTCTACAGCACAAACTATTGCTACATATGGCGATATCGTAACAAGCAATAAGGCAGACTTTGCAACAGCAGAACAAGGTCAGAAAGCTGATGCAGCTTTGCCAGCAAGCAAATTGGAAACTGCTGCTCAGAATGTTGCAGGAACAGGTGATGGTACATATGGCTTGACAATGAAAGTTGTTAATGGCGTGATTGAATATCAGTGGGATATGATCCAATATTAATAAAACAATCTGATGTTTGGGTTGGGTGGGGTTCCACCCACCCGAATATCGGGTGTATTATGAAAAAATAATTTTTCACAATACACTTTGGTTAAAATTTATTCTTGTGTTAATTATGCATTTTGTTGTATGATTCGCGCATGGATAAATAATGCGATTGTGGTGGGGAATAAATGATAAAAATGCGTGCTTTTTTTATTGGAATCTTTGCGGTTTTTGCGATTACAAACGCATTCGCCGATATTGCCAGTACGGGTTATGTTGCCAATAAGTATGTTGGTGATGGTACTGTTGTAACGGTTGAAAATGGTTCCGGGGCACAGGCCAATAACAAGGTTATTTCTGTGGCATCGGCCACCGCAACAACCGCCGGTGTTGCCGCATTGGGTACAATTCCATCGGGTAAGAATAAGGATGGTACCGCAACAATTTGGATTGAATAAATATTTCCCCTTTATGTAATTCGCACCCCATCGGGGTGTTTTTTTTTGCACATTATCAAATACAATAAATAAAACAATAAACCAAAACAATTTTATGAAATAAAATTGTCATTCTGAACTTGATTCAGAACCCAGGTAATGCGTGCAAATAAATATGCATGCACCTGGGTCCTGGGGTCAAGCCCCAGGATGACAAGAGAGAGTGTTCGAGTGTGTATGCTGATTACTGGATTGCTTCGTTTCACTCGCAATGACAAATGAATGGCTGGATTGCTTCGCTACGTGTGCGATGACAAAGTTTTTAAACAATTTTATGAAATAAAATTGTCATTCTGAACTTGATTCAGAACCCAGGTAATGCGTGCAAATAAATATGCATGCACCTGGGTCCTGGGGTCAAGCCCCAGGATGACAAGAGAGAGTGTTCTTAGTAATGGCAGTTTGGGATGATGGGGGAATTACAGTAACATGTTTAAGTCGTTATATAAATCGCGCCATTCGGGGTTGTATTTTTCGATTAAATCTTTCTTCCAATTACGATGCCAGTTTTTTAAGCGCTTTTCATGTTTTATTGCATCGTTTATGTCGGTAAATCTTTCGAAATATACCAGATGTGTAACGTTATATTGTGATGAAAAACCAGGAAGCATATGTTGTTTGTGTTCGTATATTCTTTGGGGCAGGTTTCCTGTTACACCAATGTATAATGTACCGTTTCGTGAACTGGCCAATATATATACGTAGTAATATTTTTGATGTTCGTACATATTTATGTATGATATATTACCTGGGTCCTGGGGTCAAGCCCCAGGATGACAAGAGAGAAGAAATGCGTGTGTATGGGACTTGAATCTGGTTCAGAATGACAGGCAAAGATATTTTTTGGAAAAAAAATCCCCGATTTGGGGATTTGGTATTAAAACATACTTATAAGGCCAATGCCAAGCAGGGCCGCAACAATTGCGCCAATCGTTAATGGCCAAAAATATTTGTTTACAATCGCGTTCGCACGTTCTTGGAAAAAATACAATAATGTTGCAATTATCGCAAAACGGCCCGTTCGGAATATCGCAGATACCGTCAAAAATAGTAATATCGGATATCCGATAAAGCCCAACCATATCGCCAATAATTTGTACGGGATTGGGGTTACCGCCGTTAATACAATTATTAATATCCCGTATTTTGTAAACATAGGTTTAATCGCCGTTTCGATTAATTCAGGATTTGAAAATGTTTCAATTAACCATATCCCAACAGAATCATACAGCCATAATCCAATCATGTATGCAATCGCACCGCCAACAATCGATCCCAATGATGCCGCAATTGTTATTGGTAATGCGCGCCGCTTGTTCGCAATTATTGGTGGGGTCATGAATACTTCGGGTGGAATAAATAAAAATATTGATTCGCATATCGTTAATAAAAACACAACCCATGAATATCCGCGTGATTCTGATTTCTTTAATATAAATTCTGAAAATTTCATCTGTTTCCCCCGCAAAAAAAATTTACTTGATTATAATTTAATATTTTATATTTTACAATTATAAATCCATATATACATATAGAAGTTAAGTATGCAAAAGAAAAATACAAATTCAAATCGACCAGAACGTGTCGCCGCCAAAGTTCAAACAATTGTTGCAGAAATCTTGCGCGATAATTGGGCCGATGATTCGTTGTTGGCTGGTGTGTCCTTGGTTGGGGCTGTCGCACATGGGGGACTGCAGTTTGTGCGGCTGTTCTATTATACGCGTAATGATAATGTTGATGCGGTGCAAAAACGACTGGACGATGCAACGCGTATGATACGATTCGAATTGGCAAAACGTATGAATCAAAAATATGTCCCAGATATTAAATTCGCGTATGATGATACAATGGAACGCGCCGCGCGAATCGATGAACTGCTGAATAATTTAAATTAATTTTTTGAAAATTTTCACCTTGCGAATGCGGCAATACTATACTAGTATATGCCCAGTAAGCATAGGTGTTTTTTATGAAGCAAAGTAATATCCGTAATTTTTCAATTGTCGCACATATCGATCATGGTAAATCAACATTGTCTGATAGACTTATCGAATTTACAGGGGGGCTGCAGTCGCGTGAAATGAAGGCCCAGGTCTTGGATTCGATGGATATTGAACGTGAACGCGGAATTACAATCAAAGCACAAACGGTGCGCCTGAATTATACCGCCAAAAATGGCGAAACATATCAATTGAATTTAATGGATACACCAGGGCATGTGGACTTTTCATACGAAGTGTCGCGTTCGTTGGCCGCGTGTGAAGGGGCGTTGGTCTTGGTCGATGCAACCCAAGGGGTCCAAGCGCAGACGTTGGCAAATGCGTATTTGGCACTGGATAATGATTTGGAAATGCTGCCGGTGCTGAATAAAATCGATTTGCCGTCCAGTGATGTCGCCGCAACGCGTGAACAAATCGCAGATGTTATCGGTTTGGATGCGGGTGAAGCATTGGCGGTGTCTGGAAAGACTGGCGATGGTGTGCCAGAACTGTTGGAAGAAATTGTAAATAAACTGCCCGCGCCACATGGTGATGAAAATGCATCAACACGCGCGTTGCTGGTTGATTCTTGGTACGATTCGTATCTGGGGGTGGTGATTTTGGTGCGCGTGGTTGATGGAAAATTATCGCGTGGGCAAAAAATTAAATTTGTCGCAACCGGTGCAGAATATGTTGTTGATAAAATTGGGTACTTTACACCGAAAATGGTGAATGTGGATACACTGAATACCGGTGAAATTGGATTTATTATTACAGGTATGAAAACAATTCATGACTGTAAAGTTGGTGATACAATCGTTGATGCACGTGTGGAAAACCCAAATGTATTGCCGGGGTTTAAGCCGTCTGTGCCAGTGGTGTTTTCGTCTTTCTTTCCTGTCGAAGCCGATGATTATCCGACATTTCGTGAAAGTGCAGAAAAGTTGGCGTTAAATGATGCGTCATTTATGTTTACAGTGGAAAAATCATCTGCGTTGGGATTTGGGTTGCGCTGTGGTTTCTTGGGGCTGTTACATATGGAAATTATCAGCGAAAGATTGGCACGTGAATTTAATCTGAATCTTATTAATACGGTGCCAAGTGTGCTGTACAAGGTGCATCTGAGAACAGGGGAGGTTATTGATTTGGAAAACCCCGCAGATATGCCAGAACCAACACGAATCGCAGCAATCGAAGAACCATGGGTGCGTGCAACAATTATGATGCCGGATAAATATATGGGGGGAATTATGTCGCTGTGTTCCGAAAGACGTGGGGTTCAGGAAAATATTTCATATGTCGGAAATCGTGCGGTCTTGGTCTATCAATTGCCATTGGCGGAAATTGTTTTCGATTTCTATGATCGTGTAAAATCGATTTCGTCGGGGTATGCATCTTTTGACTATGTCGTGTATGGATATCAGGCGTCAGATTTGGTAAAGGTTAATATTTTAGTTAATGAAGAAAATGTCGAACCTTTGTCTTTTATGTGCCACCGGTCGTTCGCAGAAAAACGTGGACGTCAGATTGTGGAAAAATTAAAAGACCTTATTCCACGACATCAATTTAAAATTCCACTGCAGGCCGCAATTGGTGGAAAAATTATCGCACGCGAAACAATTGCTGCGTATAGAAAAGACGTTACAGCAAAATGTTATGGTGGTGATATAACGCGTAAACGTAAATTGCTGGAAAAACAAAAAGAAGGTAAAAAACGTATGCGTTCTTTCGGTAACGTGGAAATCCCACAGTCGGCATTCATTAATGCGCTGAAGGTTTCGTAGCTAAAACTTGATGATTAGGTTTGTCGGCGTTGAAGAACAAAAAAGAATTTTTTAAAGGTGAAGGGGGCCAAAATGGCGCACCAATTTTATTTTAATCCGTATATCTTGGATAACTTGCCCGCACCAAGCAAGGGGTTTGATGTGGTGCAGGATATCGCAGATCCGCGCTTGCGTTTGTATGTTACCAGTCGTGGTGTAAAAACTTTCTTTGTGCGTAAGCGTGTGCGCGGAAAGGATAGACGTATTATTATTGGTAAATATCCAGATGTTGATATTGATGATGCAAGAAATGCTGTGTCGCATATTTTGGCCGATGCAATGAAAAAGCCACCAGTGCGCAGAAAGAAAATTACTTTTAAACAATTTATAGATGTTTATTTAGAAAATAAGGTCAGACGTGGTGAAGATTCGCATATGAAATTGGTGCGTGCGATAAATAAACATTTTGTAAAATTGTTTGATAAAAATATTGCGGATATATCAATAGATGATGTGCGTGATGTTATTGATAATATTCGTGGAAGCGCCATTTCTGTGCGTATGCACGAATTAATGCAGAGTATTTTTAATTATGCAATTGATATGGGATATATAAAATCAAGCCCAATGGTTGGTGTGGAAAAAAGACAACAAGTTAGACGTGTACGACCATTAAATCGGGCGGGGTTAAAAAGATTAATGAATGCAATTGCAGGTGAAGAAAACCCGATTTTGCGTTCGGCTTTTTATATGTTGGTGTATGGTTTTGCGCCACGTTCAAAAATATTTTCAATGGCATGGTCTGATTTGGATTTTAATCATGATTTATGGAATGGGCGGCCTTTGTCGGATAAGGCAATTGTCTTGTTGCAGGATTTACCCCAGGATGGACAGTGGGTATTCCCAGGGCATGGTGGTGTGCATTTAATTGACCCGCGTACGTCGTGGAAAAGGATTGCAAAAAAAGCGGGTATTCCAAATCTGACAATGGATGATGTGTATAAGTTTTTAATGCGTCAGGTGGTTTGGGCATCAGATAAAGAAGATTTTAGAGCAAACCTGAATTCGTTATTAGATGATGTTTTGATGATGGATGTTTAATTTGTCAATTTGTCAACGTTTTGTTATGGTTTGTTATAATTTCTTGACACTATGGTAAGAAAATGATAGTTTAGTAACTAATGACGGTCATGGTATGGACCAAACAATTTAACAAAAACAAAGGAAAAAAAATGACAACTTTTGAAAAAGTAAAAAAAATCGTAGCTGAAAAACTGGGTGTGCCAGAAGAAAAAGTTACAGAATCTGCTGCATTCGTTAACGATTTGGGCGCAGATAGCTTGGACGTTGTTGAATTCGTTATGGAAGTTGAAAAAGAATTCGATATCACAATTCCAGATGATGCAGCAGCAAAATTGGAAAAAGTTGGTGATGCAGTTAAATACATCGAAGAAAATAAAAAAAATTAATTTGATTTGTATTTAATTATTTGAAATCCGTTGGTGTTTATGTGCTGGCGGATTTTTTTCTGTATTTTCTGTGATAAAATGTTTATTATGTGTGTATGTTAATTTTAGTATAAAGGATTATGTATTATGAAAAGGGTTGTTGTTACAGGTATGGGGATTGTTTCACCCGTTGGTACAGGTATTGAATATGCATGGAAAAATATTGTCGCTGGGAAATCGGGGGTAAAAAAAATAGATTCTTTTGTTGTTGATGACTTGGCGTCACAGATTGCAGGTGTGCCTGAATTTGGTCAGGCAGAAGGTATGTTTAATCCTGATGCGGTTATTGAACCACGTGATCAACGTAAAATGGATAAGTGCATTATTTATGGAATTGTTGCAGCAGATGAAGCAATTAAGGATGCAGGATTGGATTCGTGTGATTGTGATAAAGAACGTATTGGTGTTTCTGTTGGCAGTGGTATTGGTGGACTGAATACGATTTATGATAACTGTATTGAATTGCATGATGGCGGGCCACGTCGTGTAAGTCCGTTCTTTATACCAAAAGGTATTATTAATATGGCGGCGGGGCATATTTCCATTAAGTATGGTTTTAAAGGACCAAATATTTCAATTGTTACAGCATGTGCCACAGGGGCGCATTCTATTGGTGAAGCGGTACGATTGATTCAGCATGGTGATGCCGATATTATGATTTGTGGTGGTACCGAAGCTGCTGTTGGTCGAATTGGATTGGCGGGATTTTCTGCGATGAAAGCATTAAGTACGCGTAATGATGAACCAGAACGTGCGTCGCGTCCATGGGATAAAAATCGTGATGGTTTTGTTATGGCCGAAGGTGCGGGTATTTTGGTTCTGGAAGAATATGAACATGCGATAAAACGTGGTGCAAAAATTTATGCCGAAGTTGCGGGTTATGGTTTGTCGGGTGATGCGTATCATATTACTGCACCGGCACCAAATGGTGAGGGTGGTATGCGTGCGATGCAGGCTGCACTGAAAGATGCGGGGGTAATGCCGGCGGATGTTGATTATATAAATGCCCATGGAACATCAACGGGGTTGGGTGATGTTGGTGAATTGGCCGCAGTTCAGAATTTGTTTGCAGATGGCAAGGCGTGTATGTCTTCAACAAAGTCTATGACGGGTCATTTGTTGGGGGCAGCGGGTGCTGTTGAAGCAATATTCTGTGTTTTGGCGATTCGTGATGGTATAGTTCCGCCAACAATTAATTTAGATGATCCAGAAGATGCTGTGTCGGGATTTGATTTGGTGCCACATGTTGCAAAAAAACGTGATGTTGATGTTGCAATTAGTAACTCTTTTGGGTTTGGAGGTACAAATGCATCGATTGTTTTGAAAAAAGTTAAATAATAAATGGTGAAAAAAATGTCAGTCTTGTTTAATTTGTTTGCAAAAATTCATGGCAAGGGTTTGATAAAAAGGACTGTGCCAGAAACGACATTGAAACAGGTGGATGGTAATATTGATTGGTCCAAGGTTCCGCATACGGTGCGTCCAATATATCAACAGTTTTATAACGCATTGTATGATGGGGCGTATGAAATTTGTATGATGCCCTTGAATGATGAACGTTTGTCCAAAGAGTTTAAAAATACGGTTGTATTTTTATGTTTTTCACCATATGATGATTCTGTGAAGTTCTCGTTCGTGTATGGTGAAAAGCAGAATGATACAAAACAGGTATCAAAATATGCTTCGGATAAAATAGGATTGCATGTTGGTGGAATTGATAATTGTGCCGTAAAGTTTGTGGAAAAACCTTATAAGGTGTTAAGTCAATTGTGTGGTGATATTATAAAGCCAAGCGAAGCAGATAATTTGCCATGGCAGAAACGTGAGATAAATAAAAAAAGGCTGTTGAATAATTCGCGCAATACTGTTCGTCAGGTAAATGGTGGTTATTCTTTGATTGACCCATGGGGTAATGTGGTTATTACTGCACGTATGGGACGCGCGGTTTTGACGCGTAAACAAAAAGTACGTGTGTCGCAACCAAGTAATAGAATCAAGGTTATTGATGATAAGAAACGTTATGATGCATTGTATAGATGTTTGGAAAAAAGATTTGTTCAACAACAAATGCAAATAAAAAAATGACCATAAAAATTTATGGTCATTTTTTATTCTGGTCGGAGTAGCGGGGTTCGAACCCACGACCTCTGCGTCCCGAACGCAGCACTCTACCAGGCTGAGCTATACTCCGATAACTGTGGGTGGATTATGCAATTGTTATAAAAAAATTGCAATGTTTTTTTATTGTGGGGGCTTGTGTTTTTATTGTCTGTATGTCATATTAATTTTTGCAGAACAAAAGGAAAAAATATGTTTGCAAAAAAATTTTTGAAGAAAATTAATTTTGATAATTATGATGATTATAATCAAAATGCAGCGCCAATTGTTCCTGATAACTTTAATTTTGCATATGATGTTATTGATGAAATTGCCAAAGAAAATCCGGACAAGGTTGCGTTATTATGGACAAATGATGAAGGACAGAAAAAAGAAATTACATTTAAGATGTTATCGCAGATGTCAAATGCGGTTGCAAATTTCTTGGTGGAACGTGGATTAAAAGTTGGTGAAACGGTTTTGTTGTTTATGCGTCGCAGATGGGAATATTGGGTCTTGATGATGGCGATGCACAAGGTGGGAATAATTCCAATTCCATCAACAAATCAATTAAAAACAGAAGATATTAAGTTTCGGTTGAAAACGGCAAGTGCACGTGCGGTTATTGCGTTTGATGATGGGGTAATTGTTGATGAAATAAAAAATGCAATTGGTGATAAAGATATTCAATTGATTGATTGTAAAACGATTGCAGATGCCTGTGAAACGTATCCGGTTAATTTTGAACGTGTGCCAAATAAAAATACAGATACGATGGTTGTGTATTTTACTAGTGGTACAACTGATATGCCGAAAATGGTTGCACATAATTTTACATATCCGCTGGGGCATATTAATACTGCGTTGTTTTGGCAAAGATTAGATGATAATGATATTCATTTTACATTATCTGAAACAGGTTGGGCCAAATGTTCTTGGGGCAAGATGTATGGTCAATGGTTGGCGGGGGCGACTGTTTTTGTTTTTGATTTTTCGCGTGTCTTTACGGCACACGATTTGTTAAAAGCGATTGCAGATAATCGTGTTACGTCTTTTTGTGCGCCGCCAACAGCCTATAAGATGATGATACATACGGATATGGATAAGTATGACTTGTCTTGTTTGAAAAAAGCATGTATTGCAGGTGAAGCATTAAACCCAGAAGTGTATGAACGTTTCTTGGAAAAGACGGGGATTAAAATGCGTGAAGGCTTTGGCCAAACAGAAACCTGTGTGATGTTGTTTAATAATCAATGGCTTGAACCAAAGCCGGGTTCGATGGGAATGCCTGCAGCGGGGTGGAATGTTCAACTGTTAGATGAACGTGGACGTGTGATAACGGATGCAAATATTGTTGGAGAAATTTGTGTTTGTGTAAAAGATGGTGTGCCATTGGGATTGTTTCAAGGATATCATAATAATGATAAACAAACGGCTGCTGTTTATCGTGATGGATATTATCATACAGGTGATATGGCATATTTAGATGCTGACGGATATTATTGGTTTGTTGGTCGTAATGATGATTTGATTAAGACCAGTGGATATCGTGTCAGCCCATTTGAAGTTGAGTCTGTATTGTTAACACATCCTGCGGTACGTGAAGTTGCGGTTACTGGTGTGCCAGATGCGGCACGTGGTCAGGCGGTAAAAGCGACGATAGTACTGAACAGATATTTTCAACATACAGACGTTTTGGTTCGTCAATTGCAAGATCATGTCAGGATGAATACAGCACCGTATAAAAGTCCGCGTGTGATTGAATTTGTTGATACATTACCAATGACAATCAGTGGAAAAATTCGTCGTGCGTTGATTCGTACACTGGACAGTGCCAAAGAATCAATTGTTGAACCAATTAAAAATACAATTGGTTTGGGCAAAGAAGACGAAGAATGATGTTTTGCAAGTGGTCAATTATAGATTGGCTGCTTGCATAATTTTTTTTATCTGTAATAATTTTTCATATGTCCAGACGTAAAAGATTTTTCCCAAAGCGTGTATTGTATCATATTATTATTGCGCCAGTTGTGATTGTTTTGGCGGCAATAACGTATATTTTTTGCATACATTCAACAGTTGATAGTTTGACCACGTTTGATGTGGTTTATGGTGATACTGTTGCGGGGGTTGCGAATCGGTTGGAAAAAAATGGTCTGATTGATTCAGTTGAAGTATTTAAAATGTCTGTAAGGTTGCAGGGTGGAAAGATACAACGCGGGCAATATGATATTCCGCGTTCGGCCAGTGTGTGGCGTATCGCAGATATGTTGTCGGATGGTAATGTCGCATCGGTCAGTATTGTTATTCCCGAAGGTTTGACAATTAAACAGATAAAAAAAGTTTTGTTGGATTCGTCTGCGCTGGTGGGGGCAGTGGAATGTGAGATGGGTAATAAAGCGCCGGTTTGTGATTTGCGTGATGGACAGGTTTTTCCTGATACATATACTGTGGCACGTGGTACATCGCGATTGGCGGTTCTGGAATTAATGCGAAAAAAGATGATTGATGTAAATAATCATATTAAAAGCGCGTATCGTGTGTTCCCAAAACCATTAAAGAATTGGAATGATGTTTTGATTTTGGCATCAATTGTTCAAAAAGAAACACCGCAGGTGCGTGAAATGCCAATTGTGGCCAGTGTGTATTTGAATCGTTTGAATAAAAAGATGCGATTACAGGCGGATCCGACAGTTGTTTATGCGTTAACCAATGGTTTGGGCGATATGCAGGGCAAGGCGTTGTTGCGTGGACATCTGAAAATTGATAGTCCATATAATACATATAAAAATTATGGCTTGCCGCCGGCGCCGATTGCAAATGTGGGATTAAACGCGATTCGTTCAGTGTTAAATCCGGCGGATACAAATTTCTTGTTTTTTGTTGCAGATGGGCAGGGTGGACACAGGTTTTCAATAGACTATGGTCAGCATCAAAAAAATCATGCTGACTGGCGCCAGATAAAAAAAATAAAAAATAAAAATTAGAAAAACGGCACTTAGTTAATTTTTATAATTATTAAAATTTATAACGAATTATAACAAATATAAAAAATACCCCAGAAATTTGCGTTATGTAAATTTGTGGGGTTGAAAATTTCGATTCGAAAGCGAGTTAAAGCATATCATATTTTCAAAAAAATGCAAAAATCTTTGGCCTTGTGGTTATGATTTTTTACCTGATACAATGGTATTAGCCGGATAACAATATGTTCGGATAAATAAAAAACGAAAGGATTTATTATGAAAAAATTAGCTTTGACATCTTTATTGGCATTCTTTGTTGCGGGTGGTGCATATGCGGCAAATATTATTGATGGTAATCCATTGTATCGTCCAGATGCAGGGCATTTTTATAGCGTTTCCGCATTGGAATCACATTCAGAAACTACAGAAGATTGGCGCGTAAAAGAAGAATTTGCATATGGTGTTACAGATGAATTGGCGGTTTTTGTAAAGACGGGATTGTCTGAAAAGGAATCTTTTGATTATATGTCTTGGGATGACTTGACGGTCGGATTGAATTATCGTGTTTTGGATACGGGGGCATGGCGTGCAGATGTATATGGTATGTATGGTTTAGATACTGTTTGGGGTGATCATGCAGAAATCTTAGATGAATTGACAACGGATTATACATGGACGTTGGGATTGCGTGCAGGGTATTTAGGACAAGGATGGACATTGGCTGGTTATCTCGATTTTGATTATGTGAATTCAGAATCCTTTAATTGGGGTGATGATGGTGTTCATTCTTTAAGTTTGGGAATCGATGGTCAATTAGTTGTTTGTCCAAAGATGAATTTGGTTGCGGGCGTTGAATATACTGGCATGTTAGACGATTTTTATGAAAATGCTGGTAAATGGACAGGTAAACTGGGGGCCAACTATAATTTGGATGAAACTAAATACGTTGGTGCATATGTTATGGGTGAAATGGAGCATTCGACCGGCGATTGGGAATTTGTCGATGGATTTGGCTTTGGCTTTACATTTGGCATAGATTTTTAATCTTATAGTCTGTTGTTAAACAAAAATACGCCCCCGAATTTCGGGGGTGTTTTTATAGACTTGGTTTTGTGTACGGATAATGTTCCTGTTTATATGTTTTTTTATATTTTTTAGAATGGTATTACGAAAGGAGAAAAAGTATGAAAAAAATTTTGGTTTTGTCATCGGTTATAGTTTTGATGGCGGGATATGCAAACGCGACAAATGTTATTGATGGAAATCCGTTTTATAATCCGGCCCAAGGGCATTTTTATAATATTTTGACCCCGATACAAATTAATTCAAAATTTGATAATTTTATTATGGCGGATGAAATTGGGTATGGTGTATCGGATGATTTTGCAATTCGTGTATCGACCAGTGGGTCGTATGATAGTTCTGATAATCCAGAGTTTGGTAAGTGGGCATGGAATGATTTAAGATTTGGCTTTGATTGGGGGTTGTGGCATGAAGAAGGGCGGGTTGCGGAAATTTATGCCGATGTTAAACAGATTTACGATACGCGTGAACGTTTAGAAACGGTGGCGTATAATTGGACACTTGGGGCACGTGTGGGACGGATTGCGGATAGATGGACGGTCGCCGGTGTTGTTCAATTGGATTATTTGAATGATGATTTGCCGCATGATACTTTTGATTCATGGGCGATGCGTGTTGGGGTGCGTGGTCAATATCTGTTTGATAATTCGTGGAATTTTGTTGGTGGTGTGATGTTTGATTTTGATTTGTTCGATGATTATTATGATGGCGAAAGGTTGGTTGTTGATATGGGGGTTAACTATAATTTTGATGCAACAAAATATTTTGGTTTTTATGTGGAAAAGGATGTGGTGCATAGTTTTGAATATTCGCCAATGTTGTTTGGTGTAAAATTTGGTATTGATTTTTAAAAAAGGTCGTTTCAAACGACCTTTTTTGTTGGTGTACCAAAGCTGTTTTTGTCATGATTGTGTTTTTGTTATAAATTCCTAATTTTTCGCGTATTTCAAGCGAAAATCTTATACTTTTTTCCTATATTTTTCTTGACAATGTGGGGGGCGGTGATTATAGTATGTTCGCTTTGCATTTTATTTATGTAAGGCAGAAAACACATGAAAACCGCTTTGAATTGCAGATTTATAATCCGACTAAGTCGTTGAAATAAGTCTGATAAGCGGCTTTTGTGCAGAGTAAAAACAGGTAGAAAAATAAAGAGATTTTGAATGCCAACAGTAAACCAACTGATTCGGAAGCCTCGTAAAAAAGTCGTTGTAAAAAGTACAGCGCCTGACATGATGGAAAACCCACAGAAACGTGGTGTTTGCACACGTGTTTATACGACAACACCGAAAAAACCTAACTCGGCGCAGCGTAAGGTTGCCCGTGTAAAACTGGCTAATGGCCGCGAAGTAACTGCATATATTCCAGGCGAAGGTCATAACTTGCAGGAACATAGTGTTGTTATGATTCGTGGTGGTCGTGTAAAGGACTTGCCTGGGGTTAAATATCATATTATCCGTGGTGTCTTGGATACCAAGGGTGTTGATAGCAGAAAGCAAGGTCGTTCTTTGTACGGTGCCAAAACAAAGAAATAATGAATTAACCGCACATATGTAATGTATGTGAGTAATCTGTTAAACAGATGAAGTGAAAAAAGGAAAAACAAAATGTCAAGACGTAAAGCTGCAACAAAACGTGAAATTTTGCCGGATTCCAAATATAATAATCTGGTTGTTGCAAAATGTATTAATGTTGTTATGTGGGATGGTAAGAAGGAAGTTGCTGAAAACATCGTATATGGCGCATTGGATAAGTTAAAGAAAATTGCCAAAGATGGTGATGAATTGACTGCTTTCTTGGAGGCTGTTGATGCGTTGAAGCCATCTGTAGAAGTAAAAGGTCGTCGTGTTGGTGGTGCAACATACCAAGTTCCAGTAGAAGTAAGAGCTGCACGTCAGCAGACTTTGGCATTGCGTTGGTTGGTTATGTTTGCCCGTAAACGTGGTGAACGTTCTATGGAAGATAGATTGTTTGGCGAATTGCGTGATGCGTTGAATGGTCAAGGTGGCGCATTTAAGAAGAAAGTTGATACACATAAAATGGCAGAAGCAAATAAAGCATTTGCTCACTTCCGTTGGTAATATAAAAACACAAGGCAAAGGAAAGATACAATGTCAGTCGGAAAAACCGCACCTTTACATATGTACCGCAATATCGGCATTATGGCCCATATTGATGCGGGTAAGACAACTACATCAGAACGTATCTTGTTCTATACGGGTAAAACATACAAAATTGGTGAAGTGCACGATGGTGGCGCAACCATGGACTGGATGGCCCAAGAACAGGAACGTGGAATCACAATTACATCTGCGGCAACAACATGCTTTTGGCGCGACCATCGTATTAATTTGATTGATACACCAGGGCACGTTGACTTTACAATGGAAGTAGAACGTTCATTGCGTGTTTTGGACGGTGCTGTTGCGGTATTTGAATCTGTGTCTGGTGTGCAACCACAAACAGAAACAGTATGGCGTCAGGCGGATCGTTATGCGGTGCCACGTATTTGTTTTGTAAATAAGATGGACCGTATTGGTGGAAATTTCTTCCGCTGTGTTGATATGATTCGTGAACGTTTGGGTGCAAATCCATTGGTTGTAAATTTCCCAATTGGTGCAGAATCTGATTTTCGTGGCGTTGTTGACGTTATTGAAATGAAGGGTATTGTTTGGGAAGATGATATGGGTAAAGAACCACATATTGTTGAAATCCCAGATGATTTGAAAGAAAAAGCCCAAGAATTACATGAAAAATTGATTGAAGAAGTTGTAACATTGGATGATGATGTTATGGAAGCCTATATGGAAGGCACGATCCCAGATGTTGCAACAATCAAAAAATTGATTCGCAAGGGTACAATTGCACAAAACTTTAACCCTGTATTGTGTGGTACTGCATTTAAAAACAAGGGTGTTCAGCCTTTGTTGGATGCGATTGTTGACTATTTGCCAAGCCCATTGGATATTCCTGCGATTACAGGTACAAAGATGGATGGCGAAACAGCTGATGAACGCAGACCTGATGTTAAGGAACCATTCAGTGCTTTGGCGTTTAAGGTTGCAAATGATCCGTTTGTTGGTAACTTGATGTTTATCCGTATCTATTCAGGTAAACTGGTATCTGGTTCTTATATTTATAACTCTAATCGTGATAAGCGCGAACGCGTTGGTCGTATGTTGTTGATGCATTCAAATAATCGTGAAGAAATTAAAGAAGCATCAGCAGGTGACATTATCACATTGGTTGGTATGAAAGAAACAATTACTGGTGATACTTTGTGTGATGAATCGCATCCAATTTTGTTGGAATCAATTCATGTTCCAGAACCGGTTATGAGCATTGCTGTTGAACCAAAAACAAAAGCGGACATTGAAAAGATGTCTTTGGGTTTACAGGCTTTGGCAAAAGAAGATCCTTCTTTCCGCGTATCAGTGGACGAAGAATCAGGTCAAACGATTTTGTCGGGTGTTGGTGAATTGCATTTGGAAATTTTGGTTGACAGATTGTTACGTGAATTCAAGGTTGATGTTAATGTTGGTGAGCCACGTATTGCATATCGTGAAACATTCCGTAAACCTATATCAGAAGAATATACACATAAGAAACAGTCTGGTGGTTCGGGTCAGTATGCCCAGGTTAAAATTGAATTTGAACCATTAGAACCAGGTAAGGGTTATGAATTCGAAAACAAGATTGTTGGTGGTGCGATTCCAAAAGAATACATCCCAGGTGTAGAAAAAGGTTTGAAGATAGCACAGCAGACAGGTGTTCTGATTGGCTATCCAACAGTAGATTTCAAGGCAACATTGGTAGATGGTAAGTATCATGAAGTTGACTCTAATGTTTTGTGCTTTGAAATTGCGGCGCGCGCATGCTTCCGCGAAGCGATGAAGAAGGCAGCGCCAAAATTGCTGGAACCGATTATGAAGCTTTCGGTTAATACGCCGGAAGAATACGTCGGTGACATCATTGGGGACTTGAACAGTCGTCGTGGACAGATTAATGGTATTGAAACACAATTCGGTAACCAATTGATTTCTGCATATGTTCCATTGGCAAATCTGTTCGGTTACGTAAAAACATTGCGTTCTTTGTCACAAGGTCGTGCAAACCCATATATGGAATTGTCACACTATGACGAAGTCCCGACAAACGTTGCTGACGAAGTAATCAAGAAGCTGACGAAATAATTAACAAGAAGTTTTAAACTTAACAAACAAAAGCCTAAGGAGAAAACTATGGCAAAAGAAAAGTATGTAAGAACTAAACCACACGTCAATATTGGTACAATTGGTCACGTTGACCATGGTAAAACAACATTGACTGCTGCGATCGTTCACTATTATGGTGTTGGCGCAGATAAAGCCAAAGGCGTTGATCAAATCGATAACGCACCAGAAGAAAAACAACGTGGTATTACAATTAATACAGCACACGTTGAATATGAAACAGAAACACGTCACTATGCACACGTTGACTGCCCAGGGCACGCGGACTATGTTAAAAACATGATTACTGGTGCTGCACAGATGGACGGTGCGATTTTGGTTGTTGCTGCGACAGACGGTCCAATGCCACAGACACGTGAACACATTTTGTTGGCACGTCAGGTCGGTATTCCAAAAATCGTTGTTTTCTTGAACAAATGTGACTTGGCAAACGATCCTGAATTGTTGGAATTGGTTGAAATGGAAATCCGTGAATTGTTGTCTGCAAATGACTTTGACGGTGACAATACACCAATCATCCGTGGTTCAGCTGTTTCTGCAGTAGAAGACAAAAAAGACGGCTTGGGTCAGGAAGCAATCGATGCATTGTTGAAAGCATGTGACGAATTCATCCCAATGCCAGAACGTCCAGTTGATAAACCATTCTTGATGCCAATTGAAGACGTATTCTCTATCACAGGTCGTGGTACAGTGGTAACAGGTCGTGTTGAATCTGGTGTTATCAAAGTTGGTGAAGAATGCGAAATCGTTGGTTTGCGTCCAACACAGAAAACAACAGTTACTGGCGTTGAAATGTTCCGCAAATTGTTGGATCAAGGTGAAGCCGGTGATAACGTAGGTTTGTTGTTGCGTGGTACAAAGAAAGAAGATGTAGAACGCGGTCAGATTATCTGCAAACCAGGTTCTATTACACCACACACAGACTTTGAAGCAGAAGTTTACGTTCTGAACAAAGAAGAAGGCGGACGTCATACACCATTCTTCTCTAACTATCGTCCACAGTTCTTCTTCAGCACAACAGACGTAACAGGTACAATTACATTGCCAGCAGACAAAGAAATGGTTCTGCCAGGTGACAACGTTCGTATCACAGTTCAATTGATTGCTCCAATTGCTATGGACGAAGGTCGTCGCTTTGCTATCCGTGAAGGCGGACGCACAGTTGGCGCAGGTGTTGTATCAAAAATCATTAAATAATTAAACAGTCGTGGGCGGTGTAACTGAATTAAAAGTGTCAGTGATTACCGCCCAGACAAATATAAGGAAAACGGTAATGGTACCAACATCAAAAATTCGCATCAAGTTGACAGCGTTTGATCATCGCATCTTGATGGAATCAGTTGAAGAAATCGTTAAAACAGCAAAGCGTACAGGTGCAGACGTTGTCGGTCCAGTTCGCTTGCCAACATTGATTCAAAAATTTACAGTAAACCGTTCACCACACGTTGATAAAAAATCACGTGAACAGTTCGAAATCCGTAATCATAAAGCGGTCGTAGATATTGTTAATCCAACCCCTCAGACAGTTGATGCCTTGATGAAGTTGGATTTGGCATCAGGTGTAGATGTAAAAATTAAATTGTAAAATATAAAATAAACTGTTAGTGTTGGTGGGGATTATTCTGAACCCAGCCAACCAACTGACAAAAATAAAGGCATAAAAAAATGAAACGTAGCGGATTAATTACAACAAAAATAGGAATGACGCGTCTGTATGATGATGGCGGTGTTGCACATCCTGTAACTGTATTGGCTGTTGGGGATTGCACTGTCATTGGAAATCGCACGCAGGAAAAGAACGGTTATGTTGCAAACATTTTGGGTTTGCGCGAAGCCAAAGCAAAACATGTCGCAAAACCACAATTAGTTGCAGCGGAAAAAGCGGGTGTAAAACCATACCGCAAGGTTGTAGAATTCCGTGTGTCAGATGATTGTGTTATCCCTGCGGGAACACAATTGGTGGCATCTCATTTTGTTGCCGGTCAATTCGTTGATGTCCAAGCAACAAGCAAAGGTAAAGGTTTCCAGGGTGCAATGAAACGTCATAACTTTGGCGGTAAAGAAGCAACCCACGGTGTATTGAAAGCGCATCGTTCCATTGGTGGTACAGGTATGCGTGAATGGCCAGGCCGCGTTTTGAAAGGTAAAAAGATGGCTGGACAAATGGGTAATGAAACAGTTACTGTCCAGAACTTGAAAGTGTTCGGTACAGACGAAGTAGAAAATTTGATCTTCGTTGAAGGCGCAGTTCCAGGTGCAAATGGTACATTTGTATTGGTTACAGACGCAATCAAAAAAGAACACAAAGATTTGCCAGTTCCAACAAAATCTGTTGTTGCAGATACAGTTGAAACAGAAACAGCAACCGAAACAGAAGCTGTTGTAGAATAATAAATTAACAGCGACAGCAAGAGTGAGGTAAATAAAATGCAATTAGATATTATAAATTTTGATGGTAAAAAAGTCGGTTCAGTTGAATTGACTGATAGCATCTTTGGTCTGGAACCACGTGCGGATATTTTACATCGTGTTGTTACATGGCAACGTGCAAAATCACGTGCAGGTACACATGCTGTGAAGACAGTATCTGATGTAGCGGGCAGTGGCAAAAAAGCATTCAAGCAGAAAAAGACAGGTAATGCACGTCAGGGTGAAAGATATAATGTTCACATGCGTGGCGGTGGCGTTGTACATGGTCCAGTTGTTCGTGATCATAGTATTGATTTGCCAAAGAAAATCCGTAGCTTGGGCTTGAAAATGGCATTGTCTTCCAAGGCAAAAGATGGCAGCTTGGTTATTATTGATTCTGAAAAAATGGCAACAGCAAAAACAAATGCATTTGCAAAACAATTGAAAAAATTGGATATCGCGTCTGCATTGTTTGTTGGTGCAACAGAATTGGATGAAAACTTCAAAAAATCTGCAGCAAATATCGCAAATATCGATGTTTTGCCAACAATTGGCTTGAATGTTTTGGATATCTTGAAACATGAAAAGTTGGTTTTGACAGCAGACGCAGTTAAAGCGGTTGAAGCAAGATTAGCGTAATCTTAGGAATTGAAGGTAAGCAAAATGGCAGAAAAAAAAGTAAGTTCAGAGAAAAAAATCGTTGCGACCGCTGGTATTTATGATATACTACGTCGTCCGATAATCTCGGAAAAGGCAGCAAGACTGTCTGAAAATAACAGTGTTGTCTTTGAAGTTGCAATGGAAGCAACCAAAGAAGATGTGGCACGTGCAGTCGAAACAATTTATGGCGTAAAACCAGTTAAGGTTAATGTTGTGATTGTAAAAGGTAAGGTAAAAACTTTCCGTGGTCGTAGCACAGGCACACAACGCGCTGTTAAAAAAGCATATGTGTCTTTGCCGGCAGATGCAGCATTGGATTTGTCAGCAAATATATAGTATAATGAACGGCCCTGGCAGAGAAACCAGATAAAAGGATGCTAGTGTCAGGGTATAAAAAAAGGTAAGAAAAAAATGGCATTGAAACATTATAAGCCAACAACACCAGGTACGCGTGGTTTGACACAAGTTGACCGCAGTGAATTACATCGTGGTGCGCCAGAAAAGGCATTGACTGTTGGTTTGAAGTCCAAAGGTGGACGTAATAATTTTGGTCATGTAACTGTTCCACATCAGGGTGGCGGTCACAAACGTAAATATCGTTTAATTGATTTTAAACGTAAGAAGACAGATGTTCCTGCGACAGTAGTTCGCTTGGAATATGATCCAAATCGTACAGCTTTTATCGCGTTGATTGAATATGCAGATGGTATGCGTTCATACATCTTGGCACCACGTGATTTAAAAGCAGGTGATGTTGTTATTTCGGCTGCGTATGCAGATATTAAACCGGGTAACACAATGCCATTGAAAAATATGCCAATCGGTACAATCGTACATAACGTTGAATTGAAACCAGGTGCAGGTGGTCAATTGGCACGTAGTGCAGGTTGCTATGCACAATTAATGGGTAAAGACGGTGTTTATGCACAGATTAAAATGAACAGCGGTGAGTTGCGTAAGGTTCATTCTGAATGTTTGGCAACAGTTGGCAGCGTATCTAATCCAGATCAACGCAATGTCAACTTGGGTAAAGCTGGTCGCGCACGTTGGTTGGGTATTCGTCCATCAGTTCGCGGTATGGCTATGAACCCAGTAGATCACCCAATGGGTGGTGGTAATGGTCATTCTAAGGGCCACGAACCGGTATCACGTACAGGTATTCCAGCCAAGGGATATCGTACCCGTAGCAATAAACGTACTGCTAAGATGATTATTCGTAGCAGACATTTGGCGAAAAAGAAATAATAGAAAATAAACGGAGTAAATGATGTCTCGTTCAGTATGGAAAGGTCCTTATGTTCATCCTTCTGTTTTGAAAAAAACAGCGGTTGCAAATGAAAAAGATGACCGTAAACCAATTAAAACCTGGTCCCGTGGTAGTACAATTATACCACAAATGGTGGGATTGACATTTGAAGTACACAATGGTAACAAGTTTATCCCTGTGTCAATCGTAGAAGATATGATTGGTCATAAATTGGGTGAATTTGCCCCAACACGTACATTTAAAGGTCATGCAGCTAACAAGAAAGCCGCAGCAGGCAAAAAATAATATGGGGTAAGTAGTTATGACAGCAAGATATGGAATTAAAGAAAATCAGGCGCGTGCATTTAATAAAATGATCCGCGTAAGTCATCAGAAGTTGAATCTGGTTTGCGATATGGTTCGTGGTTTGCCAGTAGAACGTGCTGTTGATGTTCTGAAATTTTCAAAAAAACGTGTGGCAGGTGAAGTTTTGAAAACTTTGTTGTCTGCAGTTGCAAACGCAGAACATAACAAAAAATTGCCAGTTGACACTTTGTACGTCAAAGAAATTTGGTGTGGTAAAGCGTTGACAATGAAACGCATCATGGCGGGTCCACGTGGAAGTGCACGTCCAATTTTGAAACCTTTTTCAAATTTGACAATTGTTTTGGAATCTGGTGTTGCGCCTTCTAAAAAGAAAACAGCAAAAAAAGAAGCAGTAAAATAACAAGTGATGTGGTGGGCGGTATGGAATGAAAATTCCTGAATAAAGTGGAAACACTTCAAGAACGCCCCCACAAAAGTTTAAGGAAAAAAGAAATGGGACAGAAAGTATCACCAATTTCATTGCGCGAATTTATTAATAAAATTACAGATTCTCGCTGGATTGCAGGTAAAAAAGACTATGCAGCATTGTTGGCAGAAGACGTAAAAATTCGCAAATTTATTGAAAAAAAGTTAAAGAAAGCTGGATTGGCTAAAATTGTTATTGAACGTTTCGCCAAGAAAGTGGTTGTGACTATTCATACCTCTAGACCAGGTATGATTATTGGTAAGAACGGTGCCGATATCGAAACATTACGTAATGATATCAAAAAATTGGTTAAAAATGACCAAGTTGTCGTAAATATTTACGAAGTTCGCCGTCCTGACCTGAATGCGCAATTGGTTGCGCAGAATATTGCACAGCAAATTGAAGGTCGTGTTTCATTTAAACGCGCGATGAAAAAAGCTGTGCAGAATGCACAAAAAGCAGGTGCACAGGGTATCAAAGTAATGTGCTCTGGCCGTTTGAATGGTGCTGAAATCGCACGTAGCGAACAAATCCGCGAAGGTCGTATTCCGTTGCATACATTGCGTGCGGATATTGACTATGCGTCAATTCAAGCAAAAACAACATACGGCGTTATCGGTGTTAAAGTTTGGATTTACACAGGTGATGTTGTAAATAAAGAAAAATTGGCTTCTGAAATGGCGCGTCCGACTGAATATGCCGGTAGCAGCGAAAGAAAGCACAAATAATAATGTAAAAAGTTATTAGAAGTTAAGGATTTGTATTATGTTAATGCCAAAGAAAACAAAATTTCGCAAACAACACAAAGGCCGTATTCACGGTGTTGCGAAAGGTGGCAGTGAATTAGCATTCGGTTCTTTTGGATTGAAAGCAATGTCACCAGAACGTGTTACAGCGCGTCAAATTGAAGCAGCGCGTCGTGCAATCACACGTCATATGCGTCGTATGGGTAAATTATGGATCCGTATATTCCCAGACGTTCCTGTTACTAAGAAACCAGCCGAAGTTCGTATGGGTAAAGGTAAAGGTGCGGTTGAATATTGGATTTGCCGTGTTAAACCAGGACGTATCATGTTCGAATTGGATGGTGTAAAACCAGAAGTTGCATACGAAGCATTTGCATTGGCGGCAGCAAAATTGCCAGTCAAAACAAAAGTGGTAGAACGTAAAGTTAACTAATTAAATTGCCGTCCCAAAGGTAAAGTCCTTTGGGGCAGGGCAAAAAAAAGGTAGCTAAAGATGGCAGAAAAGAAAGTAGAAACAGAATTGACGATGGAAGCATTGGAAAGCAAATTGGTTGATTTGAAAAAAGAACAAATGAACCAACGTTTTCAACATGCTGCTGGTCAGATGCCAAAAACACACGTTATGCGTCAGACTCGTCGTGAAATTGCACGCGTTAAAACAAAGTTGAATGCTGCAAAAAAATAATAAAAATTGCTGATTTTTGTTGAGATTTCTAAAAAATTAGATATTATATACGGGGTCAGAAAGTAAAGAACATAAAATAATTTATGGGTTTTATATCAAAAAAATGAGTAAGATCTGTGGGTTATGTAACAGTATAAGGGATAATAGTTATGCCAAGACGTATACTGCAAGGAACAGTTGTAAGTACAGCGAACGACAAAACAGTTGTCGTTGAAGTGGAACGTCGTTTCCGTCATCCGCTGTATGGTAAGTTCGTTAAGCAGAATAAAAAGTATAAAGCGCACGATGAAAATAACCAATACAAAGTTGGTGAAATCGTTGCAATTGAAGAACATCGTCCAATTTCTAAGACAAAATCTTGGATTGTTAAGGGGCACGTTGGTGTTTCCAAGGATGGTGCGGTAGAAGTAGTTGACTAATAATCAACAGGTTCTTTGAGGTCGGTTCGGGAATAATAAGGCGACAGTCGGAACCTATAACAAAGCGGTGGGGGATTGCCTCGCTTGCAGGAAAAGGATTAAAGTTATGATTCAAAATGAAACAGTTATGACAGTTGCAGATAACTCTGGCGCACGTAAAGCAATGTGCATCAAAGTTTTGGGCGGTTCTCATCGTCGTTATGCAACAGTTGGCGACAAAATTGTTGTTGCTATTAAAGAAGCTATTCCACGTGGTAAAGTTCAAAAAGGTACAGTACAACGTGCAATTATCGTTCGTACAAAGTTCCCAGTGAAACGTCCAGACGGTTCAATTATTCGTTTTGACGATAATGCGGTTGTTTTGATTAATAAAAACAACTTTGAACCAATTGGAACACGTATCTTTGGACCAATCGCGCGTGAAGTTCGTCGTAAGTACGATGTACAGAAAATCGTGTCTTTGGCACCGGAAGTAATCTAATAACAGATGAAAGGTCATAAAATGAAAATTAAAAAAGGCGACCAAGTCGTAGTTATTTCGGGAAAATACAAAGGCGTCAAAGGTAAAGTGCTGGAAGCGCGCCCAACAGAAGAACGTGTTGTGGTCGAAGGTGTCAATCGTCGTAAATGGCACATTAAACCAACACAGGAACAGCCAGGTCATA
>JAZTWA010000025.1:0-3328 GCA_045635585.1 Candidatus Enterousia sp.
AACATGTATTTGCTTGCGGAATCATTGATAAGTTTTTCTGCTAGACACTTTAAAACTCTTTCCGAGTAATACTTATCCGATAAGACAGACAAGTTGTCTTTTTGTAATTGTTCAAATATGTGTTGGGAAATAACTTCTGGCATGACATAAAACCTTTGTAATGTGTTGTTTTATGCCAAATTATTATAAAAGACTTTTTGACATTGTCAAGGAAAGCTCATTTATTATTTACAATGAAGTTCGATACGATTAAATCTGCTGGTAATTGTGGGTGGGATGGCAGGTCTGATACTGGCACCCAGTGCATATCATCGTGGACTCGCAGTTGGATTTCGCCGGTATAGGATGCAATTTCATATGCGTGCAGTTCGATAACCTTGCCAGAATCCGTTGTGTGTTTTGCGATAGTAATCAGGTCGCCGATTTGTGCGTCTATGCTCAATTCTTCGGACAATTCCCGGCGCAGGCATGTTGGGCCGTCTTCGCCATCTTCAAACTTACCACCGGGGTATTCCCATTCGCCCGCCAATGGCTGGTCAGCCGCCCGTCGCATCAGCAGAACCCGGTCCCCTTTTCTAAAAATCCCAGCAGTTACTTTCATTTGTTGCCTTAGGCCTTGGTATAAAACGTTGTGCGGCCGTTGCCATGTTTTTACACGATTTTACACGAAAAGGAACAAATTTCTGTCACAATAGAAATTTTCTGCAGTTTTACATAAAATTTCTATTAAGGCGAAAAACTGCATCTTTCTAATCCACCCAGCACAGGAATACACCAAGCGATTTGTGTATTTGTGGGGGATGTACACCACCACAAAAAATGAATGTTATTGACGAGATTATTTATCTTGTATTTCTTCATTCTTGTTAATATCTACTGTCTCATTAGAATCATCATAGACAATATGAGTCTTTTTTGCCAAATAGGCATTCATATCGTGTGATGCAGGCTGATAAATCAACTGTCTGAAACCATTGAAAATCTTGGACTTTGGACTCGCCTTGGCATCCCGACAAGGGCCACCCGTTTAAAAACGCACCATTTGGTGCGTTTTTTCGTTGGATTTTCCTGCTCTTTTGATTTTTGAATTGGGCGCAACACCCACGCGGGGCGGGCTGTTTTTATTCTGCCGACGTAATCCCCTAGGGGGATATTCGCTTTTTTAGCGCGTATTGCGGTCCAATTGTGTTTGATAGTGTTGGCTCATTAGTGCCAGCCCCTTTTTATCTAGGCGGCGAAATCCACGACTAAATCCCAACAGGTCGCCCACTTTGTTAAACACATCTATGTTTGACTGTTCCATAAAAGAAACAGAAACATCTGCTTTGTTTGGGTGGTCGACATATCTATTTCGTTGTGGAGAGAACCCCAATTGCAGTAATGCATTGTACGCGGTCTTTAGTTCTCCTTTCAGCACGCGCGACATATCAATAGGCTTTACGTTGCCTGTTTTGTCGCGTTCTATCCCCGTTATGTCAGATGAAGTTAAATGCACAACCAATCCATCGCGTGTTAATTCCATACTGCACGCCTTGGTCAGATATTCGATTGCACGCTTGTTTTGGTTCAATGCAATTCTTGCTTTTTCAAACAAAGACGCTCTGTGGTGTGGTCCGTCAACCCATTCGATTCCATTTATTGTTTTTCTAATTCTATCTGTCATAATGAACTCCTATGATAAAAATTAACCGCCGTGGAAATTCAGGCGGTCGGGGAGTTCGTAAATCATCACATCGTTGATTCTGCTGTTTTCGGGCTACCCCTGTTGTATGACAGACAGCCCCCCGACTGCATTTATTCAGTCAGGGACAAATAACGATGCAAAACCACAGGAACGTTGTCGGATTAACGACGCACCCTAAAAATATTTTGCACCGGATGTGATGGGCCTACGACAGCCCCGAACCCAATTCCCATCGGATTCACATATTTTATTATATATGAGAAAAGACCCAAAATCAACTGTAATATACGCGTCCACCCATTCCAGAAATTCACCCAAAAATTCACGATTGTCATTTATAACCAACAACAGACGCCCTGCGTTGGCACTTGTTGGTTCCAGTTTTACCAACTGAAAATCCCCCCATATCAATAATGCGTGGAAATTTGTTGATTGAATTCGTCATTATCATTCCTTTAAATTTTATATGTATTTTATTACATTTTTTATCAAAATGCTATGTGAGGCGATGTGTGATGCAAAGACTATTAGTATACCCGTTTACTTGGCGCTTGATGGAATACTGGAATAATCCGACAAACCTGTGCAGTTATAATACATCTTGGACGTTGGGTAATAACCTGTACCTTTTGTAAAGTAGTTGTAGATATATGTTCCGTCTGGCATTCTGGCGGATGGACCAGTCAGACCACTGCAATTATAGAACGTACGTCCGAACATATAGGTTTTTATGTTATTTTCATAATCACCAAAGAAACCCAATGGTATTTCCCCAGTCAGCCCAGTACAATTTTCAAATGTCCCATAAAACATATACATTGCAGGTGTGCCATACAGATTACCAAACAGTTTATTTGGCAGTGATTTTACAGAACTGCAATTATAGAATGTTTCACGGAACATACTACTTCCGGGGGCGCCGTCCAATCCGCCAAACAGGTTTTCGGGTATCTCTGTCAAATTGTACAGGTTATAGAACGTCTGATAAAACATAGAACTGATTGGTTTTCCGGTGATGCCCGAAAATAATTTTTTAGGCAGACGTGTGATATTGCTGGCATAGTAAAAGGTTTGATAGAAACTTGGCTGGCTGCCGTCGGCCAGTGTTGGGAATATTTTTCCCAGGCTGCCGATGATTTCACTGATTACGCCTTTGGATGGAAAGCTGATTGTTGCCGGGTCATAAGAGCTGTAGTATTCTGTTGCCTGGCCGGCGAGTCGTATTGTTTGTGACTGGCTGGTGCCATAGTTATGAGAATAGGATTTTGTATAAGCTGATGTTTGATCGAATGTTTCAACCGTACCGTCGCCCCAGTCAATGGTAAAGGTTCCCTTGGCGGCGATATTAATTGCAAAAGAATTTGTTGCACTTGTTTTTATCGCGAACACATATGGTGGCACCAGTATTTCGTCCCCCGGTTCCGGTTCATCTGAATCTGCGGGTGGTGTATCCATAATTTTTATTAATGTATTTATCGCTGTATCACTCACAATTGTATCTGCCGCCATTTTTGTTGCATAAATTCCATTCCCGTAATCTGTTGTCGCTTCGCCATTTAATATCTGATTTGCAACATCAACAGACGTCAATAGATACTTCATATTTGCCGCAACCCCCACATTTGTTATCGCCGGATTATATGG
>JAZTWA010000026.1:0-41992 GCA_045635585.1 Candidatus Enterousia sp.
TCGTAAACTGGACAGATGGTACAAACACATATAATTCGGGTGATCCATATACAATGTCCACAGCGTCTGATGTAACATTAACCGCGACATGGGCACAAGATATTATCACATGTGCTGCTGGTACATATTATGCGGGCAGTGACATAAAATGCAGTCCATGTGAATCTGGTTATTATTGTACAGGCGGAGAATTTACAATCGGCAACGGAACTCTTGGTGGCATCAAAAAATGTCCGACAGAATATCCAAACACTGAAAATGATACATTTGCAACAAAGATAACGGACTGTTTCAGTAACACAAAACAACGCGCATGGACCGGCAGTCGGGAAAATGGTGCGACACCAATAAATTGTTCAGATGTAACATGGAATTCATGTTCTGTTGATGACTGTGAATATACTGCATACGCAAACGAAAATGGAACAGGTGACGGCAAACATAAGACCGGATGTGAATCAAATAACGCCCCATGTACCATGACAGTAAAATCTGTAACTGCAGCCAGCGGATATTACGTGTCTGGCACATCATGTATCGCATGTTCTGAATTGGCAAACGGGATGTATCCAAATTCTGATGCCGACAACACAGGCGGTACATCTGCATGCTATACCAATGAAATCAGTGGGGCTGTAATCGCAACAGCTAATGCCAGCAGCACAACAAAATGCGCAAATTGGGAATACAAAGAATCGCATACCGTAAAATATGGAGATACTTCATCTTGTAAGACATGTCCAGATCTGACCGACGGATGGACAAAATACGATTCAAACGGATCAGGATGGACATCATTTACACAATGCGTTCAAAAACAAACACCTATGAATTGCAAGTCTGGAACGGTAAAACAAACCGCCATCGATGCAACAACATGGGGCGCAACAACTCTGGATATCACATTAATTGCAAACGCTGGATTCTACGCATCTGATACAGCACTATATTGTTCACAATGTCCAGATAACGGCAATTCGGATACTGGTGCCACAGAAATAACCAGTTGTTATAACCATCAAGATTGTACACAAGGCAGTGGCAGTGGCAAAAAACAGTGTTATTACGACGACAATGATTACACAAATTGCGGAGTCTGCAATGTAGCCGATTGCCAACCCGGATATGAACTAAAAGGTGGTGCCTGTGCCGAATGTCCCGCCGGAACATACAGTGCAATGGGAACAGAATGCGTCGTATGTAATGATAATACATATTCATACGCACACGCATCCAGCTGTAATGCATGCTTAACAGAAAGGGGATATGGCAACCAAGGCAGTGATGCCGATTCACATGCCGGCGAAGAATCTTGCGTCACAACATGTAATGCCGGAACATATGTTTCAGCCATTGGTGGCCAATGCGAAAATGTGGGCGCTGGGTTCTGGGGTGTGGGCGGTCAAGTCAACCAAACCCAAACATCCGAACGTCACGCATGTGAAGATGGTCTGACCACAATTGGATACGGATATGGGGCGAACGAAGCAGGCGACTGTGGCCGCATACTGCATGCTGGCGCATACACAATTTATCTGCGCAGTGAACAAGCCACCAACCCATCTTTACGTGCATATGTGGACGGCAAAACATTGTTCGGCAACATGTCGACATCACAAACATCTGGTGGATTAAAAGTAAAATATAATGATACAATATATTCAGTTGTAAACGAATAATAAGTCACACATCAAAAAAACGCCATTTTGGCGTTTTTTTTTAACGAAAAATAAAATAAATTATAAATCTTTGGACATCAATATTGCATCAATTCCATCATAATATTTTGGTCGAATTCCAACTTGCTTGTATCCGTTTTGTTCATACAACGCGCGGGCAGGGTGATTGTTTTCAGCAACCTCCAAAAAAACCTTTTTTACACCATTTTTTCGCAATTCTCCATCCATAATTCCCAACATAGCTGTTGCAATTCCTGTTTTACGTGCATGTGGATCAACACCAATCGAAATCAATTCCGCTTCATCCATAACAACACGCCAAACAATAAATCCATTTTGACTGGCAATAACTTCACACCCTGATTTTTTTAGGTCTGCAAAATCCGATGCCGTCCAAGGCTTCTCTGGGAAACACTTTGCATGAAGATTTGATAACTGATCTAGCATTTTTTATTCTGTTCCGCATAACTTGGACGCAAATACATTGGCACAACTGGCTCGATATCACCAATCGCAATTTTGTCTGCCGCAATTTTTGTACCCAACTTTAAATCAAAAGGCCTATGTCCAACAGTGCGCGGCCATTCCATTTGTTTTGTTTCAACATCTTCGATGGCCATTATCTGTGGCTCTAAATTTTTTGCTGCAACAAATAAATCGCCACGTCCCGAATCCAACGCAACAAACGCATCGGGTGTCGCGGCCAAATATAAATCAAAAATACAAATCCCAACAACAGGGATATTCAACCCCAATGCAATACCCTTGGCATATGCAATTCCCAACCGAACTCCGGTAAAACTGCCTGGTCCAACAACCACCCCAATTGCATCAATATCTTGCCACGATACACCACATTCATTAATAAAATTTTCACATTCAACGGGCAGGGCCACAGATTGTTTTTCCACATCAACAGATTTATATCTGTCATCTAATACAAATTCGATATTTTTCCCAGATGTATTAATAATTAATATCATAATCTGACTCCAAAACCAATTTTCTTTGCAAAGCCAGCCGACTTACGCAAAGACAATAATTCATCTATTTTTTCGGGTGTAAATTCAGTTTTGACATCCATGCAATTATTTTCTAATAGTGCACGACGTAAAATTGCAGTAATTTCACGTTTTAATTCACGAACACCTTGTTCTGACGTATAATTTTGAATCAAGTACTTTATCGCATCATCAGAAATTACAATATCATCCATATTCCAGCCAGTATCAATTGCTGCACGTTTAATTAAATGTTCACGTGCAATTTTTACCTTGTCTTCGATTGAGTAGCCGGGAATTTCAATAATCTCCATACGATCCTTTAACGCATTTGACATATTCAATGAATTCGCAGTCGCAATAAATAAAACATTCGACAAGTCAAAATCCACTTCTAAATAATGGTCACGAAATGTTTTATTTTGTTCAGGGTCTAAAATTTCCAACAACGCAGATTCTGGATCCCCACGCCAATCACGCCCCATCTTATCAATTTCATCCAACACAATCACAGGATTATTTGTTTTACATCTTTTTAATGCATCCATAATACGACCTGTTTGTGCACCAATATATGTTTTGCGATGACCGCGAAAATGTGCTTCATCAGAAATTCCACCCAATGAAATACGTTGATATTTACGTCCCAAAGCATTTGCAATCGATTTACCCAATGACGTTTTACCAACCCCCGGCGCACCAACGAAACACAAAATACTACCCTGATTACCACTGGTTTTTTTCATAACCGCAATATGTTCCAAAATGCGTTCTTTGACACCACGCATACCAGAATGTTCTGAATCCAAAACGCGACGTGCGTTATCCAAATCAATCGGAACGACATCTGTATTTTCCCATGGCATCGCCAACAATTCATCTAAATAAGTTTTTAACAGTCCGCCTTCATTTGACATTGGCGACATTGAACGCATACGTTTCCATTCAGACAAAGCCTTTTCTTTGGCATCTGCTGGCATAGCAGAACGTAAAATCTTTTTACGAATATTGGCCGTATCTACTTCACCGTCATCTTCGCCCATTTCTTTTTGGATTGCGCGCATTTTTTCCTGTAATATCGCTTCACGACGACCGTTTTCCATTTGTTGATGAATACGTCTATTAATAGAATCTTCTATCTTGGCAGATTCCATCATCATTTTTATTTCTTCTAATAAAACACTTAACTTTTCATACCAACTGGTTGCACAAAGAACCTTGACCGCGGTTTCTGTTTCCACATCAGCGGTCTGAATCACCGTATCCACAAATGCAGGTAATGGATAATTTGTAATAACATTGCGCAATTTATCCATTTTGAATCTGCGCGACATATTTGCCAAATTTTGTAAATTATCAACCAAGATATCCCGCAACATTGTTGTTTGTTCTGTATTCATATCATCAGCCACAACAATGGGTTCATATTCGGATACAAACAACCCATCTACAATATCTGTATTTTGCAATTTCACCGCTGTTGTTGTTTTTAACAAGACATGCATTGCCCCATCAGGCATTGTCAAAACCTGAACAATGTCCCCCAATGTTCCAACCGTATAAATATCATCAAGTGTCGTTGGATATGCCCAGCTGTGTTGGGGCACCAAAATCAACTGTTGCTGGCCTGTTTTTGTGGCCGTACGCACACAGTTTACAGATGCAGGATTATCAATCAACACTGGAACAGTCATCCCAGGTGACACAACAAAATCACGAAATGGTAAAATATAGTTTTTCATAGCGTACTTAATATAAGATATTTTTATTATATTTCAAGACATATAAAAAATCCCCCGATATCTGGAGGATTCGATTAATCGTAATAACCTATTAACGACGACGATAAGTATTACTGTGTTGTGCACTGTTGCTGGAACGTTTTGACAAATAGCGTGCAGCAATCAACACCAACCATTCCAAAGTCAACATTCCAAACGCAATCAATTTATTATCAAAGCCAGAAACCCAACCCAATACATAAATCATCTGCGCAACAAAAGCAACATACAAAACACCGAATACGCCTGTAAAGAATACTTTTTTTACTTTTCCGAACATTTTATCACCCTTCCTGATGTATATTATAAATTTTTTATCCAAGTTTGTCGGGTTTCTGGTGCCAGGTACCCGACGGACCCCGCAATCGCTAAAACGGATATAATCAACAATCGCCAATCATACCCAAGCCATCATTAGGCAGCCATTGCAAGGCGAACATTGTCGTTCGCAGCGATTCTATCGCCATTCAGTTTTTAGTTGGTATTTAACGACACCACGTCGGATTCAGCCAATTTGTCTTTCATCATCTGTCGAATCTATGTCAGCCCCATAACCAAATATGACCGCAATCATATCAAGTAATGGTGGAGCTGTGGGGTACCGCCCCCCAGTCCATAATGACTATTTCACAACGGGTTCAGAATCATCACTGCAAGCGCAGCACCACAATTATAGTCTTTTAGACTGGAAATTGCAAGTTTTTAAGTTATAATATAATACAAGAGGCAAAAATATGAAGTTTTTAGACAAAGCAAAAATTTATATCAAAGCAGGTGACGGCGGAAATGGTTCGGCCAGTTTCAGACGCGAAAAGTACATTGAATTTGGTGGTCCAAACGGTGGTGACGGCGGACGTGGTGGCGACGTTGTATTCGTCGCAGTGCCGAACGTAAACACATTGATTGATTATCGATACAAGACCAAATTTATGGCCCAACGTGGTGAAAACGGCATGGGTAAGATGCGTACAGGCGCATCGGGGGACACACTGGTTTTACCGGTTCCAACTGGTACTGTAATATTGTCTGAAAACGAAGAAATTGAATATGCCGACTTGAACGTTGACGACATGGAATATCGCGCGGCACGTGGTGGAAACGGGGGGTGGGGCAACTTGCACTTTAAAAGTCCAACCAATCGCGCACCGAAACAGGCAAACGATGGTCTGCCTGGCGAAGAACGTACTGTTGTATTACGATTAAAACTGATCGCTGATATTGGTTTGGTCGGCTTTCCAAACGCGGGCAAATCCACACTATTATCTGCGGTAACGGCGGCTCGCCCAAAGATTGCGAATTATCCATTTACAACATTAAACCCACAATTGGGTGTCATGTATGCCCACGACCGCGAATTTGTCTTGGTTGACTTACCTGGTCTTATCGAAGGCGCCCACACTGGTGTTGGACTGGGGGACAGATTTTTGGGACATGCAGAACGCACAAAAATGATTTTGCATGTTATTGATGGCACTGAATCCGATTGGGCGGAACGTTATCGCGCAATTCGTCATGAAATGGATTCTTATGGTGGCGGATTATTGGATAAACCCGAAATGGTAATAATTAACAAGATTGACGCAATTGATGATAACGATTTGACCGAAAAAATGTCTGCATTCAAAAAATCATTTGGTCGCAAAAAGAAACCCGAAATTATTACAATCAGTGCTGCGGGTCGTATAAACATCCCTGAAATGATTGGAAAAATTGAACAACGTTTTTTATCATTGGAATCCTGCGAATAGGGCATAAATAATTTTTGCAATTTTGTGTTTTCTCTGCTAGAATTTTGACACGAACAAAAAAACTAACAACAAAGGGGAAAACACAATGGTATCATTAAAAGGTACACAGACTGAAAAAAATCTGTTAATTGCGTTTGCTGGCGAATCCCAGGCGCGTAATCGTTATACAATGTACGCATCTGCTGCCAAGAAAGAAGGATTTCAGGCAATTTCAAAAATATTTTTAGAAACTGCTGATCAAGAAAAAGAACACGCATCACGCTTGTTTAAATTCTTGGAAGGTGGCGAATTGGAAATCACCGCATCATTTCCTGCGGGCAAAATCGGCACAACACTTGAAAACTTACAAGCTGCGGCATATGGGGAACACGAAGAAAACACAGAAATGTACCCAAAATTTGCACAAATTGCTGCCCAAGAAGGTTTTCCTGCTATTGCCGAAATCTTAAAAAACATTGGTTTGGCGGAACGTTATCACGAATCTCGTTTTCGCGCATTGGCTGATGCAATTGAAAACGGCACATTGTTCAAACAAGACAAAATTGTTATGTGGCGTTGTACAAACTGTGGTATGTGGCACATTGGCAACGAAGCGCCAAATGTATGTCCTGCATGCTTGCACGAACAGGGTTATTTCATCAGCGAAGGCACAACATCTCGTTGTGACACAAACGAAGGTTTCTGCGAATACGCAACCTTGGATTAAAAAATCCCCCAAATGGGGGATTTTTTTATTATAAAAACAATCCGTACTTCAAACTTGGTGCGGGCGAAGGGAATCGAACCCTCGTCTTCAGCTTGGGAAGCTGACGTGCTACCATTATACCACGCCCGCATACATATGTTGCACATTCTATATAAAACAAAGCCAAATGTCCAGAACAAAGAAACGGAATATTTTATACTTGTACCTTATAGTGCTTTTTTGATATAATAACCCCAGAGAGTATGTTGCAACATTTACACAAATTTTTAACTTTTTTATTTATCCTGCTGTTTTCAGCGAACTTTTGTCATGCGGCAGCAAACGACGAAGATGCCGAATACAACCGTTTTATGCGCGTATCTCACCGTATTTATCAAATCGATCAGGGTGACGAAACCCCCATTACATTCAGCGATGTTGAATACTTGCATAATTTGGTTGAAACATTGGGTTGGGCCAATTCAAACGACAAACAAAAACAAGAATTATATAAACAATTAGCCGAAGCGGTAAAAACCATCGATGATTTAGAAACCGCAGAAATGGAAGCGGAATTACAAGAACTGCGCGACGATGCCGATGCGGCCCACGAACGCGAAAATTCCACTGCAAACAAAATGTTGGGTGGCGCGGCAATCGGTGCGATGGGTATTGCCGGCATGGAATTGGCATCTGCAATGTCTGAAAAGAAAGCGATGGCGGACGCCGAATTGGACATGACCGCATATCTGGCCACATTTGTTTGTGATTACGGCGCGGGCCGTAACATCAAAGGCGGCGAAGCTGATATTGAATTACCATCATCACCCGAATTGGCCGCAATAAAGGCCGAATATATCGCATTGGCAACCGATTTAAAAGAACGCAAGGCGGCATTGGGTATGCAGCCCGACATCGAAAGCGAACTGATTTTGGACGCGGCAACAACGGGCCTGTATGACAATGAATCACTGGGCAAAACGGACGGCGTTTACACATCTGTATCGCGCGCATTATTGGACGAAAATGGTACCGATGCCGCCGAATGGAACGCAGAAAAAGAACGTCTTGATAAAAAGATAAAAGACAGCGCAACCGCCATCGCGGTTACAGCCGTTGCATCGATTGCCGCAAACTTAATGATAAACGGCAAAAACCGCAAACAGATTGCAGAATCCGCCGAAAAAACACGTGTTGACGTGCGCGCATTGTTGGACCGCGTAAAAGACGAATGCAACGAACAAATTGCCGCTGCAGGCGATCAGCAAATCCCCTTGTTGACAGATTACGAAGATTTAAAAACATTAAAGGACCACCCAATATGCAAATAAAAAAAATTATATTTTTATGTAAATTTATCTGCACATTGTTTGTGGGTCTGTTTTCGACAAACGCAATCGCTGCACCGGCATGCGATCCATGTCGCGATATCGGTTGTGGTGGCGAATGCGATTTCTTTATAAAAAACACCCAGGTTCAACCAATCCAGGCGCAAGAACTTATCCGATTGGCACTGGGCGATTCAAACGTAAAATTTGGCGAACACACCAACAAAACAGTTGGTGATGACACATACGATGTTACCGATTCCAAGGGGGCAAAACACACATTTTGGTTTGACGACTTGTCCGATTCAAAATCTGCAATTGTTCAAGATTCAGTTAAAGCAGCTGTCTGCAGACTAAATGGTGGTACACCACATGAAGACACTCCTTCCAAGTGCTATATATCCATATCATCAGAAACTGAATTAAACAACGATTTAAAAAGTTTTGCAATGAGGGCACAATGTCATAACGCAACAACATCCCAACCCGCTTTTTGTAACATAGAACACTATACCGCCTCTGGACCATTACGTGACCTAACACACAACGGCCAAACAATTATTTCTGCAAACACATTTTCAGATATGCAAATTGGCAATATTACCGATGTAAAAAATTACTTAAAACAATATACAGAATTACAATTATTATATAAAGATAACCTTTTTATGAAATCCTTTGCATGTCTTAACAACCCGATTCCATATCAAGACAGCGCACTTTCTGGTTTGGACGACATCTTGGTGTGTACAGTCAAATTTTATGACGCAGACAAAGACGAAACATTTACAAAAACTATTGATTTTCTTTTTGATGACATGTACGAACACGCCAAACAAAGCCAATCGGCAGGACACGCAGGATTAATATGCAACGCATCTGGCGGATCCACCATGGGCAATGGAACATGCGCCGGCTTTACCGAAAGCATGTGCACAGAATTATCAACAAAACATGGAATCGCAACAACATGGGCCCCCGCAAAAGGTGGTTGCATTATGAATATCGTCAAAGAAGAAGCCAGCGATCAGGCACGCAACAAAATCGCCATCGGTGTGGGTGGCATGGCCATGTCTATTTTGGCAATTCCTTTTTCTGGAGGCGCATCTACCACGACTACTGCGGCAAGCGCAACCGCTATTGTCGCAGGCATTGCCGGTGTTGTAACCGTTATCGCAACAGCAACAGCCATGACCACCAACCATATAATCGATGCAAAATTTAATGCTGCATTACTGGGGGCCAACCAATGTTTGATAAACATCTGCCAAACAAGCACCACAACATGTCGCGAATGTGCAAAAGATAGCGTAAAAAATCTAATCAAAGCAACAATTGAATTTGACGGCGAATACAGTGACACAAATGCAAACGCTGCTTCTTATCTAATCGACGCATTAAGTACATATTTTCTTGACGGCACAATGGAATCAGTCTGTATTGCTAATGAAGTAAAATCAATTGAAAAAAGCTATTTGGTAACAATCAACAATGTCGCCGAAACCGCACAATTAATTGGTGCACTATTCACATTGGGAACAGGTGCCACAAACGCAGTAAAAAACGCACAAACGCTTGGAAGTAAAATTTCTACAATATCTAACTCAACAAAAACAAGTGTCACAGCACTTGGAACATTGGCCAAAACAAAAAAAATCAATGAACTTTTAAACAAAACTAACGCGGGGCTAAAAAACATCCAAAAAGCATTTAACGCCGTACAAAAAAACGAAAAACTTATTGAAAAATTTGGAACACTTTCCGACACAAGCGATGCTTTGGACTACGGCTTTAATGTATATCAAACATGGACCACATCTTGTTCACCCAATGTTCCTTGCAATAAATCTATCTCCGATTTAATAATTAACTTTGACGATTTATGCAGTGCATAATAATTAATGCATTTCCATTTTATCCAATGCACGATTTAATAAATCAATTGAAGAACCCGCACACCCGTTACCAAACCATGACATTACTTCTTGGCCAGAGTTATTATCTGCAATTGACACATTAAAACGCCACCACCAAAATCCATTCAGCGAACACCAAATCGGACGAAAAATCGGCTTGCGTTCGCGCACACGCACGATATAGCGCGCATTATCTGGAATAATATATGTATCCATATCAATATCGCCATCATCCGTATCAGACAATTCACTTTCCGTTGCGCGTCCAACACGAACATCAAATCCGCGATTTTCTAATTCTTGTTTAATTGCACGACGCATTGAATAACCACCACGATCTGCATAAACAATCGCATTATGTGATAAAGAATTTGGCTTTACATAAATACTGTTACAACCCACCAAACCATACATTACAAAAACCAAGAATGTTATTTTATGCATACTATCACCCCATGGTCGATATGACTTTTATCCCAGATTACATTATCAAAAACTGAAAAACAATATTTTTATAAAAACACCGTCCAATCGGCCGGTAAATATCTTGGCGTGCCCAGCGGGATTCGAACCCACAATCTTCACCTTCGGAGGGTGACGCATTATCCAGTTCTGCTATGGGCACAGCGCAACCATTATAAATAAAAACAGACAAAAATGCAAGTCAACATAAAAAAGCAGGGCGCATATTGCGCCCCACACAAAACCATTAACGTACTTTTTCAGTATGTTGTGCCAACTTGGAATGCAAACCAATCATTGTTGACACAGAAAAAGGATTCAACTTTTGACCACAAAACATTTCATATTTGCGACGCAAACTGCCAACATCGAACCCCAAATCCTTATAGGATGCCGCCATGGCTGAAAAAGCAAACGTTCTGTCGCAAATACATGCTTTGCCCAGATTAACCAACCCTTGAAAATGTCCATCAGATGACACGATCATATTATCCGGTGTTATATCACAATGAAACAACGCAACATCTTCACGATCTGGCTCATTTATATTACACGCCATTTCCAAAGCCTTACGTCCAATAAAACCAAAAGGTTTAATTCCATCTGCAATTGAACCTTGGAATACATTATACCCATTTAAATCATACGGATTTTCATCCACCAGCATCCATGGCTGAACTCGACGCATTTTTATAAATTCCAGCAACGCTTGATCATATACGCGAATTATATCATCCGCACCCATACCTTGTTTAATCGCATCAGTCAAAGACACACCCGGAATCATATCGTATTTTTCATAATATATCGTACTGTCAACCGGTTCCGCACCCGAATGTTCACACGCAGTAATATGAGGAACAGCAATTTTACGAAATCTATAAATACGACTGACCGCGGCATTTTTTTCCGCCATCAATGGATTTTCCTGTTTCAATACTGTTTTGGCGCCATTTTCATGTGCACATACGGTATTCTGTCCCAAAATTTCATACTTTGCATTTGGACACACCCCAACAAACTTTTCATAATCTTGAGGGATGTAATAATCATATACTTTATTCAAAGCCATTTTTTACCTTTTTTGATTGTCAAAAATAATTATTGTCAATATTTTATTAAAAGTCAAGAATAAATCTATTAATAATGTTGTTTTCCTTGATATCCACGCCAAAACGCCGAATGCATTACATCAATTGGATACTTCATTGCATCAAATGCACGCGCCGCAGTCAAAATCGCCTTATTATTTACGGAACGACCGACAATTTTTTCATAATTTTTTAATATTTGGATACGCTTTTCTGGTTTTGCACGCTTTATCATTAAAAACACAGAAAAACTTTCATTACACATTGTTATACAATCCAAATCAATCAGTTTAGTCAAATTGCCTTTATCGTCAACCAACAAATTTTTTGGATTAACATCATTATGTAATAATTGCAACTTACCAGAATCTGCGAACAATCGAAACATTACACTGTACACTTCAACCAAAGACGCCGGTATCACCATTTTCTTACATATTGAAAACACATCCGTCCATGTTCGTCCCGCATCCGGCATAAAATCTGATGATGGAATCTGCGAAATCCTGCGCTGAATATCAAAAACCTGATTATAAACATTATCAACCGCCTTGGACGGCATACCCGACAAAATATGTTCATATAATGTTTTATCCGCACAATAATCATACGATTCAAAATACATATCTAAAAAAGCATGTGTTCGCGTATATGGCACCGGAATATCATGAAATGTCAATAAATCACTAACCAATTTGTTACGCGCAACCATTTCTTTTTCACCAAATCGACAAACCTTGGTTCCATCGGGCGTATCAACCAAAAACAACGGACAAACCCCACCTTGGACCAGTGGTTTTCGAATTGACCATGAATTTTGATATATATTTTTTATTGCTGCGCAATAAAAGTCATCTGAATGTTTATTCATATAAAATTATTATCCTTGTTGCAAAGACGCCAACATAAAATCGTCCAAATCCCCATCTAATACCGCATCAGAATCCGTCTTTTCAACACCCGTACGCACATCTTTTACCAATTGATATGGGTACAAGACATAGTTTCTAATTTGACTACCCCATTCAATTTTCTTCTGGGCTGCTTTGGCTGCATCTTCTTCGGCGGCGCGCTTTTGCATTTCTAATTCATACAATTTACTGCGCAACATTTTCATTGCCATTTCACGATTTTGAATCTGGCTACGTTCATTCTGACAGGTTACCACAGTATTTGTTGGTATATGAGTTATACGTACCGCACTATCCGTTTTATTAACATGCTGACCACCAGCCCCCGATGCACGATACGTATCAACACGTAAATCTTTTTCATTTATTTCAATTTCAATCGCATCATCAACATCTGGCCATACGTCCACCGACGCAAAACTAGTCTGGCGTTTACCGTTGGCATTAAAAGGCGATATACGCACCAAACGATGTACACCAATTTCATTTTTTAACCAACCATATACACGCGCCCCGGAAATACGATACGTTATATTCTTGATACCCGCAGTATCACCTTCGTGTTCTTCAATAACTTCTGTAACAAACCCATGTCTTTCGGCCCAACGCGCATACATACGCGACAACATCTGTGCCCAATCCTGTGCTTCGGTACCACCGGCACCTGCCTGAATAAACAAAAAAGCACCATTTTCATCTGCTGGTTCGCGGAATAGGGTAACAAATTTAGCCTTGTGAGCATTCTGGGCCAGATTTTCAATCGCCGCAATTATATCTGGATCATCAGAATCCATTTCATAAAATTCGCGCAAAGTTTCATATTCTGATTCCAACGCACGTAATTCATTTAATGTCTTTTCCAATCCAGATTTTTTTTGCAAAACAACACGTGCATTATCAGGATTATCCCACAAATTTGGGTTATCAATCTGAACATTTAATTCATCAATTTGCGATTGTAATTTTATCGGGTCAAAGAAACCCCCTGACGGCAGAAATGTCGTCGTGGATTTGTTCAAAAAATTCGTTTGTTATCAACATAGTAGCATTATCATAACAATTTATTTTCATAAATCAAATGAATGTTTGCCTTTTGCGTGCAAATATGATAAAATCATCACAACGAGAGGGATTTCAATGAAGAATTTTCTGTGTTTATTTGGTTTTATTGGCGCGTGCCTATTGTCGAATTCTGCGAACGCTGTATCTGCGGGCACCGTATCTGCGGCCGACAAATCGCGTGGTGTATCTGTTGTGGCATCAAATGGAAATTATACCAGCAATCTGCGCGGTAATGCCGCTGCGGCCAACGCATACAAAACAAATCAAAAAAACACATACTTTATGATAACCCAACCAGATGTTGACACCGCGTGTCGCGAAAAGATTTTTGCATGTTTAACAAACTATTGTGGCGACACAACTGTGGTGCCTGGGGTTCGTCAATCCAAGTGCGCATATGCAACCGAAACCGAATTGTACAATTACACACTGCTGTGCTTGCAACACGACAATGAAATATTAATGCCACAATATGGTGTAAACACATTAAATGGACACAATGGTATGAATACTGCGGCACGTTTATGTCCATCATATGTACAACAAGAATTAATGTCTTATTTATCAATGGCAAACATGGCCGATAAATTATCACGTTCTCATTCCGACACCTGCTTGCAACGTCGCCAAGAATTAGAAGCTGCCATGGCATGCCATTCTGTTGCGTTGGCATACGGCAACGAAACGAACAGCATGTTGGTAACCCAATTAACAGATTTCTGTGGTGCTGGTGTCCCAGGGGGCAGCGCTGAAATGGTAACGCGTTTTTCCAGCGCGGGCAACCTTGGCGCAAACATTTGGGGATGGGCCGAAAAAATCGTCAGTCTGGACATGAACAAAAAAGGCACCGATTGGGAAGCGGCAGTTGATGCGGTCTTGGCAAGTTATACAAATCGTATGAATTTGGCATGCGGCGACAATCTTCAATTAAACACTGTTGCGCACACATCATCCGCATCAAATCAGCCCACCGCATTACAAACAGCGGCGGCATTGGCGGTTGGCATGGCATTTCCAGGCACCGAAAACCATGTCGAAAATCCATATGAAAATTGGTCTTTATATATGGACGTAACATCACGTTCCGAAGTATATTCATACAATGACGCAAATCAGGTTGTAATGGCCGCACTATCAAACCCATCGACAACACAAAACGCATTTTTAACCACTGCACAAATGGACGACATGCAACGTGCATACACACGCGGCACAAAGGTATTCGTTTTACGCGACAGCGCACGCTGTTATATAATACCAGTCCAACAAATGTCATCATCAGAACAATCATTGGTGTCTCAGGCATTTGCAAACTGTGTCTATAAATAAAAAAAACAATAAAAACCCACAAAGATGTGGGTTTTTATTCGTGAAAAGCACTTGCGCAAAATCTGTTTTTTTGATAAAATATTCTCTATGAAATTCAGCAGACGTAACGTTTTAAAACTCACCGGTTTTTCTGTACTTGCAACGGCACTATTGCCACGCATGGCATTTGCCGCACGCAACACATTACGTTCATTACGAACAGGTATTCAACCGGGCGGAAAAACGCGCTTGGTCATTGAAACATCAACACGACCATCATACACATTGTCATATCCAAACGGTCAACTGGTTGTAACGTTAAATAATACTGGACCAAACACCACAATATCACCATCATTGGCATCTGACGGATTGGTCAAATCTATTAACCAAACTGCATCTGGCACATCTTTACAGATTACATCAACATTACGTAAACCAATTGCACAAATACAAAAATCACAAATAATGATACTGGAACCAAACGGCGACAATGACTATCGTCTGGTTTTGGACTTTGTTGCAGGAACATCTGGTGCAACCAACACCGCAACAACATCGACACAAAAGTCATCATACACAACATCATCTGCAACCACAACAACTGCCATAACCGCGTCACGCAAATATGTCATCGTAATTGATGCTGGGCATGGCGGCAAAGACCCCGGCTGTATCGGCAAGGGTGGCACACGCGAAAAAGATGTTGTATTATCGGTTGCAAAAAAATTAAAAACAAAATTGGATGCAAACGGCTTTAAAACACATCTGACACGCAGCACAGATAAGTATCTAAAATTGGCGGAACGTGCCGAAATTGCCGAACAGCGCAAGGCCGACTTGTTCATATCACTGCATGCCAACGCAAACCCCAGCCGTCAAATGAAAGGTTTTTCAGTATACACACTATCTGAAAAAGCATCAGACGAAGAAGCAAAAAAATTGGCCGATGCTGAAAACGCTGCCGACAAAATCGGGGTAGAGGGTTTTACCGAATTCGAAGAAAATATCCGTATCGCCTTATCATCTTTACAGCAACACGCGGTCGCAGAAATGTCCGAAGAATACGCAACAGGATGCGCAAAATCATTTAAAAAATCATCTATTACACAACAACCTGGCCCCGATGTACGCCACGCACCATTTGCGGTATTACGTTCAACGGTACCCGGCGCATTATTGGAATTGGGACATTTATCAAATGCGTCCGAAGAAAAACTATTAAAATCGGGCGACCACCAAGATAAGTTAGTAAACGCAATCGTCCGTTCAATAAAAAATTATAATTTCGAAGTTTAAAAAACCGCCCACTTGGGCGGTAAATTTCTGGCGGAGACAAAGGGATTTGAACCCTTGATACGGGGTTACCGTATACACGATTTCGAGTCGCGCGCATTCAACCGCTCTGCCATGTCTCCGACTGCGATGGGTATTATATATATCATGTGATTATTTTGCAAGACCAAATATTTGACATTTTTTATACCGTCTCGTAAACTAGACACATGCAAAAAACATTTAATGAAATGGTTTACGATGTTGTTGCCCGAATACCATACGGGCGTGTTGCAACATTTGGTCAAATTGCCCAAATGATTGGTCGCCCACGATGCGCACGATTTGTTGGGTACGCATCAAACAATCGCGCATCATGGCACCTGCCATGGCACCGCGTCGTATTCAAAGACGGTTCCTTATGCTGCGGTTTTGCCGCCGAACAGTACCGCACACTACGCGCCGAAGGTGTAAAATTTAACCGCGACAAAACCGTCATAATGCATCAGTTTCAATGGGATCCTGAACGCGACGACGTTCCGATGGATATTCGCGACTTTCCCTTGGTATTCTGAACCAGAAATACACAAACTCTGAAGACTTTGTGTTATTTCTTACGAATATTTTTTTTATAAATTTTTTCATAAATTTCTTTTTTGGTTAATTTTTTCAAACTTAAAAACCATGGGTTTTGTTTAATATTTTTCTGCACTTCATTGAATTTAGTCGGTGCCGGAACAATTACATCATCACCAACCGCCCAATTCACCGGCAAAGCAACACCAAATCTATCTACAACCTGTAACCCCATAACCATACGTTTTATTTCATTAATATTACGCCCCAAAACAGCCGGATAATATAAAATTGCCCGAATTTTTGCATTACTATCAATAATAAAAACCGCACGAACCGCATGCGTATCCGATACGCCCGCATGTATCATTCCATACTTTTTTGCAATATTTTTATCCAAATCATCTATTAGCGGAAATTCTATAACTGCACCATGCTGCATCTTTGACATAGAATCCAACCAAGCCAAATGCGACGGCAACGAACCAACCGACAAGCCAATTAACACAGTATTCATTCGCTTGAAATCAGCCATATTTTGCTGGAATTCTATGAATTCAGTGGTGCATACAGGTGTAAAATCAGACGGATGAGAAAATAATACCACCCATTTACCACGAAAATCATTTGGGAACTTTATAACACCATTGGTCGTACTGGCAACAAATTCTGGCGCCACATCACCAATCAACGGCATACACATATTTTCATTCATAACACCCTCGTTTTTCTATTATCAAAATATCATTTTTTTATAAAAAACCGAACAGGAACGTATTACTATACAAAACCAAAAAATATTCTTGATAAAATGCCCCAAGATGTAAATAATACAGTACAATAAACACACAAAGGAAAAACAAAGATGAAACGTTCAGACATAATTCGTTCTATCCAAGTACGCTTTAAACATATGCGCACATCAGATGCGGCCGCCATATTGGATGCTGTATCAGATCACATGATTGAATCAATTGCAAACGGCGACAGGATTGAAGTACGTGGCTTTGGCACATTCCAACCACGTGCACGCGCAACAAAGATTGGATATAACCCTTGCACTGGTCAACCAATGCCTTTACCGGCCAGCACAACCATATTGTTTAAGCCCAGTCGCGAATTAACAAAAAAAATGAACGGATAAGATAAAATGTTATTTGGTAAAAAGTCTGGTATCAAGAACCGTAATCGCGAACGCTATGAACGTGTCCGCAAATTAATGTGGATAAAATGCGAATCTTGTGGCCGTTTGGTATATTACAAAGATTATAAAGAAAACAAATACATATGCCCCAGTTGCGGTCGCGCATTTATTATGACACCAAAACAACGGTTTGATTTATTGTTTGATGATAATTCTTGGGAACGTTTAACACCACCCAACATATCAGACGATCCATTAAACTTTGAAGATCGCGTATCATATAAAACACGTCTGGAAACAGCACGCTCTGAAACAGGTTGTTATGATGCTGTATCAACTGCCGATGGTACGATTGGCGGTATTCCATCTACAATATGTGTACTTAACGGTCTGTTTATGATGGGATCCATGGGACGCGCCGCAGGTGATGCAATAATTGCTGCGATGGAACACGCCATATCCGAACGGCGCGCATTTGTAATGGTCACGTCCAGTGGCGGCGCGCGCATGCAAGAAAACATACTATCATTAATGCAAATGGCTCGCACAACTGCGGCGGTTAATAAACTGCACGCAAACGGAATTCCATATATAGTTTTGTTAACCGACCCGACTTTTGGCGGTGTAACCGCATCTTTTGCCATGCTGGGTGATATTCATATTGCAGAAAAAGGCGCACGAATTGGATTTGCGGGCCGTCGCGTAATCGAACAAAACATTCGCGAAAAACTGCCCAACAATTTCCAAACGGCAGACTATTTATATGAACATGGTATGGTCGATATGGTTGTTGCCCGTTCTGAATTACATGACGCATTAGCAAAAATATTATCTGTATTAACCAAACAAACACGCGAACCTACAACAATCAAGACAAACACACCTGCACACGATGCAACAAAAAAAATTCGTGGCATGGGCGAAACCGAAGCATATGATAAAGTCTTACTGGCGCGCAACGAAAACCGTCCACACTTTTTAGATTATATAAACGGCATTGTCCAAGATTGGACCTACCTTGCTGGCGACAGATGTTTTGCCGAAGATGCTGCAATGGGTTCCGGAATCGGTTTTTGGCGCGGGATACCGGCGGTTATTATTGGCCAAGAACAAGGCCGTACAATTGAAACACGTCAAAAGCACCGCTTTGGCATGGCAAACCCCGACGGTTATCGCAAGGCGCAACGCATGATGCGCTTGGCCGAAAAATTTGAATTACCATTAATATCATTATTTGATACAGCGGGTGCTTTTGCTGGTCGCGAAGGTGAAGAACGTGGTCAATCCCAGGCGGTCGCTTCATCAATCGCAACAGGCTTATCTGTACAGACCCCTTATGTTGCGGTTAACGTGGGTCAGGGCGGATCTGGTGGCGCCATTGCAATTGGTACTGGCGATCGTATTTTAATGATGGAAAATGCGATATATTCCGTAATCGCCCCAGAATCATGTGCCAGCATCTTGTGGAAAGATAATAATTACAAAGCCACCGCATCTGCGGCGATGAAATTAACTGCACGCGATATGTCCAACCTGAACGTCATAGACGAAGTAATTCCGGAACCTGCGGGCGGGGCACACACAGATTGGCAAACGACTATGGAATTATTGGCTGATGCTGTTGCACGACACATCAAAGACCTGCAACAAATTCCTGTGGCCGAATTACCAACACGTCGCGCAGACAAGTTCTTGGCCATGACACGTGATGTTGAAATCTTTCAACCGGAACACGTTTCAGAAGAACATATATAAAAAAATCCCAAATTGGGATTTTTTTATTTTTCATACTTGCATTTATTGTTTCATTTATATATAATAAACCTCGCACGGAGCGTTGGCAGAGTGGTAATGCAGCAGATTGCTAATCTGTGACCGAAATTTTTGGTCCATAGGTTCGAGTCCTATACGCTCCGCCACCTTTCTTATAAAATGATTATCAATACAATAAATCTTTGTTGTTGTTGTTAAAATTTGCTTTTTCGCGAACTTATTTTGTTTGCATTTCAATCATACGATTACTAAAATCCAATAAAAAACCAAGAACCGAAAGGAACGCACTATGACAATCAGATTATATAATACAATGACCAGAAAACTGGAAGAATTTAAACCATTAGTGGCCGGAAAAGTCGGTTTTTATTCTTGTGGCCCAACGGTTTACCACTATACACACTTGGGTAATCTGCGTACATTTTTACATAACGATTTCTTAAAACGTATGTTCTTGGCAAACGGTTACGATGTTCGACACATAATGAACATCACAGACGTCGGGCATTTGACTAATGACGAAGAAGATTCTGGCGAAGACAAAATGGAAAGAAGCGCTATGCGCGACAATAAATCTGTATGGGATATCGCAAAGTTCTATAAAAACGAATTTTTGCGTGACTTTAATGACTTAAACATGATTGCACCAAGTGTAATGCCACATGCCACAGATTATATCGCCGAACAAATCGAATTGGTTCAAAAATTACAAGATTTGGGTTATACTTATGAAATACCAAATGATGGCATTTATTATGACACATCTAAATTTGCCGCGTACGGCGCATTAACCGGCGGTTCCATATCAGGCAATCGCGCAGGAGCCCGCGTGGACTTTAACAGTGCCAAAAGAAACCCATCTGATTTCGCACTGTGGAAATATTCACCAACAGATACTAAACGCCAAATGGAATGGGACAGCCCATGGGGCGTCGGTTTTCCTGGTTGGCACGCAGAATGTAGCGCAATGAGCATGAAATTACTTGGCAACCACTTTGATATCCACACAGGTGGCGAAGATTTATCACGCATCCACCATGCAAACGAAATCGCACAAAGCGAACCTATCACAGGCGCCCCATGGGTAAACACATGGCTACACTACAGCTTTTTATTGGATAAATCCGGCGAAAAAATGTCCAAATCCAAGGGGGAATTTCTGGGCATGGACGCGGTCCGCAATCGCGGCTACGACCCCATGGTATATCGTTACTTTGTTGCGATGGGACACTATCAATCACAATTGGCATTTTCATGGGAAACCATGGATGCAACCGCAAAAAGTTATGCAAACTTGGTTCGTCGTGTTGCAGACTTGATACAATCCAACGACAAAAACATCATCCAAGACATATATAACAAATGGCACGACGATATGCTTACAGCCATATCAGACAATCTTAAAACAGCATCCGTATTAGTTTTATTACAAGATTTTATCAAATCTGGCGATATTAATAACGCAACTAAATTAGCTCTGGTTCGCTTCGTCGATGATTTGCTGGGATTACAATTTATTGATCGCGCACAAAAGTTGATCGATTTAGAATCAGAATCTGCGCCAGACGCAATCGTCGAACTGGCAAATCAACGTGCCACCGCCAAGGCAAATCGTGATTGGGCAACGGCGGATGCGTTACGCGCCCAAATTGATGCCGCCGGTTGGACGGTCTTGGACAGCAAAGACGGATATAGAATCGTTAAAAAATCTTAAACCATACGCCCAGCAAAACTGGGCGTAAAAAAAATAAAAAAATCACTTGTATTTTCCCGTTTTTTGTGGCATATTGCCCCACGTTAACAAGAGGAAATTTCCATGAACTATCCATATATGCCAAAGTCAACAGCCTTGTGGTTAATTGAAAATACGGCACTGACATTTGAACAAATCGCTGATTTCTGCGGTTTGCATGAATTAGAAGTTAAAAATATCGCTGATGCAGAAACATATAAAATTCAACCTTTGAACCCTATCTTAAGCGGTCAATTAACACGCGAAGATATCGAAAAATGCGAAGCAGACGAAAATGCACGCCTGACATTACGTAAAGAAATTGTTGACGCACAGCAGAAACAAAACAAAAAAGGTGTTGGATACACACCAAAATTACATCGTCAAAATCGTTTGGGCGGCATTTTGTGGATTGTAAAAAATTACCCACAGTTGTCAGACGGTCAAATCGCACGTTTAATGCGCAGCACGAACCCAACTGTTGCATCTGTTCGCAACAAAACACACAGTTCTTATTCTGTCATCCAAATTCAAAGCCCAATCGTATTGGGTTTGGTGTCTGAATCTGCAATCCATGATGCCGTTGCCAAGGCCGAAAAACAGGCTAACGCAAGCACAAAAAAGAAAAAGAAATAATATTTGTTCAACATTAAAAACACTTAAAGGTTGTGATTAATGGTAAAAAAACTGGACGAAGCAACAAGACTTTTGATTGAGTCTTTGCCCGACAACTTGCAACAATTGGCAACAAGTTCTATCGAAGTTGGATATATGTCACGCATGGACTTTAATGCCGCCACCGAAGCGGACGAAGTTCCATCTGAAGAACAAGATGAAGTTCTTGACTTTTTTCAACAAGATTTGGGACTTGAAATCTTGGAAACAGACAACTATCCCCAAGATTTAAGCAGATATTACGACAACGACGACGAAGAATCGCGCGATAAAACACGCAACTTGTTAAACGCAGATGCGGAACAGGTTGATGTTAACGACGATGATTACGAACACTATGCAAAGCAATTGGAACGCAGCCAAACCGGTTCATTGGTGCTGGGCGTCCAAGATTCTGTTCAATCATATTTGAAACAAATTGGTACCGTACAGTTATTAACCGCCGCAGGCGAAGTTGCAATTGCACAACGTATCGAAGCCGCATCTCGATTAATGGTATATGGACTTTGCGAAAGCCCAATGACAATCCAAGCAATGTTGGATTGGTACCAACAGTTATTAAACGAAGATATCCGTCTGCGGTATATCGTTAATCTAGAAGTAATGTATTCCAGTGATTCTGAACAAAAATCATTGGCCGCATTATCCGAAGCTTTAAAATCCAAAGGCGTAGAACACGTCGACGAATTAGACGATGACGACTTGGACGATTTAACCGACACACCTGTTGAAGACGACGAAGAAGACGAAGATTTAGACGATGAAGACGGCATAAAAAAAGAAGATACTCCACGCGGAACATCTGGCGTACCAATTCCCGTAATGGAAGAATCACTGATGCCAATGGTTCTGGACTTGTTTGCAAAAATAAAACGTATTTTCAACAGCATGCAAAAATTACAGGCTAAACGTCTGGAAAACTTGCTGACGTCCGACACACCAGACGCCGCACTGGAAAAGAAATACACAAAACAACGCCTGGAATTATTTGAACACGTCAGCAAAATCCGCCTAAACGATGACAGAATCGCAGAAATCTTGGAGCAATTAACCAAACGCGACCAGTTGTTAATGGGACTCGAAGGAAAATTGTTACGTTTGGCATTGGCAAACAAAGTTAAACGCGAAGATTTCTTAGCCGAATATACAGGCAACGAAATTAATCGTAATTGGGTAAAAAAACTGGCCAAAAACAAAAACACCGCCTTGGCAAACTTTGCAAAAACACATGGCGACGACATCATCAAAATCCAAGAAGACATAACCGCAATTGCAACGGAAACAGGCCAACCAACCAGCGAATACAAAAAAGTCGTCGAATTGGTACGTCGTGGCCAAACCGAAGCGGCCCGCGCAAAACGCGAAATGATTGAAGCAAACTTGCGCTTGGTTATCAAATTTGCAAAAAAGTCCAGCAATCGCGGACTGGGATTGGATTTTTCTGACTTGGTCCAAGATGGCAACATCGGATTAATGAAAGCTGTTGATAAATTTGACTATCGTTTGGGCAATAAATTTTCAACATACGCCACAAACTGGATTCAACAGGGCATTTCACGCAGTATTGCTGACCAAGCACGCACAATTCGTATTCCTGTGCACATGATTGACAACATACACAAAATTCAACGTGCATCACGTCAATTTATGCATAAATACGGTCGCCAACCAACCGCCGAAGAATTATCCAAGATAATCTATTTGCCGGTCGACAAAATCCACAAGGCGATGAAGGTAAACCTGAAACCAATTTCATTAGAAGCACCTGTTGGGACCGAAGACGACAGTTCACGCATCGAAATTATCGCAGACGAAACCGCAAAAAATCCATTTACATCCGCGGCTCAAAAGAATCTGCGCAAAATCGTGACTCAAATTCTGTCAGAACTGGATCCAAAAGAAGAAACCGTATTACGTCAACGTTTTGGAATGTCAACAAACAAAACCAGCACATTGGAAGAGGTTGGGGAATATATCGGTGTTACACGCGAACGTATCCGCCAAATCGAACAAAAAGCGCTGAACAAATTAAAACATCCAACGCGCGCACGTAAATTACGCAGTTTCTTAGAAGACTAACCATTAATCCCCGCATCTAACCCGCGGGGATTTATATTAACACGCACAACAAAGGACAAAAGCATGAAAAAAACGCTATTGTTTTGCAACGGCCTATCCGGCAGCGGAAAAACATACTTTATAAAAAACACACTTCCTGACGGACTATTTTATAACTTGCGTTCCGCGACGACCCGCCCAATGCGCAATGGCGAAAAAGAAGGGGCACCATACTTCTTTCGTGACGAATTATATTTTGACACCGAACCCTTGGCAACGTATTTATGGGTCAACCAAGAAATATGGACACCCAATACACCCAAATGGCTTTACGGCATACCAGAAAGCGAAATCTATGAACATCTGGGTAAAAATATGGTATACGATGTCATTCAGCCACGATATACAAAGCAATTAATCGATTGGTTTAAACACAACAATTTACAAAAATACTATAACTTTCGTATCGCATACTTTCTGCCACCACAGAACAACATACAAACCGTTGCAAAGCGCGCAAATATGCCAGACGACATCAATATCAGACGCACAAATACATGCGACCCAATCGACTTTTTACACGCAGGTATAAAACCGAACTATATTTTACAACCCACAAACAATTTGTATGACACCGGTCTGATACATCATATTAAACGCCTGCAACAACATCAAAAATAATTTAGATAAAGGAATATAAGCATAAAAAAAAACGCCAATCGGCGTTTTTTTAAACATGGCTTTTTAACAACATATATATCTGTCCCAAATCTGTTTTAATCAACGTTGCAGACACCTTATCAACGTTATCTGTCTGCTGGGCCGCGGTCAGTATTTTATCAAAACCACGCACAAACTGCGTTGCCTGACGCGCAAACACAGTATCATTTTTCACCAAGTCGCGTATTTGCTTTTTATTTGCCGCATTTAAAATCTTGGCCAACCATTTTGAAAAAATAGTTTTATCGCCATCATGATACTTCTTCCAAACAACATCTGGAATTTCCGCCCCAACAACACGCGTCAAATCCATGGATTGTTCATGCAACTTTTCAAACATACGTTCTGACTGCCCCAAGAAATCCTGACTGCTGACATGCCCAAAACTTTCTACTGGTGCGGCCTTGATTGCATCCATCGGCGCAGAAGCACGTGCAACCATCATCTGTTTATTCAATGTCTGCATCGTATTCACAGCCTTGGCATAATCAGCCATCAAATCAATCATCTGTTGACGAGATGCACCCGCCAAATCTTCCAATTTTACCGCAGATTCCGAAATTGCACCCGTTGATTCTGATACTGTTTCTTTCATCAAATTCAATTTTTCAGTCAGACTGCCCACAATCTTTTCCAATGTTTCGCTGGCTTCGACAGAACCACGTGACAAATCGGGCAGGGCCGAATAATACTTTTCTATCAGTGCAGACAGCGGCTGCAACTGAGCAGTCGTTTCCGCAGACATTTTTATCAGGTTTTCAGACTGACCCGACAACTGTGTATGCGCAGTATTCATTTCAATTAATGTTTCACGTACACCAACTGCCATTGCTTTAACAGAATCAGAAAACGCGCCCGCAGCTGTTTTGGTATTTTCCAATGTCGCGTTTGCAACCCCAGAAACCGTCTTTAATTCCGACACAACACCTGTTGCAAATTCTTTAATTTCATTGTCAAACCTACCGGTTAAACCCGCCAATTCGCCCGAAATACCACGAACCGCACCTTCGGTCTTGGTTGCGGACGCCATCAACATTTCCACAGCATCTGTTAAATGTTCTGTTTGCTTTTCTATCGAAGATTCCGCCAAACGTATCTGTCCGGCAACAACATTGGCCGTATTGGTCAAAGTATTCATCTGGGTTGTCAACTGCTTTTTTGATTGTTTACTGAACACATCCATTTTTTCCAGATACCCATCTAACAATCTATCATTGCGTATCATCAGATCTTCATAGTTTGCGGATGCAGACTTAACATCATTAAACCCATCTTTAACAGACTTTGCCAATTCAGATAATTTTTCCTGCATCGCAACGGATTCTGAATTCATATTTTTCATCTGTTCTACATTACTATTAAAACCATTTTCCAGATATTCACCCAATGTTTTTCCACCCTCTATCCAAGAATCAATCTGGTTTTGAATCTGGGTTACACGCTCTGTCACATCCTGAGAAGTCGTATCAATACGCCCCAACAAGTCATTGATTGAACTACTGAATCTATCTGTTGAATCTTCAACATCCTTCCACGATTGCGACGCAACAATATCACCCAAACCCGCAACCGTATTATCCAAACGTCCCGACATATTCGCCAACTTACGTGTCGCATCATCCGCCAACGTAACCAACTGTTCATTCTGCACTGACAAAGCCTGTTTTAATTCATTCGCAGATTCAATTTGCGAATTCAGTGTATTACGCATTGTCTGAAAGCTCTGTTCAATTTTTGCAATTTCATCCGCCAATATGGTATTCAATACGCGCACAGCATCTGCAATCTTGGCACGTTCAGGACGCGTCATTATCGCCAACATAGATTCCATAACACGTTGCGATTTTCGGGACACGAAGAACAGTACCCCAAACATAATCACCAACATTCCCGCAGCAACCGCGCTGACAACCAACAAAACATTCGCCAAATCCATTCCTTCCCCCTGTGTATAGCAACACTTTCATATATCTTGCAGTTCAGGTAAATTTATACTAAAATAAAAAAAATAAAGCAAGGGTATAAATGGCAAAAAAACATAATCTTTCACCGAACCAGGACGCGGCCGCCAACCCACAAAACAACGTTTGGGTCCAAGCCAATGCCGGAACCGGCAAAACCAGCGTATTGGTCCAACGATTATTACGCATTTTATTCCGTTCAGAACCAACAAACAACGGGATTTTATGCCTAACATATACCAATGCCGGTGCCGGCGAAATGCGCAACAGAATTTTGGCCGCACTGCAAGACTGGGCCGCCTTACCAGATACGGATTTAATCGAATTACTGGACGGCATAACGATAAACCAACCCGTTACGACATCGGATGCAATGCATGCGCGCGAAATATTTTTCAAATACATCGACTGTCCAGACATGTTAAAAATCAAAACAATCCATGGTTTTTGCGAAGAAATATTGCGCCGCTTTCCAATCGAAGCAGGGGTATCACCATCATGGAGTCTGGTTTCAGATACAGCCCAACGAATATTATTACAAGAAACGTTTAACAAATTAATCAATTCACCATCAACAGATACAAAAATCCACACCGCATTCGCGCACATCGTACAAAACATATCAGAAACCTATCTAGACGATCTTTTGGATATATTAAGTAACCAATACAAGCATTTCTTTGACATAAACAACATTATCACATATCGCGAATATTTTATTGATACGATTGGCAAATTATTAGAATTACAAACCACAAAACCAATGCCACACAACACAATTTCACTGAAAAATATTATCGAAATCGCAACAAACGAACAAAATAATTCGAAAAAGCCGACTCAATACTTAAACCAAATTATAGATTTAACACAAAAATACATTGATACAACTATTGATTTTGATGAATATAAGACAGCCTATCTAACCGACACAGGCACAAAAAAATCAACCGTTTCAAAGAAAGACTATTTAATTGCCGAACAAGACCGCGTATATAAAACAGATCAACACAACAAAAACAATAAAATCTTTTTGGACACCATGGCCCTATTTGACCTATCGGCCGCATTCGCATCAGAATACAAAGCACAAAAACACGCAAAAAACCTGCTAGACTTCGAAGATTTAATACTATACACACGAAAATTATTCTCTAACCCCACAACAATGGGCTGGGTTTTATCTCAACTCGACATATCGTTATCACACATACTGGTGGACGAAGCACAAGACACATCACCATTACAATGGGATATCATGCGCATGCTGGCCGGCGACTTCTTTACCGACGGCACAAACACACAAAACAACCGTTCTTTATTCGTCGTTGGCGACACCAAACAATCTATTTACGGATTCCAAGGCGCCGACCCAAACGCCTTTATGTCCAGTCGCGACACAATCTCTGCACAAATCACAAACAACTTGCGCACAATCCAAGAAATTCCACTTGATCAAAGCTTCAGATCAACATTACCAATACTACACACTGTTGACACATTTTTTAATGACCAAAACACAATAAGTATCTCTAACTTTCATAACAACAATCACAAATGCTTTCGTCAAAACGCGCGCGGATTGGTCGAAATACATAAACTAATATCAAAACAAGAACACGAAACAACAACAAACCAATACATCAAACATATCGCAACAAAAATCCAAGATTTAATCACTTCTAAAAAATACACAGCATCAGATATTATGATATTGGTACAAAACCGCAATCCATTAAGCACACCATTGATAAAAGAACTAAAAAAACACAATATACCTGTCGCTGGCAACGACAGAGTTGTCTTGCCAGACTTTCCTGCTATTCGCGACATACTGAACCTTATCAGATGGTGCATCAACCCAAACGACGACTATAGTTTATGCTGTGTATTAAGAAGCCCGTTTTTCAATTTGAATTTAGACAACATTTTTAATTTATGTACGGCGCGAAACAAGAACAAAATCACACTTGAACAACAACTGGAACTAGATTTTCCGGACATTTTCGCACAGTTAAACGATATAAAATCGATATCACAAAAAAGCGGTCCATACACACTATTTTCACAGATATTCAACACAAACAACACACGTCAAAAATTTATTTCCGCATTGGGCGACCAAATAATTGACCCACTGGACGAATTTATGACAATTTGCTTGTCATATGAACGAACACAGTCCGGCACATTACGACATTTTCTAAAATGGTTCATCACTGGTAGCAGCGAAATAAAACGCGACCTCGACTCATCTAGCGGCGTCAGGATCGTTACCGTACACGGCAGTAAAGGCCTTGAAGCCCCCGTTGTTTTTTTAATCGACACAGTCCGCACCCAAAAAAAAGAAACCATAACGCCAATAAAATCCGACAATTTATCTACACCAATCTGGTTATGGACACCACAAGGAACAAACACTGACGAATTCAACAAAATTACCCAAACACACACAAACGAACGCATTGCCGAATACTATCGCTTATTATACGTCGCAATGACACGTGCACGCGATGAACTATATATATACGGTTACACACCACATAAATCCGCCCCCGAAAACTCGTGGCACACCCAATTATGGAATACATTATCAAAAAAACAACCAGACTCAGACTGTATCAGGATAACAAATGACAACATTGAATAAACTTTTGAACACACAATTACAAAACCAATATGCAACAACAACCGGCACAAACATGCACAAAGTATTACAGTCTATAAATATACCAACAAAAAACACAGAAAAATACCCCGATATAGTAAACAAAATTAAATCAGATCCAACTCTTATTCAAATGTTTGGCCCAGATTATCAAACAGAAGTTCCAATTGCAGGAACAATAAACAACAAATTTATTAGTCGCAGAATCGACAGGCTTTGCATAAACCACAACACCCAAGAAATAACCATCTTGGATTACAAAACCGACACAAACAAGCAAACTTTTTATACGAAACACATCAAACAAATAAACGAATACGCCGAACTTTTACATAAACTGTACCCAGACTACAAAATCCGCGGTTACATACTATGGACACATGATTTTTCACTGGAAAACATACCAATAAAGTCTATAATACCAGCATGTTAGTTAGTTTAAGTATATCAAACATCGTATTAATCGAAAAACTGAATCTGGAATTTGGTTCGGGCCTTAACATATTAACCGGCGAAACTGGCGCCGGAAAGAGTATTTTAATGGACGCATTATCATTGGCGCTGGGGGCACGTTCTGACGTCGGTCTGATACGCCATGGCTGCGACAGCGCATCCGTAACTGCCCAATTTGACACCATAACACCAGATTGCACACAAACACTTGCCGAATTTGATATCGACTGTTCAGACGGTCTTATTTTACGTCGCACACTGACCACAGATGGCAAAAGTCGGGCATGGATAAACGATACACCCGTATCAATAAAGACATTAAAACAAATTGGCGATACTTTGGTTGAAATACATGGCCAATTTGCCAACCACACCTTGCTAAACCAGTCTGAACACCGACCAACATTAGATTTGTTCGCCGAAAATAATATAACTGAATACAAATTGTTACGTCAGAAAGTTAAAGAAAAATATCAAGAATATAACTCCGCACAAAAACACCTGACAGAATTGCAACTTTTAATCGAACGCAGCACCATCGAACGCGAATTCTTGGAACATAACGTTGCCGAATTACAAAAACTAAACCCACAAATCGGCGAAGAAGAAGAATTATCTTCAAAGCGTTCTGCGATGATTAATGCAGAAAAAAACACCGCAACATTAAACGATGCAGTCGAAGCATTATCGCCACGCGGAAATTCAATCGATTCACAAATATTTTCGGTCGCACACATATTAGAACGAATAAAAGGCGAACCAAACCCATACCAAGAACAAATTGACCAATTATACGAAATTGCCGATAATTTAGCGCAAATAACCCAATCATTAACACCACCAGACGACGATTTGTCCGACATGGATTCTATCGAAGAACGCCTGTTCGCAATTCGCGCCGCATCACGCAAACACCGCGTTTTGGCCGACGAATTACCTGCAAAATTGGCACAAATGACAGAACAATTGGCAATAATCGACAATTCTGATGCTGAATTACAAAAATTAACCAGCACAGTTCAACAACTGCATCAAGAATTCGAATCTGCGGCAACACAATTGCACACCGCACGAACAAACGCAGCAACACAATTGCGCGAACAATTATTACGTGAATTACCTGATTTAAAACTTGGGTCTGCCGACTTTATGGTTGAAATATCAAACAGCACCCCATCTATCCATGGCACAGACGAAATAACATTTATGATAAAAACCAACCCCGGCGCACCATTTGCACCACTGCATCGCGCGGCATCTGGTGGCGAACTGGCACGACTGATGTTGGCATTACGCGTGGTTTTAACCGGCACCCACAGCACACATTCATTTGTATTCGATGAAATCGATACAGGGATCAGTGGTGCAACCGCATCTGCGGTTGGGGCACGCCTGAACCGTTTGGCCGCAAACAACCAGGCATTAGTGATAACACATTCGGCCCAGGTTGCAGGTTACGCAGACCGACACTTTAAAATTTCAAAATCCGTCCACAATGAAAAAACCACAACATCTGTACACGAAATAAGTGCCGACGACCGAATAAACGAAATTGCGCGTATAATAAGCGGCGCCGAAATCACGACAGAATCCATTACGATGGCAAAAACATTAATCAAAGGATAAAAACATCATGCACACATATTATGTTTATCAAAAAATTCACGAAAACACCTTTGCACAAACAATAAAGTTACGCGACAAAAACAACCAACACTATCTTGAATTCACCTTGCCCAGCCACTCAAAACCACTAAAGCTTGGTCAAAAAATCAAAATATATAAACCAAACAGCAACAACACATTTCATTTTATACTTGCGGCATCATATAAAATCAACGGAACACGCCAAATATATCTGGTCAACAAACCAATATCCAAAGGCGCAACACAATATTTATTTGACCAAATGACCATAACGGACAAAATACGTTTTAATTTTGATCTTATAGAATACTTGTTACAGCGAAAAATCATGCCGTCACTAAGCAAATACAAGAACTTGCAGCTTTATTTATTTGCAAACCAAAGCCGACATATTCTATAAAACAAAAACATGCCCATTTGGGCATTTTTTTACACATTAATAACCCCATCAGAAAATTCAATTGTCGCAGGAACACCCGCATCAACACGACTGATAATTTCACCATTTTTATCACGCACAATCGCATACCCGCGCGATAAAACACTTTTATAACTAAGCGACCCCAACATTTGGCCCAAATGTTCAATTCCTTGACCCAGTACTTGCATACGATTACGTAAAACATTTGAAAAATCCGGAACTGCATCCATTTTCTGATGCGCCGCCATCATTTTGGCACCAATAATTATCCCCAATGTACGACCTACGTCATCCAAACGTTGCATCTGTTCCATAACCAACTGTTTCGGGCTTTTAATACTTATCATATCAATTCTTTGCTTCGCACTTATCAATCGTGTTGTAAAGTTTCCTGACAGTCGAACCCATGCATTTTCCAAATCTTGCAACAACGCCAACTTTGTTGGCACAACCGCTTCGGCGGCACCAGTCGGTGTCGGCGCGCGATAATCCGCTGCAAAATCAATCAACATCCAATCCGGTTCATGTCCCACACCCGAAATCAAGGGTATCCGACTGGCCGCAGCAGCACGTACAACAACTTCTTCGGAAAAAGGCAATAAATCTTCCAACGAACCACCGCCACGCACAACAATAATAACATCAACTTTATTCATACGATTAAAATATTCATTTCCCCCCCCCACTACAGCCGCCGCCGTTGCACCCTGAACCGTCGCAGGATATAACAACACGCGCACAGGAAAACGTTCACGCAAACGATTTTGAATATCTTGAAACGCGGCACCAGTCGGACTGGTTACAACACCAATCGTCTGTGGCAAACGAGGCAATGGCTTTTTACGACTTTCATCAAAAAGGCCTTCGAGTGCCAATTTTCGTTTGCGCTCTTCAAGCATTTTCAATATCGCGCCGACTCCCGCCATTTCAATTTCACTGGCAATAATCTGATAATTACTGCGGGCAGGGTACGTTGTAAATCGTCCAGTTATAATAACTTCCAACCCATCTTCCAACTTAAAATTCAATGGGGTTCCGCGCCAAACAATAACAGAAATCGCCGCCCCAGAATCTTTTATTGTCATATAAATATGTCCAGATGTTGCACGTGTAATCTGGGACAATTCGCCACGAATCTTGATACGTGCAAACGCGGTTTCAACAACATTTTTTAACAACGCTGACGCATCAGACACACTGAATACCGCATCAGAATTAACAAAAGATTCTGGTTTTTGCATGACTTAACACCCATACTTTATCTATTTATAAAATCTGCGACAGCTTTTACAAAGCGCTGCGATATTTGTGCTTCTTTCGAATCCAAGGCAACACGCCGTCCCATACGATACGGGACATCAATTCCGACGTGTGTATACTGATCCGCTGTCAAATCAAACACCTGACCAGACGGAACATGTAATAAGTAATGATGTGGTCCATACGTCCACAAAGCATCAATATACATCAAATGCCAATCTTTTGGATTCATCGCATTCATAAACGCAAAACTAGATGCTTTACAATACCCATCAGCATCATAAGTAAACACCGAAATATCATACCCCAAATCAGGACCAAATGTCGCTTGCTTTACATCTTTATCGCCAAACGCATTACGAAATAACATCGTCAGTTTTTTTGCCTGCAATCTATCTGCGTGCGACAAATTCATATTTTCCAATTGACGCAACAGTTTTGACGTTGCTGCCTGATAAAAATCTTTTTTTTCTGGTTTCATACCCCAAATAATATCACAAGCACAATATTTTTACAATTTATAATTCCGTCAGTGGCCATCTAGGACGGGGCGAAATAGGGGATGTTACCACACGACCCACACGATAATTTTCAATACCTGCCCACGCAATCATCGCACCATTATCGGTACAAAGATTCATTGAAGGCGCAGCAAAAATCATACCATTTTTTTGTGCCAACTTTTCCAAACTGGCGCGAATTGCGCTATTTTTTGCAACACCACCCGCAACAACCAATGTCTTTGGTGCAACATCACATACACGCGAATCCTTCAAAGCATTTTCCAGTCGATTCACGATACAATCAACAACAGCTACTTGAAAAGACGCACAAAAATCATTGATAAAATCATCTGACAATGGCATTTTCTCTTTATCCAAGAATGTACGCGCCGCCGTTTTTATCCCGCTGAACGAAAAATCACACCCCGGCTTATCACATAACGGGCGTGGAAAAGCAAAACGTCGTCCATCACCCATCTTTGCACGCGCATCAACAATTGGTCCACCCGGATATCCCAACCCCAGCATCTTTGACACCTTGTCAAATGCTTCACCCGCACTATCATCCAGCGTCTGACCAATCAATTCATATTGACCAACACCACGAACCAACAAAATCTGGCAATGGCCACCCGACGCCAACATTAATAAATATGGAAATTCAACACCATTTGGCGCATTTGTTCCATCTGCCAACGTTGCCTGTAATCGTGGCACCAACGCATGTCCTTCTAAATGATTAACCGCAACCAACGGTTTACCAGCTGACTGTGCAATACCTGTGGCTGCCATCCATCCAACCAAAACCCCACCAATCAGCCCAGGTCCCGCCGTTGCTGCAACAATATCAATATCACCAATTGTCTTTCCCGCCTTGACCAATGTTTGTTTTATAACATCATCTATTGCCAAAATATGTGCACGCGCCGCCAATTCAGGCACCACACCACCATACTTTTGGTGTTCTGGTATCTGCGAATAAATAATATGCGCCAAAACATTTCTGTCACTATCCACAATTGCAGCACTGGTTTCATCACAAGAAGATTCAATTCCCAAGCACAATACCGCGTGTTCACTGTGAACATCCGTATCTTGCGTACCCATATCTAATTTTATCAATTTATCATCTGTCATTTTATTTTCACCACTGCAACCCCCAGATTATCTGCATTTTGACGCAAACCATCTGTATATTCAATAAAATCCACATCTACGACCATTTTTTTAACACTGGACGCATGACGCAGCACACCATTTGGCAACAACAACCCCATATGTACAACGGCCAAATCAGTCCCAATTTTATCACGTTTTTTTGAATTGTCAGCAACAAACAACACCACATGCATTTCATCGACACGTATATCTGACACAAATTCATATGGGATATATTCTATATCAACTATTTGAACATCAAAATACGCATCAATACCATGCACCACCTTAAACCAATTGGCTTTATCGATTTGCACAGTATGAATTTTTGTTGGCGCGAAATCTGCACTGACATTTTCGACCAAATCCGCATTATTTTGCAGCCAATCAGATTCAATAAAATGATTTCTGGTCAGAAATCCAACTTTGCCATCACGATACCTTATACAATTTAATTTTTCTAGATTAGAATCTGCCAAAACCGTTTCAACAAAAGTTGTACAATCAAACGCATCAACCCGTATCAAAGGATCCGCATCAGGCAAAATCGCTTCGCCCAATGGTGAATTTTGATATTTAACACCGACAAATTCAAAACCGGTCGCACATGGCTTTGCCATGACACAACCGGCCAACAATAATAATAAAATAGCGCGCATATTTATATATTCGCCTTTAACTGAATCCCTGTATGACACAAAGAAGCCGCATCACGCACCGCCATTTCAGCAGAATCCGGCAAGGTCGCCATTTTATCAATACACGCAACCAATAAATCAATATCTTGGCCTGCACCAATTAAAATCTGTGCCGCCGCCATACGACGTTCCAATGGTGCCGCCCGCCAATCTTTCAACAGTCCCGTTTCCAATGTGCCGCTACGCTGTGCAAAAAAGAACACAACCAATACCAAAATCAACACCGAAACCCCAACAAACATCTTGAAATATTTCTTCACAAAGTCCATTTTATCTCTCCAATTTAAACATTTACTTACATTCAACCAACCAAACATCATAATCTGGGTGTTGCAACGGATTTTCACCTGGTTCATTACGGTTCATCCAACCGCCAAAAATTTTTCCTTGATTTTGTTCTGAAATTTCAACAAACATCCAAAAATTTTCTGCATCAAACGGATCAGACTGCTTACATGAACGTACAGTTAATCCCAATTTATCAAATCGCACCAGTTGCGCAACAGGCGCCACAATTTCATGTACCTTGCCCGCAGCCTTGTCCATAACACGTACAACCGCAACATCACGATTAACATACGCACCTGCCACAACAGGCAGCAGCAAAAAAGACAAAAACACAATTAATTTTTTCATAATACATATGATACATTCACAACCACCCAATGTCAAATTACAAACCAGAACAATTATTCAAAAAAAAAAATCCCCAACTGGGGATTTTTTTATTTGTTTGCTGCCTTTTCTGCAGAAGCGGCTGACAAATCTTCGACGATACGCGCCTTTTTGCCAGACAACCCACGCAAGAAGAACAGTTTTGCACGACGTACTTTACCGATACGGATTTTTTCAATCTTTTCGATAGCAGGGCTGTACAATGGGAACTTACGTTCAACACCGACACCATATGATTCACGACGTACTGTAAAGGATCCATTATTACCCATCCCGCCATCGCGTGCGATAACAACACCTTCAAATACCTGAATACGGAATTTATCACCGTCTTTAATTTTGACGTGAACCTTTACAGTATCCCCGGCTTTAAAGTTTGGGATTTTTTTATCACCCATCAATTTTTCAACTTGGGCTGCTTCGATTTTTTTAATAATGCTCATTTTTCATTTTCCTTTATTAAATCCGGACGACGTTCTTTGGTTATTTCGTCCGATTGTTGTTTCCGCCACCGTTCGATATTGCCATGGTGACCGGACAGCAGGACTTCTGGGACACTTCGTCCACGCCATACTGACGGGCGGGTATATAATGGCCATTCCAACCCCCCGATTTCGAAACTTTCATTTTCAGTGGTATCTGCACCACCATGCACAACATTATCCATCACGCGAACACAACTGTCAACAAAAACCTGCGCAGCAATTTCACCACCTGACAGTATATAATCGCCAATAGACAATTCCATTATATCATATTCCTGGATAATACGTTCATCAATTCCTTCATATCGACCACAAAGCAGGGTATAAACCGCATCTTTATCCGCCGAAAATTCACGAACCATTTTTTGATTCAATGTTGGGCCACGTGGGGAAAAATATATAATTTTACCACGATTTTTTATTGAATCTAACGCATTTCCCAAACAATCTGGGCGCATAACCATACCGGCACCGCCACCAAATTGTGTATCATCAACACTGCCATAATTATTTATGGCAAAGTCACGAATATTAATTGCATCATACGACCAAATTCCACGTTCCCACGCACGCCCGACAACACCGCCCGACAGCGTACCTGGGAACATTTCTGGAAAAATAGTCAATATATTAAAATGCATTATTATTTTTGATTTTCAATTGTGCTTTTTATTCTGCACTGTTCACAAATATGTTTGGCCTGGGAAAAAACCGCCGGTGTCAAAGCCATAACTTGATTAACATTTCCACGTGGACGCAATGTTACAAATCTATCATTACCATCTTTTGCAACATCATCAACAACCTTTAAATACTGCTTTAAACCGTCCGTTGTCATATAAGAAATCAATGGACAATCTGCTTTTGTATTACTGCATGATAACATAACCGAACATGCCCCACACAAAACAAAAGAATAGGGAACTGTATATTTCATATTATTTTTATTATTTGTCATGGTTACACCTCTTTATTTTATATAGATTATACGTGTATTCATTTCAACATGTGCGCCCACAAAAGACACCATGTCACCATTGTCTAATTCAATAATATCCCCCGCGCCAAAGTTTTGGAAACACGCAACGACCCCAATTTTTTTACCGCCACGTATTACATCAAAACCAATTAAATCCGCCTGATAATATTCATCATCAGCCAGATTTGGCAATTTATCACGTTCAATAAACAATTCTGTTCCACGTAATTGTTCTGCAGCACTTCTATCATCAACGCCATTTATTTTTGCAATAATCACACTGGATGTTGGATTTAACAAGCGAACAAAGCGAAAATCTGATGAATTGAATTTTGAACTTAAAATCTCTAAAGACCGAAAATCTGATGGATTTTCAGTAAATGTTTGTACACGCACCTCTCCACGAATTCCCTGTGGTGCAACAATTTTTCCGACCAAGATACGATTTTTTGTATCCGTCATTTAATCTTTCCCGATTTAACGCGTTTCATACACGTCAAACATTTGTCGCGTCTGATACATTCCATATTGGGTATCGGACACCCATGGAACATATCCGCCGACATATAAAATGTTCTGCTTTCTTCATCAACAGCACATTTTTTAACAAACTGTTTCCATTCTTCTAATCTTTGAACTTTATGTTCACACAACTTGCCATCTATATGACAATTTGTTTGCAGATTAAAATCAGTAACTGTTTTCATCATATCAAATTATCTTTGCTTGCAACGTGCGCACAATTCAGCAGTCGCAGAACAAATTTTAGCTGCACCGCCCATTTTAATAACTACTTTTTTTGCGCCTTCTTTGAACTTTTGTTCTACCTGACGTTGCAATTCTTCATTTACATAAAATGCATTACATTCAACAGATGCATTATACGGACATTTAAAAGTCATATTTTTACCTCTTGTTTTATTTGTTAATCTGATTTTTGCCTTTTCATAAAAAAACTGGTCTGGGTTCTTCTCCCCCCCCAGACCAGCCAAAAAAGCAAAAAGTTTTTTTATTCTGCAACTTCTGCTGCTGGGGCTTCTTCGGCCGGCGCTTCTGCGGCTGCCTTGGCGGCGGCTTTTTCTTCAGCGATTTTCGCCAATTTGTCAGCCTTGTCTTTAATCTTCATCAGCGTTTTTTCTGATTGCAGATGTCTTTTCGTCTGTACAGGCACCGCTTTCTTTGCAACCAATCCAGCATTTGCCAAGAATTTGTACACACGATCAGATGGTTTTGCACCTTTGCCCAACCATGCTTTTACTTCATCGATTTTCAAGACGACACGTTTATCGCTATCTTTTGCTTGCATTGGGTCATATTTACCAACAACTTCCAAAACATTACCTGAATTACGTGCATTACGAGAATCTGTAACGACGATATGGTAATATGGACGTTTTTTTGCCCCGTAACGTGCCAATCTGATAACTGTTGCCATAACTTTTGCTCCTTAAATAACTTTATATTACCTTACGCATTACCCACACAAGAAAACCCACACCAAGGATAAAAACTTATCGGATGGTGTACCAATGCATACCGCATCTGGCTATATAATAATGGCAATCTTTGGGATTTGCCTTGACATTATACAAACTTTTTTTGTCAAACGCAAGTATTTTTTATATTTGGAAATTTTACCGACTGCGTCCACCGGAACGACGTTTATTATTATTGTACTTTTCTTTTTTATTTACATCATCAGACGCTTTTGATTTTGGCGACTTAACACGACACGCTTGTCCAATACGATTCAATTCAGAAAAAATATCATACGAATACTCTTCTTCATATAACAAATTTTCCTTTTTGGCATTATTACATTCTTTATGCATCGGCTGTAAATTCGATAAATCGTTTGAACCACCCTTTGAACGCGGCACAATATGATCCCAAGTAAAATCATTTATATTATAAATATATTCTTTGCACCATGGACATATTGGATAATGTCCACTAGCAATCAAAAGGGCATACACCTTTTTTAATTGTTTGGGTGTTAACGCCTTTTCCTGACGCGCCAAAGAATTTAAAATTGCTGTAATATCGCCTGATTTCATTTCTTAAACTTAACTGTTATTTTACTGAATCTACTGGAATATTTAATTTTTGTTCTGGATAAATTAAATCCGGATTTTTTATATTGTTACGTTCTGCAATTATACTGAACAAAATACCACGACGCAAAAAGTTACGCGCAATAATCCACAAACAATCCCCACGACGCACAGTATAATATGTATCATCATCACCGGTCATTTCTGGCATAACAAAATTATGTGTTACATTTGCAATTGTACGCCCATCACCATCATGCAAACGAACAACCAATTCATAATCTTGACCTGATTGTAATTCACCCACATCTGCACCCAATCCAAAATGTTTATAATCAGACACACGCGCAAAGCCCAAATATTGTCCATTTAACGTTAACGACACACGCAATCGTGGCATCGCGTCACCCGTTACAACAATACGGCCATTTGACAAATAATCAATCTTGCGTACATCTAAATCACCATCATGCAAAATTGTCGGCATCTGCAACAATGTACTACCATCTTTTGTCATCAACAAAGAAACAGAATTATCCGCCCCTTGGTCAGACACATAAACAAACACTTTATCCGCAGACTTCACTTCTGGCTCATCACCTAACAACGCAATTGTGTAATTACCCGCATTCCATGCATGTGATGATGTATAAACAAATTCACCACGATTATCAGTACGTTGTGTGGCAACAACCTTTCCATTAGACATAATTGAAACATTTTGGTTTGGCAACCAACGACCTGCGATAACAATATTTCCAGACTTATCAATACGAACAATATCAAATTCTGGTACATTTATCTTACGCACAGGTTTAATCACAGGTTCTGGTATATTTGGCACAATCGTAATACGCGATGGCGTCGTCCCACGAACAAATGCAACCCAAATCGCAACAAATATAACGATAAAAGCACACAAAACAGGGAACCAATACGCACGCAACACAGAACATTGACTTTTAGTATTTTTTTCTGTCTTTTTTTTATCTTTTTTTTCAGGTCTGGTACCATCACGTTTACACGCAAACAAATTCAATTTATTCAAAAAGCCACGTGTATATTCACGACGATTTTCCAACCAATCATTTTGTTGCGCAATCGCATCATTAATCAAATCGTCTGTTGAACGTTTTGTTTTTCCCATATTTACATTACTAGACATACCAAATTCTCCTGAAAATTCGTGTTTTATTTATAAACTAGACAAATTATTGCAAATAATATTTCTTTGTCAACGTGTTTATGATATAATATCCGCAAAAGGACGGAAAAAGATGAAAAAAATTGGAATTATGACAACGGGCGGCGATTGCAGTGGTCTGAATACCGCGATTCAGCGTATCGTACATGGCGCCACATTACGCGGATGGGAAACTTGGGGGATACTGGATGGCACAGATGGACTTTATGCAACACCACCCGCAGCAATAAAACTAAATGATTTAATGATTCCGATTGAAAACGCACGCCTTGCAGGCAGCTTTTTGCACAACGGACGTGCAAACGCATTAAATTTTGAAACCGCGGCCGAATGCGGAAAAATCCAAAAATTTAATAAACAATTGTATAAATCTTTATGCGAATTGAATCTGGATGCATTGATATTAATTGGTGGCAACGGCAGTTTGTCTTTAGCATGGGCCAATCGTGAAATATATCGCGATGTTCAGTTGGTATGTATTCCAAAAACAATCGATATGGACATACCATTAACCGAACGCACAATCGGCTTTGATACGGCTGTCCAACAATTAACCACATATTGCGACCAATTAATGTTAACCGCACGCAGTCATCACCGCTGGTTTGTGGTTCAATCCATGGGGCGCGACTGTGGAAATTTGGCATTAAATGCCGGAATTGCATCGGGCGCATCCGCAATATTAATTCCCGAAATAAAATTTGATATAGATGCACTGGTATCACATATAAAAAAATCCGAAACAGATTATGGCATCATCATTGTTTCCGAAGGAATTTCATTACGCGGTCATTCGGGCCGTCCCGCAGATATGATTTCACGCAAACTGACCGCTGCGGGCATTTTGAATCGTACGGCATTTCCTGAACACACACAACGGGCAGGGGACACAACCGCCGCC
>JAZTWA010000027.1:0-28978 GCA_045635585.1 Candidatus Enterousia sp.
GTGTTGGCCAGACTTGCCGCAATGCGTGTCGATTCTTGTACCAAGGAAGTCAAAGACTGCTTAATCGCTGACGACAGATGTGGCGAAGATTATAAAAATTGTATCGGTTTGGATACAGATGCTATTATCAGAATGTGCCCATATGATAAATTGACTGGATGCCAACATAAATATGGCGACAAAGATATTACTGGCGATGCGGTATATGATGAATTGTCAAGACTCGTCCAAGGGATTATGCTGAATATTGACAATAACTTTATGGTCCAATGTCAAAAAGCTGCAGAAGAAGCTATGATAAAAGTATGTGGTGACACAGAAAACTGTAATGGTTTGGCGGTCCAAGACGGAGTCGGTACAAGATCATTGGAATATAAAATCTGTGAATATCGTGCCAGCAATAATTCATTGGATATCGATTATAATAATTGTCGTACCGATATATCACAAATTCGTGATGACGAATTGGGGCGCGATACAAATTCGACAAATGCTGAACTGAATCCTGCCAAAATAAAAGCATTCGCAGGCGTGTTGGACGGTACAATATATTGGGAAAGTATCGATTTTGATGAAAATGGACGTTTAGAAGGTGTCGAAGAATATCTTAAGAAAATCGACGTCAGTGATATGTCTGAAAAACAAAAGCAAAAAGTTATATCTGAAATTGCAGGATTACAATCCAGTATTGATATGGCGATTAATGCAATCGAAGCAGACCCAACGGTTCAATATTGTATGACCGGACGTGAAGTTCAAGGCATGAAGAAAATTACAACGGACGAAGATGGGAATACAACGTCAACGCGTGGCAAGATTGGCGATAAATCAGATGGTGGCGCACGATTCCCAGAATTGACCAAGCAAATGCGTTTGATAATTGCCAATGCCGCCTTGTCCAAAGCCAAAGCAAACTATTATGAAAAGTATGACGAACTGAATGACAAGATGATGCAAGATTATGCAAAAATCGGCGAACGTATGGCGAAAATTGAGGGCGAAAACGGATTGGATGCACGTCGTGAATATGCACGTATTGCATGTGTGGACTTTGCAGAAGGTTCCGCTTTGCCACGAAGCGCCAACCCACCCAAACATCCATTTGGTAAAATACTTACAGCTGTTGCAATTGCTGGCGCAGTAGCAGCAATACCATTTACAGGCGGAATGAGTGGCATTATCGAACTAGGGACCATCGCTGGGGTCTCCACTTCTGTTAGCACTGCAGCCGTTGCAACTGGTGCAGTTATTGCGGGTGCTGCGGCAATCGGTACGATTGGATTAGCGGGTAACGCAGGTAAAGAAAAAGCAAATGGCGAAGAAGGATTGACAATTAACAGCCAAAGCGACAGATCTGAAAAACAATTATTTGGATCCAAGCAAGTCAACCAATGGAACAATAAAAGCACCATTACATCAACATTTACATGGGATACCCTGGTATGCAGACGTTGTACAACAACACAACAGTGTTCGAAAACAAAGAATCCTGTATTTGGCAACAAATATTGTCAAACATGGGCAGACCCTGTTGAAAACTGTGTAGACGTTCAATTCTAGACAGAAAAATCCCGCAACCGCGGGATTTTTTTCTGGATTGCCGCGCTACGCTCGCAATGACAAGGGAATGACTGGATTGCCGCGCTACGTTCGCAATGACAAGGGGTGGGGTATAATGTATTTTTTCTTTGTCATTGCGATGGGAGTGTAACGACCGACGCAATCCAGATGATGTGGCTGATTACTGGATTGTCGCGCTACGCTCGCAATGACAAAGGAATGACTGGATTGCCACGATGCACTCGCAATGACAAATGGTGGGACAAAACATTTTTCTTTTGTCATTGCGATGGGAGTGTAACGACCGACGCAATCCAGATGATGTATATGCTGATTACTGGATTGCCGCGCTACGTTCGCAATGACAAGGGGTGGGGTATAATGTATTTTTTCTTTGTCATTGCGATGGGAGTGTAACGACCGACGCAATCCAGATGATGTGGCTGATTACTGGATTGTCGCGCTGCGTTCGCAATGACAAATGGTGGGACAAAACATTTTTCTTTTGTCATTGCGATGCGAGTGTAACGACCGACGCAATCCAGATGATGTGGTTGATTACTGGATTGCCGCGCTACGCTCGCAATGACAAGGGGTGGGGTATAATGTATTTTTTCTTTGTCATTGCGATGGGAGTGTGAACGACCGACGCAATCCAGATGATGTGGCTGATTACTGGATTGCCGCGCTTCGCTCGCAATGACAAGGGAATGACTGGATTGCCGCGCTACTCTCGCAATGACAAAGGAATGACTGGATTGCCACGCTTCGCTCGCAATGACAAAGGATGGGATAAAATATTTTTCTTTTGTCATTGCGATGGGAGTGTAACGACCGACGCAATCCAGATGATGTGGCTGATTACTGGATTGCCACGCTGCGCTCGCAATGACAAGGGTGGAATTACAAGGGGCGGGGTAAAAAAATCCCCATGATGGGGATTTTTATGATTGTGTAGTACTACATGCGCCAGATTCAATGGTAATTTCCACACGACGACATGCGGGGTCGGCGGCATTTTTGTGTGCTGGTGCCTGGCATTCGGTGTCGCCTTTACCTTCGATATGGATGTTGTTTGTTGGCCAGCCGTTGTCTGTAAATATTTCCTTTACACTGTCGGCGCGTGCCAAAGATAAACCTGCGTTGTTTGTGAATTGCTTTTTTGTTTTTGGACTCAATGGTACGCGGTCTGAATAGCCGACTATTTTTATACATGTGTTGTCTTTATCTGGGTCGGTGCCCATTTGTTGGGTTATTTGTGTAATTATTTTATTTGCATCGTCATCGAAGTCGGCACTGCCCGATGCAAAGGCTTTGTCGGTTGATAAATTAATTGTTTTTGGGGCTTGTGCGGTTATTTTGGTGCATTGCCCAGGGGTTGGGGTGTCGTTATATCCGTCGTCACATACGCATTGTTTTTTGTTATTTGCTGTTGCGTTATCAACACATTCGCATATATCTTTTTGGGTTAATCCCGATAATTCACAATCCAATACGCATTGGCCGTTTACCGGTTTATACCCGTTATTACATTCGCAAATATTTTGTGACTCTGTTGCATTAGTTACACATTTGCATTCGGACCTATCAACAACGTCACCATTAAGTTCGCATTCTTTTTGTTCTGGTTCGACAACACATTCGTTGTGTTCGTTATAAACTTCGCCATTGTTGCATGCGACACAGCCATTTTCAGCAAAGAAACGTTCCTTTTCATCCTCGCATGTGCAATTTGGATATGTACCGTCACCGTCTGTGTCCTTAAATTCAGAACATTGTTTATTGGGTAATTCGTCAATTTCTTTGGCGGCTTGTTTCAGTTTTTCGTATTTTTTATTGATTTTGTCGGATTGTTCTTTTGGTGCCTTGGCATTGATAATGGCGTTACCGGCAACCGATGCCACCGCGCCAACGGCCAGTGCGGTTGCGCTGTTCTTTATCTTTTTATCAAGACGTTCTTTTTCCGCGTTCCATTCGGCGGCGTCGGCACCATTTTCATCCAATAATGCGCGCGATACAGATGTGTAAACGCCGTCCGTTTTGCCCAGTGATTCATTGTCATATAGGCCCGTTGTTGCCGCGTCCAAAATCAGTTCGCTTTCGATGCCGGGTTGCATGTCCAATGCTGCCTTGCGTTCTTTTAAATCGGTTGCCAATGCGATATATTCGGCCTTTATTGTGGCCAATTCGGGGGATGTTGGTAATTCAATATCAACTTCGCCACCCTTGATATTACGGCCCGCGCCGTAATCACAAACAAATGTGGCCAGATATGCCGTCATATCCAATTCGGCGTCCGCCATTGCTTTCTTTTCAGACATTGCAGATGCCATTTCCATGCCCGATATGCCCATTGTTGCCATGGCCGCACCACCCAACATTTTGTTCGCGGTGGAATTTTCGCGTTCGTGCATTGCGTCCGCGTTGTCGCGCAGTTCGTCTATCTTTTTTTGTTGATCCGCATCAGATAATTTTTTTTCTGGTTTTGGTTTGTTTTCTTGGTTTTCTGATTTGTCTTCTGATTCTTTTTCTTCCTTTTCTGTTTGCGTTTCTTTTTCTGCCTTTTTGCTTATTTCTTCTGCTTCTTCTTGAATTTTCTGTTGTTCTGATTCGTTTAATTCTTTTGTCTTTTTTATGTGTTCTGCACCTTGGTTAAAAGCGGCGATAGCATCTTCGGCAGTGGTTGCGTCATTTATTTTTTTTATGAATGACGATATGTCAATATCTGCAAATGCAGTTACAGAAATTAAGGATATTAAACATGTACATAAAAATTTTTTCATCTGTTGCCCATTTTATTGTTGTTGTGCCAACTGTTCCAGTTTGGTAATCAATGCCTGTTTTAATTTTTCCAGTGCAGCGGTTGCTTCTTTATATGCGTCGGATGTTTTTACACATCCGTCTTTATATTTATCAAAACTGGCGTCTTTGTCATTACATTTGCATTTTTCTGTTTTAGAATCCCATTTGCCATTTTCTTCGCAAAGTTCAATAATTTCAGATCGTGTTTCGCATTCGTTGTTGGTTTTGTTCAATGTTTTGTCAGAACCGCAGTCACATATGTTACTTGATAACCAAGTGCCACCAGATTGTTTGCATGATTTTTTTAGTGTGTTTGTATTTAATTTTTCTTTAGTATCTTTGGATTTAATTACGCATTTATTTTTATTCGAATTCCATTCACCACCGGCATCTTCACATTCTTCCATATTTGTGGCCCATTCTTCTGATTCTTGTGATGTTTTGTCATTCATGACACATGTTCCACCAGATGTTAATTCATATCCAGATTTACAATTACATTTGCCGTTTTTCCATGTGCCAAAAGAAGTCTTTTCGCAGGCTGCTTTTAATTTTTCGTTATTTTCTTTTGTTTTTTCTGTATCAACATCAGAATTATGCAGCGTAATAGTACCCAGATTTGCCTGAGTTACAGTTACTTTCTTTGTACTGTTTTTATTCCACTGAAAAGTTATGGTTGTTCCTTGTTCAATGTTTTTTAAGTTAAAACTGCCATCGTGATTGGTTGCATCAGTTTTACCATTATATTTAATTGTTGCGTTTCCTAGGGCCGCATTTTCTTGGTCGCGCAGTGTGCCGGTAACAGATGCGAATACACATTTGTTTTTTGAATTCCATTCACCACCAGCATCTTCACAAGACAATATTTTTTCGCCTTTTTCACAGCCACCAAATAAATCGTTTTTGTATTCGCGTGGGCAATCACATTTTTGTGTGCCTGTGTTCCATTTGCCACCAGATTCAAAACAATGTTCTGCCCATTCGCGCATGCGTTCGGATTGTGCTTGTTTTTCTTTTTGTTGACGTGCTTGTTGATATTCGTTGGCTGCGCGGTCAAATTCGGCTTGGGCAAGTTCTTTATTTTCTTTTTTAGTTAGTTGTGCGGGTTGTGTTTTTTTTACGTCAACACCAGATATTTTTGTTTCGATTGGGTTTGGTTCTTCTTCTGTTTTTAAATATGGTATTGCGGCATTGTCGCCGGTACCTTGGGCCGCAAAATCAAAAGCGATGGCTGTAGTGGGCAGGGCATAGAATGAATTTATTCCCAAAATTATTGCCAAAGATAATGAAATTTTTTTAATCATGATTTTATCGTTTAGTTATTCTGTTTGACTTACACTGTCTATTGTGACACCAATTGCGTTAGTTTTTTTATCTTTTTTGTTTTTTTCTTTTTTCTCTTTTTTATTTTTTTCTTTTTTAATTCTTTTTTTTATCATGTTTTTAACAGAATCTTTGATTCCGTATTTTTTAGCGAGAGCATCTAGTTCGCTGTCGTCCATGTTTTTTAGGTCATCTAGCGTTACGCCTTCTGGTAAATCAAATGGCAGTTCTTCATCGGCTTCTTCGTCATCGTCATCTTTATCAACACAGCCGGCTTCGTCGTCGTATTTTGAATCCTTGCCACAATTACACAGGTTTGTTGTTTTGTTCCATTTGCCACCTGTGGATTCGCATAATTCTGAATTTAATGCGCGGTCTGCCTTGGCACGATCCATTGCACGATCCAATGCACCCGATGTTAATGCGCCCGCACCAACACCCAATCCCGCACCCATCATTGCAGATGATGCAGATGTTTGTTCCTGGGTCAGGCGATATGCGTTTTCTTTGAATGTCGTAATGTCGATGCCAAACCAGTTTTGATTACAACTGAATGTGGAACCGGCATATGCCTTTTTGGATGCATAAAGTGTGCTGCCAGAATCGGCATAGAAATTCACACTGTACACACAATCAAATGAACGTTCGTCCAACATCGCACCCAAACGTGAACATACAGATGACATCTTTTCACGTAATTCGTATAGGCGTTCTTGGTCGCGTTGAACCTGTTTTTCGGCATTGCCGCGTAATGTGCCAAATACGTTCATTGTACGTGATGCCAGACCACTGTCTTGTTCGGTGCATGATTTTGCAATTTTTTCACATTTGCTGATTGCGGTATCACCCGCCGCTTTGCCTAGACATTTGTTAAATTTCGGCCCACATTCGGTAATAATACAATCGTTATATTTGTTGCCGCAGTCAATTATTGCGTTGTATGATGCCAATTTGGTGTTCATGTCGCGGTCGGCCTTGATTTCAGTGGTAAACAATTTATATTCTTCGCCGGTACATGTTACATTGCGACGGCATGATTCCATTTTTGTCCCCCATAGGGTGTCGGTGTCACCCGCACATTTTGAATAGTCTTTGCCACATTTTTCTTGCATGCATGCACGCAGGTTCTTGTCGCATGAATTGCCACCCGATGTTGTTGTGGAACGTTTCGACATTGCGTCTGAATCCGATGCCGCATCCAATGCCGCGCGTTGGGCGCGAACTTGTTCTGCCAAGGCGTTTTTTGCGGTATCTGCACTGGCATCACTGATGTCGGTTAATATTTCATCAAACTGGGACGTTTTATTTTCAATCGTCGCCGCGTTTGCCACAAATGTAAATGCGGTTAAAAATAGTCCAATTAGTATTTTATTCATAGTGCTTTGTCCCAATCTTTGTTAAAACATTTTAATCAATTGTTGCACATGCAATTTCATGGAATTTGCATAACTGAATCGCCATCGACTTTTCGTCAGCATATCCGGTGTCGCATTTGTTGTGCATGTTGTTTTGACACACCGTCGCAACACAATCATCAAACGATGTTTTGTCTGCGCAATCTTCTTTGATTGTTTTTATTTTTGCATCACGTGCCGATTGATAGTTTTCAACAATTGATGTTAGCATTTTGTCGGCATTTTTTATCGCATTGTCGCGTTCGCCAATTAACTTTTTACGGATTTTTGATACGTAATCGTCACAGCCCGCGGCATCAACACTGCATGCAGAAAAGTATTTGTCAAATTGAGAATCCGTTTCGCATTCACGATAATCGGATGTACAATGTTTGTCCGCAATTAAACACTTTTTAATTTCAGATTCGCATGCGTTTTCAGATTTTTTCTTGGCCGCTTTCTTTTGTGAATTGGCCATTTGTGATGATATCCCCGCCGCCTTGCACGATTGTTCAATTAACGAATCATAAACATCGGTTACGTCATCAGCACTGCACCCCGCAACCTTTTTGATGCATTGGGATGTTGCCCATGCGTAACGTTCGCCAGGATCCGTTGGGGCCTTTTTTAAATCCTTGTCCGAAATGTTATATTTCGCAGATGTGCCCACAGATACACTGCGCATTGCGTTCTTGGATGACGGGGGGGTGCCCGCATTCGATGTGCCGCAATACTGACAGCGTGCCGCAGGATTCGATGATACGTTAATCGCACACGCAGAATCCAAGCAACGGGTTAAATTTGCGCGTGAACAGGTTGTTGCAGCGTTTGCCCCAACACCCAATACCATTGCAGGTATAAAAAATAATATGTGTTTTTTCATTTTCTCTCTTGGGGGAATTATATCAAATTTTGATTTTGTTTGCAAAATAAAAAACTTTATTGTGAATGTGATTTTTTATCTGGACAGGTAAATTGATGTTGTGATATTATTTTATAAGTAAAAGAGAGAATATTTATGAAGTTTATAAAAATCTGTTTGTTTATGTTGTTCTTGTCGCCATGTGTGGCGTTGGGGGCATCAAATGATTTTATGGTGGCGGCACAATTGTTGGCGGCGGCAAAAAATGCTGATGTGCAACAGGTGCAGAGTTTGGTTAATGCTGGTGCAGATGTTAATTTTGTAGATTCAACGGGATTGTCGATTGTTTGTACTGCACTGATGAACAATGACGTGCGTGCCGCACAAATCTTGCAGATGTATGGTGCAGATGCGTCAAAATGTGATAGGCAGATAAAAAAATATAATAGCAAAAATAAACCCAAAGGTGGGGGCGGATTGTTCAGTGGACTGTCAACTGTCCAAAGCGTATCATTGGCGGCGGGGGGTGCCGCCGTTGTTGTAGGTGGGCTGTTGTTGCTGACAGATGTGTTTGATCCGGGTAATGACAATGACGCCGGGGGCAGTGGTGGAAATCGACCGGATAATAATCCTGATTCTGGGGGCGATAGTGGGGCCAGTGCCGCACTGGCCGCGTTGCCGTATGGTCCAGCAATGCCAACTGCAGAATTAGAAAGTCAAAACTATGTCGCGAATTTAGATGCATTTAGCCCTAGTGATAAAGAAGCAATTTTGGCGAAAAATTTCAATTTTATGACAGATGTTGACGGACAGAATTATTTGTTGATGATGCATGGGTATTCGCCATTGGCACGTGGATATACGGGGATGCAGACTTTGCGTAATTCACAAACATTGGCACCATTAGATTTGGCCGGTATAAAGTTTGGTGATTATTTGGTCCAAGGTGGACGGCCGGTTAATGTTGCACTGGTTACGGAAGATGGGATAAATGCCGCAAATAAGCCAGCAGATGAATTTAGCGCAAGTAAAAATTCACTGGATGATAAATTGCTGTTGTGGACAACATTAAACGCAAATTCAGCGGTAAATCCCGCAGGACAAACAACTATTTCCAGCAAGTATTACAATAACCAGATTATTGAAGGTGCAGATAAAACAGCGATATTAGACGATTCAACAGTCGAAGCCGATGGTGCCTTTTTGACAAACTTTGATATCGCAAATTGGGGAACTGTAATTAATAATCCATATGCGGATACAACTGATAATAAAATCGCCAAGGTTGTTGGTGGCGACGTTTCCGGATATGAAGTGGCAGACTATGTCGGATTTATGCCAAATGGTCAAATGACAATTTATCGTACGGGAAATGGTATGGGTATGCTTGCAGCCCAGACGGTTAATAATGGTGAATATCAAGAAACAACAGATGGCGTTTTGAATCAAATTACTTTGTTCGGAAAAACGTTAGATGTAACAATGAATGGAAATGCCTTTGTTGCCACAGATGGTTCAGATACCTATGATGGTTATATTGGAACAAATGGGTATTTGTATATTGCGAATAACGCCGGTGGTGATGTTAATCAGGCGTATTCAATGCGTGATGGTAATTTGACGCTGACATATGAATTGGGCCCGATTGATTATATGAATTACAAGGGGTTGCTGAATGCGATGGCGTTGTCTTTGAATGATGTTGCCGGTCGTTCCAAGGTTGATGTAATCGCAAATTCTTCTGTAATATCACCACTGTATGCATCAAATGTGGAATTAATAGAAGATGTTATGGCGTTTGGTAATAAAGATGCAAAGCAGATAGGATTCGGAAAATTGGTGGATAAATATTATGATGTTACTGAAACCGATTATAAACCAAGTGTTGATGCAAATAGTTTGTTCGGAAATTTGGGCGCAACATATAGACCGTTGGTAATCTTTTCCACAGGGGGCTTTGAAACAGATAGTAATTATTCGGGGCGTACATTGTCGGCAACTTTTGAAAATGCGGTGCCATTGGCATATGATAATACAGAACACTTCTTTATGTCGGTGGTGCCGGTGGGAACGATTAATGGTACAACAGGTGCGACATCTGTATCGGGGTATTCCCAGAAAAATCAAATTGCGATTTCACAGTGGGTAGATGATAATGGTACCCCAGATGATTCTGCAGATGATAAATTCTATAAAGGACGTGTGTGCGGATTGGCCGGAACAGGTGTTGGAAATATCGACCCATGGTGCTTTGCCGCAGCGGGACAAACAGATGAATTGGCAGTGTCCAGTGCCGCAGGTGCAGTTGGTGTGGTAAAATCTGCGTTTTCATATCTGAATAATGCACAATTGTTCGCACTGTTGGCATTGACGGCAGATGGTCCGTGGTTGGGTACCGCGACAGATGGCGAACCATTGACTGTTGATTCTTTGACGGGGCATTTGAAATCAATGTATTGGTTGCCACAAGAATACCAAGCGTTGGTTGATAATGGGGCGGATTATTTAGATGTCTTTGCACAGGTTTATGGGTATGGCTTGATTAACTTGGAACGTGCAACAAAGCCGGGTACGACAATTTACTATTATAACGGAAATGATATTGTATCAACAGATGGTAAAAATGCATATTGGCGTGCCGCAACAAATACTATGTTTAAACCGTCGGCGGTATTGAATTTGCGTGGTGCAACGATACGTGCACCGTTTTATGATGTTTTAACCAGTGTTGATGGAAAATTGTCTTTGCCACGTGTTTGGGAAAATGAATTTGCGCTGGGTGGAACAAATGAACGCGCTTTGTATATGGGGGATGTCTTGGGTGATTTGCGTGTACGTACAAATTCAAACCAAGTTGCAAAGATTGGAGATTTGGAATTCACAATGTCAATGTCGGAACGTGCATATCTGGATAATTTAAATGGTTTGGATAATTTAAAGGTTGGATATGCTGATGGAAATTGGAATTTTTCTGCATCATATCAGCGTTATCTAACAGATGGGCAATCGCGGTTTAATGGAATGATGAATCCTTTGTTGGCATTGGTGTCAAATGCGGTTGTGTCTGATATAGAATATAATTTTGGAAAATGGGCTTTTGGTGCGCGTGCATTTTCAGGTGCAATTACTGATGAAGGATTATTGGAAAATGATCCAACGATTTCATCCCAGTTTATGCCTGCAAAATTAGGGCTGGTGCATGGGGTGCAATCAAATGTAATGTTTGATTCTGATAAATTCAGTGTTGTTGCATCGGTTGGTAATGTTGCAGAAACGAATACTTTGTTGGGGGCATATTCTGATGGATTGATTAATATGGGGGCAGGGAATACGGTATATGTTGATACGTCTGCTGTGTATCGATTGTCGGATAATTTTGATTTAACCGCACGTGCGACATTTGCGCGTACGATGTCCAATGTGCATGGGGATTTTGTTTTAGGTATGAGTGATATTTATTCAGATGCATTTGCGTTGGGAATGCGTGCGGGGCATTTTGATTTGTCTGTTTCGGCACCGTTGGCGGTACGCAGTGGAACGATGCAGTATGCATATGCGGATTATTCAGTCATAGAAATGCAGGATGGTGGTTTTGAATTAAAAGTAAATGATATGTATGTGGATAATGTTGGATTGGTACCTGATGATCGTGAATTACGTTTTATGGGGGCGTATCGTCATAAGTTTGGCGAATTTACAGATGGTGCATTTGGGTTTATTTATCGTGTAAACCCAAATCATACAGATGAATTTGGGGACGAGTCGATATTTATGATGAAATTATCTCATCGATTGGGGATTTAAGAAAAAAAATCGGATTTTAATCCGGTTTTTTTCTTGTTTGAAATTGAATTAATAATTATCATTGTGCGTGGACAAAGGAAGGCTTTTTATGAATTTAAAGTATGGATTTAAAATGGTGGTCGATTATGTGCAAAACTTGCTTCCGAAATATGAGGTTGTTCCGCCAAGTGATAATCCAGATGCTGATGTTAATGTTTTGGCATATATGGCAGCAGGGAATAGTTTTTTTATAAAGGAATCAAATGATAAAGATTATTGGTATTTTGTTCCTAAACGCATGTTTGATGAAGCGGTTGCCAAATATATCATGCAAAGTAATGGTTTGAATCCCCAAAAATATAAGAGTACATTTTTATATCCATATAAAACGGATGTTTTTCGTGTGCCTGTTACAAAATTAAGCAAAAGCAAAACAGTTACAGAGTTTGTTATTCGTGTTGTTGTGGCAATGCCGGCAAAGTTGGATGTTAATAAAGTGCATGCACGTATTGACGAGATAAAAAAGATTTTGAATCAAAATACAAAATAAAAAAACCGGCAATGCCGGTTTTTTTATTCAAAAGTTTATTTACTTGTTAAAGTATTGTGCTTTTTGCTGTTTAGATATGGAATACATTTTATCCATTAATTTATTTGCGTCAGACAGTGTTTGTGGTGTGTTGTCGGATGCGGAACCTGTGTCTGCGCCATTTAATTTGACAATACGTGCTGGCAATTTGTCGTTGCCTTCGCATTCGATATAGTATTCGGATATGTCATATTCTGTACCATAACATCCGTTGTTCTCGGTTGCGACGTAACCATATTTTGCCAGTTCTTTACATGTTGGTTCTTTGTTGTCTTTGGCAATTTCGCCGTTGTCCAATTCTTCTAAAATATCAATGTTTACATAATTCAAAATTCCAGGACACCATATTTTTACGTCTTTGCCATTAACAACCGCCATTGAACCAGAATCGCTGGTTTTTCTGCGGCCATAACATGCATCGGCAGTATTCAACAAATTTGTATCGTAATCAGATTTTACAAAATTTTTGTCGTTTAATGCTTTTTTGCCGATTGGTTGTGGTTCAGATGCTGTTTCTGTCAGTGCATCTGGACAAATCAGTTTCATGCCACGACAGTTTGAACCTGCATCCCAGACTTCGCTATCATAGCCGACACCCATTTTATCATAACACGATGTTTGAATGTATCTACATACAGTAGGCTGCATCCACCATGGAGTAAACGTTGCAGCGTTGGTAATGGTTGTGCCAAGTAATATAAATATTGATATGGAAATTATTTTTTTCATGGTTCTCTCTTGTTTCATTTGTTTATTATTTTATCAAAATTTTTTCGCGTCGGCAATTGATTATTTTTATTCTGTTGTCGTATTTGTTTTTTCTGCACAAAAACCCCATCTGGTATTAGCAGATGTTTCAGAATAAAATGTTTTATTTAATTTTTGAGCGTTGAAATCATGTGTCTCGTCATCGTTTTGGTCAACCCATTCGGTGTCATACCATTTTCCGTCCAAACGTTCACATTCTGTAGATAATACAGCTGCCATATCTATGCGAACCTGGTCCATAATGACGTTTACATCTTGGGCGACGGTTGCGGGTAATTCTTTTGTGTTTTCTGATGGGCGGACACATGTCTGGGTTGCGTATTTTGCAACCATGTGGTACAGACTGCCGATATAATCGTCACCGCATGATGCTGCGATTGTGAATGAACATTTGTCGCCAGATGGTGCGGATATGCCACCAGCGCATTCGCAGTTTGCAGGACATGATTCACAATAATTGCCGATCTTTGGAATTGAATCAAATGCTTCATTATATACCATAAAGTACCCCTTTGCACAACTTGTGTATTTTTTTATTTCTGGGCACATATATGGTTCGCCAGTGTCGATGCCGCCGATACCAGATGATAACTGTGTTGATTTTGCATTACATTGTTTGTTTGAATATTTTTGATCGCCGGGTGCGTAAACACGACATGCGTATGGATATGTATGTAATGTATCATTACTGGGGACGGCGCATAAATCAGATACATATGATTTCAGTGTTTCCAGACAATTTAGTGCAATCTTTTGATTGGTGATTTCATGCATTGTATTTAATAGTTCGGCCATACCGTTTGTGCCGCCACCGTATAAATTACTGCAAGTGTCCATTTTTTCTTGGCACATTTGTTCTGATAACTCCAGACGTGAACCCAATAGCAGTTGTTCGTCAGTGTTACTAAAATCCTTTAATGATTGATTTTGTTCGTCGTAACATGCATTAACAACATCTAAACATTCGTTCTTTACCTGACGAATACGTTCTTGTTGACCCTGGTAGATTTCTGTGATTGCCTGGCGCAGATATTCAGACCATACATCTTCGGCAACATCGCGACATGTATCCAGTCCGCGTTTTGCAAATTCGCGCAAGTTGTTTAAACGTGTAATAATCATACGATTTGTTTGGTTTGTTAAGACATCGCCCGATAATGATATTTGATAATTTAACTGATAAAAATTTGCGCTATAGATTGGTTCGCCAGTTTCATAGTTTAGATAACGACCGGTAATGTCAAGGCAATGGACATAATCTGGACCGCATGCGTTGTTGCCAGTGATATCTTTGCGTACCTGGGCGATACAGTCGTTAATAGATGTTGAATTGTGAGCGTTGTAATTTTCCAAGCGTGCATTTTGCATTTCACGTTCTGTTTCGCGTATTGTGCTGTTGGCGCTGATTTTTTGTTTGTCCAATGCGCCCAACATCAGGGCGCAATCGTTTTCAATATACATACCGTATGCCGATGTTACCATATTTTGAATTTCGCCACTGGGGCAACGTTCAGCGACCATTTCAGAACATTGTGCGTGAACAGCATTATATAATGCTTCACCAGTTAAATTCGCAATGTTTGTGCCACCGGTAAGGTCTGTTGTTGCCCATACAGCATTTATGTCACCTGCGATGTCCAGTGTGCCTTGGGTTGATAGGGATTCTGATTTGGTCTTTGATAAAACCGCGCTGATGCCAGATAGTTGTTTGGCGCTATCGGATTTATCTTTGGCGTTGGCTTGTGTTGTTTCGCCAATTGTGGCCGATAACATTGCGCCAACTTCTTGGGCGGACTTGTCGATAACATAAAGGTTTAAATCTTTGAAGTCTTGTAATTGTTCGGACGTCTGTGATAATGCGCGTTCGCGTGATTGTATTTCAGTTAATTTAGATGAACAGATACATCTGCGATATGTGTCATTGGCTGTGCCGCAAAATTGGTCCATGCATGTAAAGTATGCTTCGCGGCATGCATGGTATTGCGCGTCAAATGTATTTGATTGCATTCCGATGGCAGAAGTGGCGGCGCGTGCGGGACGTGACGCTGTGCGTGATATGTTTGTGTTGCTGGTCGCGCGCTTTGGTGTTGTGGTGCTGCGTGCAGATGTTGTATTAATCTGTGTGCGTTTAGATGTGTTTGTGGTATTACGAGATGTCGCATTTGGTGTGCGTGAAATTATGTTTGTTCCAGATGTTCGTGATGTTACACGTGATTTTTTTGTATTATTTTGTGTTGTGGTTGTTCGTGCTGTTATGCTTTTGTTTATTGTGTTTTGGGTTTGTGTGCGGATGTTCTTTTCTGTGTTCATAGGTCGGGTTGGTGCGTTTACACTGCGTTCAGCAGCGTTGGCAATGCCAACACTGACGAATATCGCCCCAATAAGATAAAGTATCTTTTTCATCCTTGCTTATAATATGTGTCCTATTATATCAAAAATATGTGGCAGGGTACAGAAAAAATAAATAAAAAAAATCCCGAATGTGCGGGATTAAATTAGTTTAGTTTTGGCCTTCGTTTGTGGGTCTATTTCGGTCAACAAATGTGATGCGTCCTTTGTCCAAATCGTATGGGGTCATTTCCACGCGTACGTGTTCGCCAACATTGACCCATATACGGTTTTTGCGCATTTTGCCACAGACAGTTGCCAATATTTCATGTCCGTTTTCTAATTTAACACGAAACATTGTGTTTGGTAATTTGTCTTCAACGGTTCCGTTGAAAACGATAACGTCGTCTTTTGCCATATATTTATTCCCTTGGTTTGTTTTATTGTTGCTTATAATGATATTGGTTGACAAATAAAAACGCAAGTTTTTTATTTTTATTTTTATTTTTATTTCTTGTGTGAATGTGAAAGATTTGATAAAATGTGCGATAAGATATATGGGGGGATTATATGAAAATTAAATATTTTTCAATGTTGCTTGTCTTGTTGCCTATGATGGCAGTTGCTGCATCGCGTGATGAAATGGCGCGTGTTGGTGTGCAACGTGTGTCGGCAGCAGGGGCGCGTATGCCAAATATGTCAAAGTCAACTGGTGATGTTAAGGCGTCTGTTGCCAAAAAGACAAGCGATGATGTACAAGACGAATTGTTTGATGTTGTTGAAGATGATGATGTTGAATCTGCAGAAGATTTAGATGTTGTTGATGATGTGGATGTTGTAGAAAAGCCTGTGGAAGAAATAGAAAAAGAAGAAAAGAAAACTGTGGCGTCCAAGGATTGCCGAGAGGCGTATCGTGCGTGTATGGACGAATTTTGTTTGTTAGATGAATCCGAAGGTTATCGTTGTGCCTGTTCGTCGAATATAAACAAGTCTAAGGAATTGATTCAGGAAATACAAAAGATTCAAGACGAAGCAGATAAATTATATACCGAAGGTGTTGAACGTGAACGTTTAGGGGCCAAGGCTAGATTGGTGTTCGGTGAAAGTGAAGCGGCCAAGAAAAGTTCGCGTGCATCAGGTATCAGTTTTTCGCAATGGTTGTATGGTGGTTCATCTGATGATGAAGATGCGCTGGATTCTGATGCTGATATTGGTGATGGTTTGTATGAAATGGCGGCGGAATTTTGCGAATCGGAATTGGCGGCATGTGGCGACAAGGCGGAAATGGAAGAAATGTTGTATTCGCGTCAAGTTGTTGCAGATTGTAAATCATTTAGTTCTTACTTGAACGAACAAAAAATTAATGTTCAGGCAAATAAGCGTACGGCCGAAGCGGCAGTTCGTCAGGCGCGTTTGGAAATGTTGGATACAACAAATAAATATAATCGTGGTGAATGTTTGTTGGCGTATCGTTCTTGTATTGCAGACAAGGGTGGATGTGGTGCGAATTTTGAAAACTGTTTAGATGCTGAATTGTTGGGACGTCGTGCGTTGGCCTGTGAAAACGTTTTGGATCAATGTATGGCATCGCGTGATTATGTTTTGAAAGATTGGGAAGCGGAATCAGAAGCGATATTGGTTGACGCGGCAAAATATGCTGATAAATATCGTCGTCAGACATGTTTGGCTCAGATTCAGGTTTGCTTGGAAGATGGTTGTTCTGCAACTACGGATTCGGCATGTTTGACAGATGTGAATGTTGCCGCAGGGGTGTGTCCGATTATTGATGAATGTGAAGAAATTATTCCGGGAATCAAAACGGTGGTAAACAGTAAATTGGGGTATTTGCGCACGCAGTTCTGTCAAAATGACGTTGATGCATGTTTGCGCGATAGATGTGGTGAAAACTTTACTGCACCAGAATGTGTTGGTAAAAAGCCATCGGAAATTGTTGCGCTGTGTCCACAGGATATGTTCCCATCATGTGTGAATGAAACACAATTTGATATTATTGTATCTGCGGCAGTGTTGCAGATGGATTATCAGATGATGCAAGGATGTGTGAATTATTTTGGGGAACAGTTGGGTAAAGTATGTGGTACTGATATGGCGTGCTTGCCGGCGGATGATACTGTTATGGGATTGACTGAAATTCCAGAAGACGAACAGGCGATGGTTGCATTGCGTGTAAGGGTGCGTGATAATTCCAAAGCAGCTGTTGAAGAATTTTTTGAACAGTTTGAACAAGATATGACGGTTGCTGCGTGTCAAGATGCAAAGAAACCAGCAGGACGCAGAAGTTTAGGGGCTAATGTGTTCAATACAGCAAAATTAATTGCAGAAATTGGTGCTGAAAATCGTGCGATGCGTGAACTGGAAATGAAGATTGCAGAGTTGTCACGTCAGCAGGATATAGAAGAAGCTGAAGCAAATTGTTATGCAACATACAAGGTTGAAACACCAGAAAAGTCTGATAAGAATTATAGTTATATCCGCAGTGTTTCTTTTGAACCATCTTTACGTAATTGTCACGTATGTCGTATGCAGCAGGTATGTGAAACAGGTGGCGAATCCAAGGCATCGTCTGCATTAAAAGCTGCTGCTGGTGGTTTGGCGGCGGGGGCATCTGCGGGTACGATGATTACACCGGGTTGGGGTACTGCGATTGGTGGTGTGATTGGTGCCGTTGGTGCGGGTGTTGGTGGCGCTTTGTCTGGTGGTAAACAAGATTTCTGCCAGGAAATAGAAAGCTGTGAAGATATTAATATGTAATTGTTGGTGATGTGGAGAGAGAAAATGATAAAAAATAAAACCATATGTTCGTTACTGTGTTTGGCAACAGTCTTTGTGGCCTGTGATGCGTCTGCTGCTGCAAAATCAAAAAAAGCGGCAACACAATCTGCATTAAAAAAAGGAACAGATGTTCGTGCAAAATCTGATGCGTCGGGTTTGTACGACCAAGAATGTTTTGATGCATATTATGGATGTATGGATCAATTTTGTATCGTTGATAATGATGCCGGTGGGACCTGTGGATGCAGTGATTTGATTGTTGGTTACAATAAACAATTACAGGAAATTCAAGACTTGTTGGTCGAAGCAGAACGTGTTGCAACGGTTGAGGTCGAACGTGTCAAAGCCGGTGCCCAAGAAGATATTATTTTTGCCGGTGAACGAAAATATGATGAAAATGGAAATATTATATCTTCGAAAGAATTAAGTGAATCCGAAAAAAAGGCCAAAGATAAACAAGATTTGTTGGCATTGTGGGATACTTCTTTTGATGAAGAAGAGGAAGAAGAGGAAGAAGATATTGTGGATATTTCAGAAATGGTTGGGGCAGAATTGTTCGCCAGTGCTGAAGAAATTTGCTTGGAACAGGTTCCAGAATCTTGTTCTGGTGATATGAAATTGTTGCGCAGTATGTATTCGCGTCAGATTACATCGGATTGCAAGGGGTTGGAAAATAGTATCGCAACCAAAAAGGCCGAGGCAGATGCCGCAATGGCCGCCGCAGAATCTGATGTTCGTTTGGCTTTGAAAGAATCTTTTGAAGATGCCAATAAATATGATTTAGGTCAGTGTATGGTTAACTTTAAAAAGTGTATGCAGACCGATGATGCATGTGGTAAGAATTGGGAAAATTGTGTTTCGGTTGTTGCTGCAGAAAATATGCAGAATAATAAAACACAAAGTACCGCGGGAACAACTGTTGACGTTGTCGATATTGTTGATATCACTGCATCAACAATGGAAATTTTGAATTCAAAACGTATTATTTGTGAAAATGTTTTGGAACAATGTGTCAAGGTGCGTGATATGGTATGGCCCGCATTCTTAAGAGAAGCGGCGCCAACAATAAAAGTTGCAGAGGCATCGGCAGAATCAAAATTCCGTCAGTCTTGTTTGTCTGATATTTCAAATTGTATCCAAAAAGCATGTAAAGATGATATTGTGGGCAAGGGTGTCGATACAATGGATGCTTGTTTGGCACGACCAGATATGGCACGCAGTTTTTGTAAAGTTGAAATTGATCCTTGTGAACGTATGGAACCAATGATTTGGGATTATGTAACCGATAAGTTGGCGGCGATGCGTGTTGATGCATGTACAGAAGAAGTCAAGGCGTGCTTTACAGCTGAAAATCGTTGTGGTGAAAATTTCAAGAACTGTGTTGGTATGGACTATGATTATATCCATGATATTTGTCCAATTGATAGTCTGGTTGTTTGCAAGCAAGGTAATCCAGCATTTTCAATGGATGATTTGGATTCTATGTTGATGGGATTGTATCTGAATATCGATAATGCAGCATTAGATAACTGTCAGGCATTGGTAGATGCCAAGATGGCAGAAATTTGTGGCAGTACCACAGATTGTAACAAGTTTGCGGCGGATGATACGATTGGAACCAATAGTTTGCGTTCACAAAAAGATGGTTCGATATATCGTGTTACGGGTATGATTTCATTTGGGTCGATTAAAATGGGTGATGTATCGGGGAGTGTTAAAGATATTGATCCTGAAAATCCAAAGGAAGAGATTTCTTTGAAGCCGGGTGAAATTGGTGTTCAAGGTTATTTGGCCAAGGTGCGTGAATTGAATCAGAATACACCAAATAAGGATTCTATTATTGCATCGATTGAAGAAGAATTGAACAATATTGCTGGTACAATCAATCGTACAATTGAAATGATTGAACAAGATCCAGAAATTCAATATTGTGTTAATGGACGTGATTTGTCCCAAATTACGGGAAAAGATGAAAAAACGGCGGCACGTTTTCCGAATTTGCTGAATCAGACAAAAATGCAAATTGCGATATCCGCTTTGCGTCAGGCCCAAGATAACTATAACAAAAAGTTAAATGAAGCGATGATGGATGCGTCGAAAAATGCATCTGCGGATATTGCACAGTATATGTGTCAGATGTTGCCAACCAATGGTGGTGCACGATTTGTTGGACATGATACGCCAATGCCAACATTAACAGAACCATATGCAATCAGCTATGAGGTTGCATCGGGATTGAATAATGAATTATTGGCACAAGGTGGTAAAGGAACAAGTGCCACATCAGGTACTGCAAAGCAAACATCTGGTCAGGATACTGGTAAGGTGGCCGAGGCAATTGGTGCAGTGTTGTCCTTGGGATTGAATACAATGCAAGGTGGAAATCGTGTATCGCAGGAATTGCCAGGTGGAACACGTGAAATGTGGTCAACATTTAATCGTGAAACAAGAATCTGTCATTTCTGTACGTCAACAATTACAAAAAATTGTTCGGCCGATCATAGAAAGGGATTCTTGGGAATTGGTGCAAAGGATCAGATGAGTTGTGAAGAGTCGGCACCAATTGAAAAATGTGAAGATATTCAAATGTAAGAAAAAATCCCCGTTTTGGGGATTTTTTGATTTGGTTCCTGTGGATTTGTTTGGTTAATCTTGTATCATGAATTTGTATCCAAACGAAATACTAATATTATAAAGGAGTTTTTATATGAAAAAGGTATCGTATGCAATTTTGTTGTTGTTTTTTTTGATTGGTCATGCCAAGGCGGAATTTGTCGAAGAAGTTACAATTGTACAAATGGGACCAGGGGGATTTGTTGCAGATCAAGAAACGATTTCAACTGTAAAGCAAGTAAACGAAATGCGTAATGATGTGCCAGTTATTGTTGTGGGAAATTTGGTACAACGTATGGGTGATGAAAAATATTTGTTTGAAGATTCAACGGGTTCAATGACTGTGGAAATTGATGATGATGCATGGCGCGGTCAAACGGTTACACCATCTGATATTGTAAAATTGTATGGTGAAGTGGATAGGGGAATTTTTAAAACAGAAATTGATGTTGATTATGTAAAAAAAATGTAAAAAAAATCCCCGTTTTGGGGATTTTTTATGCAACTTTTTTTATACCTTGTTTTATATCGCGGATATATTTACGTAAATCGTCAATTGGAACCAGTGTTCCATCGCGTTTGATAGCCGACCAATAATCCCAACCATTAAAGCTGACAGTGCGTTGAATTTTTGCTGCCATGACGTGAATAGATGCTTTGCCATATAGTTGGTGTGTTAATTGACCGTCTTGGGTAATCATGACGCGTTCGCCGCGTGGACTGACCAATGTCTGGCCGGCGTATAATAATCCAGATTCAATTAATTCTTTGAACGCAACACGAATTTCGTCGCGTTTTGGTTTGCTGACTTCTATACCCGATAAGTCAATTGGTGTTATTTGGGCGATGCGTTCGCGTGCGGCATTTACATAAATTTCTTCGCGTTCAATTCCGATGAATTGTCGGCCCAGTTCGCGTGCGGCCGCCGCGGTTGTGCCTGACCCCATAAATGGGTCCAGTATAATGTCGCCCGGCTTGGTCGATGCCAATATAACACGACGCAGTAAGTCCATTGGTTTTTGCGTATTGTGTAAACTTTTACCGTCGCTGCCTTTGACACGTTCTTCACCCAAACAGATGTTCATGTCCCAATCTGAACGCATTTGTTTGCCACCATTTAAACGTTTCATTGTTTCATAATTAAATGTGTATTTGCCGGTCTTGGTCGGTGTGGCCCAGATTAATGTTTCGTGTGCATTGGTAAAACGGGTGCCACGAAAGTTTGGCATTGGATTTGTTTTTACCCATACAACATCATTCAAAATCCAAAAGCCCATATCTTGTAATATTGCACCAACACGAAAGATGTTGTGGTAACTGCCGATTGTCCACATGGCACCATTTGGTTTTAGTACGCGTTTGCATTCACGTAACCATTCACGTGTAAATTCATCGTATTGGGCAGATGATTCAAAAGAATCCCATTCGTCACGTACGGCGCGTGCCGCAGTTTGATCTTCGGGACGATACAGGGTTTTTGCGCCCAGTTGCAAATTATATGGAGGGTCAGCAAATACTGCATCAACAGATGCATCAGGTATTCCACGCATTATTTCAATGCAATCACCCAGTAAAATTTGATTTAGGTATTTGTTCATCTCTCTCGCACTTGCATACGTGTATATTTTATCATATTTTCGATTGCAAAAAATTGTGGTGGGGGCACTTTTTTTGTAATAAATGACTTGATTTTTAAAAAAATGCATTTTTTCGAGATACAATTTCTGCTTGCCAATAGTGGATTTGATTGCTACCCTGTGATTATTATGAGATGTCCATATTGCAATTCAACAGATAGTCGTGTGTCGGATTCGCGTCCTGATATTGAAGACGCAATAATTCGTCGCAGACGTGTGTGTGAACAGTGCGGTGCAAAATTCACAACGGTTGAACGTATCCAAATGCGTGATTTGGTGGTGCGTAAAAATAGTGGAAAAACTGAACCGTTTGATCGTGAAAAGTTGCGTCGCAGTATTTTGTTGGCCTGTCGAAATCGTGATGTTGGTGATGAACAGATTGAAAGATTGGTTACATCAATTCACCGCAGACTAGAAACCGAGGCACCAGATGATATGGTAACCAGTGCAATGGTTGGTCAGATGGTATCGGATTCGTTATTGAATTTGGACCCAATTGCGTTTGTTCGATTTGTTTCTGTGTATCGTAAATTTTCTCGTGTGTCGGATTTTAAAAAGATTATTGATCAAATCCCCGAAGATGATGAAGGGGCAGTTGTTTGTAAGTTACCAAAGACATCATTGTTCTGATTGGCGGATATGAAAAAATTCTTTCTTATTTTGATTGGGTTGATTGTGCCTCTGGTGTCAAAGGCGGCAGATTTGCCACAGATTTTGTCTGATATAGATGCCAGTTTGTATGAACAGATATTTATGCTGCAAGATAAAGAAAAAATTGATACCGCAATCAAGGTACAAAATCAAATTGCGGATAAATTATTAATGAATGAAGTTTTGTATCAAAGATATATTTCTGATACATATCGAACACGTGGTGCCGAAATCGCAGCGTGGATGGAACGTTATTACGATATGCCGGGGGCCACACGTATGGCAAAGTTGGCGAAAATAAAACAAGCAACAGTTCGTAAGCCTTCTGTGCCAAGTATAATGACAGGCTCTGAATCAATTGAAACTGCACAATCTGAAACATGGACCGCAAAAAAGTATACTGGTGATACCGATAAAAAAATTAATCAGTTTAAACGTGCAATTCGTAGTGGCAGCACAAAGGTAGCACGTCAGATTTTAGAAGATAAAGCATTTAGAAAAAAATTAACAGAATCTGATTATGGGCGTTTGGCGGGACGTTTGGCATATATCTATTATACAAATGGCGAAATGGAATTGGCAAAAAAGTGGGGCTTTATTTCATCAGATGCAAAATCTGAATATGGTTTGTGGACAATGGGCTTGCTATATTTCAAAGAAGAAAATTATATAGAATCGCAAAAGTATTTCAGTCGAATTTTAGAATTACAACAAATTAATAATGCTCGTAAAACCGAAGCGGCATTTTGGGCCGGCCGGGCCGCAGATTTAAAGGGTGATAAACGGGCCGCAAAACAGTACTGGCGTGTGGCAGCGGCATATCCAATGGCGTTTTATGGTGCGTTATCTGCGACAATGTTGGGGCATAAACCAGAATATGAATTCTTTGAACAAGATGTAACAGATGAAGATTTGGTAGAATTGGCCAATACAAAATATGGAAAAATGGCGTTGGCATTGTTGCAGGTTGGGCAAAAGGATAGGGCAGAAGAATATTTGAAGTATTTGATTACATCAAAATCATCTGATCGGATTTTACATGCTGTTAATGCTGTGGCGGGTGAATATGCGCTGGCGCGTTTGTCGGTTCAATCTGCCAGTGTTATTAAAGACAGGGGAATTTTGGAAATTGATGATGATATTATTTATTCGGCACAATATCCGTTGCCGGATTGGGAACCGATGGGTGGATGGTCAATTGATAGGGCGTTGTTGTTGGCAATCGCGAAACAGGAAAGTAATTTTCGTACACATGCTAAATCTGATGCGGGGGCAAATGGTATTATGCAATTAATGCCAAGTACGGCCAAACGTGTCGCACGTGCAAACAAGGTTGATATTTCCCAGATGGATATGTCTAATCCAGAACATAATATGTTCTTGGGACAGCAGCATATTGTTGATTTATTGGCACACCCGAATATCGAAAATAATATTATCAAGATGCTGGCGGCATATAATGCGGGTATGGGTAATGTTAACAAGTTTGAAAAGAATTTTTATACGTATGATCCTTTGTTGTATATTGAAAGTTTTCCGGCATATGAAACACGTAATTATATTAAACGTGTAATTTCTAATTTGTGGTTGTATCGTGCACGATTAAATCAACCCCTGACATCAATGGAAGAATTGGCAAACGGTAATTGGCCATTGTACAACAGCGAAGATGAATATGTTCAACGTCAGATTGCAGAACGTATGATGATATAAAAAAATCGCCCAAATGGGCGATTTTTAATTTATTTGAACCGGTATAATGGTTTGTTTCTTTGCTGTGTCCAATGGGTGATATTGGAACGGAACAGTTGCAAAGTCTATGTTTTTCATGTCAATGCTGCGAATGGTACGGTTGTACATTGTATGGTAATATATTATGCGATTAGTTAAATCGGTGGCAATTGTCCATTGGGTTGCAGATGGCATGTCGTTTGGTATATCTTTGACGGAAAATTGTACGCCCAAAGGTACATCAAAGTTATTTAAGATATGAAATGCCTGTTCGATTCCGTCCAGTGCGGTTTCTGGGCGCGCAGAATATGTTTCAAAGAATGCGGCACGAACAAAACGTGATGGCGGGGTAAAGTCACCAGGTAATCCCAAAAATCCAGACCCAGAACCAAATGGTTGTAATTTTATTGGGCCGAATTGTTCAGAATCAGCATTCCCAGGGTGCAAATTCACATAATTATTCAGGTTTGTCATTTGCCATTGGAATCCAGGTGAATTTGTTAATACGCCAATTTCATTTTCATAAAAATGTGGAATGCCATCAATGATTTCCATTACAACTTGGCGGCCCGATGGTTCTGTTATGCGCCAATGTACGGTGGATGCGGTTGGATCTATGTTGATAATACGTACATCGTTGATTGCGGATTTGACTTGGTCGATTGTGGAAAAGCGTGAAAGTATCCATGATACAACCTGAAGGTCGGCCAATGAAATATCTTGTTCGGCATCGTTGTATGTATGGTATTTTCCATATTTTGGAAAATAAAATAGTGCGGCAGACAAGCCGGCTTCGTTTGTGCCATCAACGACAAATTCTGGTTCTTCGACCGCCAGGCCGACATAGCCGTATAATGAAATAAATTGCAGACCGTCCATTTTACCGTTGGGCAGCATTGATTGCATTGTGCGGCCGCGTGGGACAATTGTATATAAATTGTTCATTTCGGTGCGTGACCAATCGATTGTTCGTGCAACAATAGTTGATTTGTCTTTGGGTTTAATTGTGATACCGGTACATGCGGTTGCAGATTGAACTAATAATGTACAAAATGCTAACAGGCCGTAAAAAAGTGGTTTATGCATATTCTTGCCTCCCTTTTGGTGTTGTTGATATATAACAGATTGTTTCTGTTTTTATCAGAATATTCCATAGGAATGATTGGCAATAAAAAAACGCCCATGTGGGCGTTGTTTATTTTGATTTTTGATAATGGTCACAAAGTTTTGCGATTTCGCGTGCTTTTTTTATTGTTGTAAAAGTATCGCTGTATATGTCTATTACAACGGCAGATTGTTTATGGCCGTTTGTGTCGATAAAATTTTTAATTATTTTACCGCCGATGGTTGGATAGTGATGATGCCCACATGAATTTTTGATTGCGTGTGCACCCAGTTTGCATTTTTTGTCGCATCCATCACAAATTGCGATATTTTTTTGTTTTTCTTGTGTAAAAGACATAGTTAAAATCCTTTGGCTTTTATTTTTTTTATAAATATAGCACAGATTTTGTGTTTGTCAACAACTTAAGATAAAAATATACGGGGTGTTTTGGGTTTTGTGTAAAAAAAAACACCGCCCAGACGGGCGGTGGGTTATTTCGTGTTTTCTGCGGCCTCGGCGATAACTTGTTTAAGTGCACTGACGTTGCGAGTGCCGCTTCTCTGCTGTTTTTGTAGATTTATAACTGCCAATCTTCTTTCCGTTTTTGTTCCGTTTTTTCTGAATTTTAGAGTTTTTTATTTCGTTCTGAACTGCTGTTTTATACCGGCCAACCAATTTTGTGCCTTTTGGAACATCGTCATTGGCGCGGTCGCCGTTTGTGCAGATTGTGCCTGAGATGCTGTTTTATTTGCTGGCTGTTTAACGTTTTTTGGGATTTCTTGAGCCTTGTATGCCGGATGTTCTGCCGACAGGTGTTTATCAACATAAACAATGATATCGTTCAGTGTGTTGATTGTCAAATCATCTGGAATTTCAATGCCTAATTTTGGGTATATAACTCGGGCGCAGAAATCCACAATTTCCCAGTCGTATAATGTTATACCAGCAGGTTCGTATGGCAATTTTGTGTTAGCATTTATCTGTTGTAATTTATTTTTACTTACACCGTATTCCAGTGCCACATAATTGCGAAACAAGTCAATAACGATTGTTTCTGTTTTCTTTAATTTTTCAATATTATTCTGTACTTGGGTGTCCGCCATTGGGGCAACCATAGGGTGTTTTTCTGGTTGTGCAGCTGTGTGCAATTTGGTTTCGTTTGCGCGGTTTGGAATGTATATTTGCCCATTATTATGCGCAATTCGTTCATCAATAGCTGCATTGATTTTTGACATATCTTCTGTGTTAAAGTGCAGTTTTGTGCGAGAAGTGGCAGTATCAAATAACTCGCCGTATTGATATAATCTCAAACAACCGATATTAGTTGCTGGTGTAGGGTGATTTTGAATCCAAACATCATAGTTTTTGTCTTTTATATTGCGGATTAAGGATTCTCTTTCTGCCTCATGACTATCATTTTTAATTATAATTGTACAACCGTTTATTATCAGGCGTGCCTCTGTACACAACTTAATTGCTTGCAACATTTTATCTTTGTCTAACTGTTCCTTGCACACAACATTCAATAAAAAGTCATTTGCGGCTTTATTGTTTTTTGCCGGCCAGTTGTTTGTTACGATTTCACGAATTTGTGCCTCATCACTTTCGTTTAAGAAATCAAATTGGTTTATTTTATATGTCCAAGAGCCTAGTGTTAAATGCAGTTCTGAGCAGTATTTAAGGCCTTTTAACATTGTTTCAGCAGGTGAAACATACGACTGTGCAATATGTTGTAAAAAATCCAACATTGCGGCAGTATTGTTATAGTTTTCTACTGTTTTTGGTTTCATTGTTTTGCTCCGCTTTTTCTGAATCTGTTCGCGGGGAACCGAAACAGCCGTATCCCCCGTCTTACCCTTATAGATATAGCACAGAATTATGATTTGTCAATAGTTGTGAGAAAAATGTGGTGTTTTATAATACTTTTAAGAGATTTAGATTATTATTAAAAACGTTTCAGTGCCTTTTTTGCGTATTCGACTAACAAGTCTGCGCTTTCCATAACTAAACCTTCAATTATATCTCCGCCCCATCGTGTCGATTGACCTCCCGTGCGATTATGTTCGCGAACCAGGTCAAATAATCCATCTGTATCCAAAGCTGCCTGGGCAGATAGGTTTGTATAAATGGCACATGTACCAGTTTCATTTCCACACATATTATAATCATTCATAATAATATTATCTTGTTTGACGCCTGCTTTTTTTAATGCATTAACAACTTTATTTTTTACTGCAAGCTCATCTGTAAACAGATCTGCAGATTGAATATTCCCAAATTGGTCCAGGATTGTATATTTGTCGCCTTCTTTGACTAATAACATTGCATGGTGATTGGAAGAAAAAGGTATAGACGCTCGCTCTATTCCATTGGCATTCATATTTTTTATTAACGATGTAAGCGTTTGTTGGCTATTCAGCAAATCGTCTAATTCATCTCCCATCTCTATTGCGGCTGTCATTGCCTTGCCAGAACGTAAAGCGTTTGATTGTTTTGCGATTTCTTGCGCAAACTCAAATGGGTCTTCCAGAGAAAATGGGTCAAGAAACAATACACCATCTTCAATCGCCATTTCGCGTGCGATTGCACTCATAACATCTCCGCGCATAGAATGTTTCATGCCCTTTATTTTTGTGCTATATGGTGCGGCTATAAATTCATCTAATGCCTCTCTGATATTTTTTTGTCCAAGATCTGGACGTACTTCTTTCATAAAATCTGAGATATCCCAAAGTGTTGGTACATGCTCACTTGTCGTACTGACATCACTCGCATTATGTGTGTCCCTTATTGCATCTGTGGTTGCATTTGCTGTTCTTGCGCCGTCCGTTGCCGCATTTGTTGTCGCGCGTGTTGCATCGGATGCAGCGTTTGTGGCACTTGGTAATTCATCGATATGGCGCAGAACTTCGTCATGTGACATAAACCGATTGCCAGCACGCATGTCCTGGTACACGACGCGTCCACGTGAATCTGTTATTTCACGTACACCAACCGTCGCCAATTCATCGGCAGATGATAGGGCGGTACCAGAAGAAG
>JAZTWA010000028.1:0-11970 GCA_045635585.1 Candidatus Enterousia sp.
ATATTCCCTTCTTTGTTTTCGTGCCGGAATATTATGTTATAATTCATATTATTATGCCATAGGCTAATATTCTTAGAATTCAAGGAATGCTTTCTTATTTAATAAGAATAAAATAAACAAAATCCCTTGAAGAAAAAATTAAACGACCGGCAAGCGGTCGTTAATTTTTGGTGGGAACACAGGGACTGTATATTCCCATGTTCGTTTTCACTCCATGGGCCCCTTTCACTACGTATGGCGCGAACTTCGTTAAAACTCGTTCTTGCCAACTGACGTTCCGAACCCTTTTGGGCTTCTCGTCCGCGTCCCATGCAAAAATTAAACGACCGGCAAGCGGTCGTTAATTTTTGGTGGGAACACAGGGACTCGAACCCTGGACCCAATGATTAAAAGTCATTTGCTCTACCAACTGAGCTATGTTCCCAAAACCGGACCTGGAAAGGGAGAACCAAGATTCTGTTTCCAAGGTACGCGGGCAATTTTGACATAAAAAAAAATAAAAATCAAGAAAAAATAACAAATTTTATTATTTTTTTACTTTTTTTCCTTTTTCGTACTAATCTCATCTGATAAATGCTGCTGTAAATGCAGTGCTGCAACAGAATCAGAATCCAACCAATCAAGGATATGCGACATTATATTTGCAACATATTTTGCAGACATTGTTCGCGAACGACGAAACTTGTTTTCATTTATCAAATGTGCCATATCACGTGCCAGCGCACTTAAAATATGTATCTGTTCAGAATCCAGCGCCCCCGTTTGGGCGCCACGATATAACAACGTATCCAAGTCATTATGATATGTGTGAAGTAATTCCAGTAAATGCGGCGTTATTTGTAATCGAGGTGATATATCCGATGCGCGCCACATCAACATACGATTTAGATTTTCAACCGTCAGTTTTGTACGAACAGACATACCAGCACGTAAAACCATTATAATATTTACCATTAATATATTTAACTTGTCCGTCATGGAATTTAACAGATTTTTCTTCATCTGGTTGGCAATGCGATTATTTGTATAATCATACAACAGAAACACCAGCGGAATTGAAAGTAATGATGCCGATACATTTATTACTAAATCGCGAACATTGGCATTTGGTGAATTATCAATCGCACCTGTGTACAAAACAACACCGCCCGCAATTGATAGTAAATATGGTAAAGACTTTAAAAAGAATGTACGAAAATCTATCTTCATACATGTATTTTATAAAAACACATCTAAATTGTACACAAGATTAAAATCACATCACACTTTATGCGATTGTATCATTTGTTAATTTACAATGCGGACGCGCATAAGCAAATGCCCACGCACATAAAGCCAACATTAATACCCCCAATATAATTACACTATGGCGCCAACTGCCCCAGATAGATCCCAGACCGATTACACCACAAACCAACATATACACGATATATGTCATCGTCGTATAAAGCGACAAAACAACCGAACGGTGCGTTGTCGGTATCATATTCTGAAATCTGGCATATAATAGTGTATATATCCCGTAAAACAACATATAAGACATCCCCAGTATCCACAGTGAATTTGTATTATAAATATATCCAAATGTGATATACCCCACCCCAACAACACCAATTAAAGCGCAAAGTAGCCATTCTGGGATATGCGCAAAACGGTATGCAAAACGTTGCCCCATAGTGGCACACCCCAACAAAAAGAAAGACAATATCCCAACATATTCGGTTGATATACCCAACTGTAATCCAATCGGACTTAAGAAATCGTCCAAAAACGGTATATTTACAACCAACAATGTTAATATCATTGTTAATAACAAGCATGGTGTGCGCAGACAAATCAGGACACCTTCACGAAACAAAGAAATCAACCCAGATGATTTGATTGACTTTTTATTTGAACGATACATAGGACGCATCATCAACAAACACACCACAGACATCGCGATTGCCGCGACAGACAGCCATGTAACCCACGCATATCCCAAAAACATCAACAATGAACCACATGCAGACAATGCCGTACCGACGGATTCATATGTCGATTTACGTCCCAGAATGCGCGTATAATCTTTTTTTGCACCATTTGCCGCAACATTGTCATAAATCAGACCTTCGAATGCAACACTGCGAAAACCGGCCTGAACACCCCACAGAATCATACCAACCGAAAACCCAATGTAATTGGGTATCGCCAACCATAACAATATCGCGAACGCCTTTAGACATTGGCCGATTATCATGGATACACGCTGTCCCAATTTGTTAGTTAAAAGCGTAACAGGAAATTGACCAAAAATAGTACCCAAAGCAGATAAAATGAACATGGACGACAACATAAAGTCCGACAAGCCATTTTGTTGCATAAAAATGGCGTAAACCGGTGTTAACAATAAAAACTTGTTAAAAAAAGCAAATCCATATATCGATATTAACAATCTTTTCATGTTGTAATCCCATTTCGTATAAAAAATATAAGCAAATTTTGCAAAAAAAGTACAGTAAATATTGAAATTCTAATATTTTTACACTATAATAAATGGGATAGATAAAGGTGCGATTATGGCAGATGTTAAAATGAGTGAATTTTTATTGCAATACTTTATGCAGTTGCGTTTCAACAACATGCCGGCTGAGTATCGTGCACAGTTTGATGACTATGCAAAATCTGATGATTTTCGTGGGAACATGAAGCATTGGAAAGCACATCTGATGCATCTGGACCCAGATGGGAACTTGGTTCAAAATGATTTACCAGACCCCAACGGAGCCGATTTTCACCTGGATGACAAGGAGTGGGAAAACCTGTTCAAAGAATTCCAGAAGGCTTTCCGCAAGATGGATGCGAACAGTAAAAAATTTACAAGCCAGATTGATTTTAATGCGGACAACGAAAAAGCGCGGAATTTTCTGAACGAATATTTTGGTTTTGGAAAACTTTTCGATAAAGTAACAGCCAGCCCCGCCGCCGAACAACAAATTCAGGTACTGAAAGGACTGCTGGATAATAATCAAAGCCTGTTTACTGTTAAACTGAGTGAATGGGGGCTCATTTCATACAAAGACCTGAAAGATGGGATTAAGGATAAAAAATACAATACAGACAGCGAATTTCAGGATAAACTGAAGCTAGTTGCACAGTATCTTGGATATTATAAAGACGAACTTGGTCTGTCACAATATGGTTTTGACGAGATAGAACGCGGATTTGAAGGGGGGCCTATTGACCCACAAAAGCTGCAATCATTCAAATCAGAGTATGATATTTTGTTACGGAAGTTAGCCTCTGACGATAAGGTTCGAAATGAATTTCCATCGGATAAAATAAAGTCTGCATTTGATACGGCAAAGCAATATGTGGCCTATGATGATAAAAACAGCAAAGATTATGTCCCCCCTAAACGCTCGGATGAATTGAATTTTATTGAGCAAATTTCAAAAGAGGTGTCAGATACATATGCAGACACACTAGAGAAATACATTAAATTCAAAGGGGACAGATTATATTTTTCAACCGAGGCAAAGCAAATTGTTGCAGGAATTCATAAAGCCAACTTGAAACCAACAGATGGAATTAAAGCGGTATTAGACAAATCGGCAGATATTGAAAAGGCATTGATGTACAAATCACCAAATGCGACCGAACATTTCAAGTGGTTCACTAAAACAATGGCCGAATTACAAAGCACCATGCCCAAGGCCTTTGACGGCGCCTTAAGTAACGGGCGAAAAATGCGCGCTATTATAGAAGAAATGATTTTGATAGCCGTTCGCGACGGCAAAGAAAAAGAGGCAAAAACAGCAATGGAGGTCTTGTCTGTTATAAAATATGGATATACCACTAGCAAAATCATGGATGCGCTAAAGAAGGAGGACTTAACGGTCTTTTCAGATGGTGAATTATCATGGAATAAAAATGAAGGGGTAAAAATTGTTACGAATGCATTAGACAAAAGCATTAAGACCGCACTTATGGGTATTGGCTATGGCATCACCATGGCAGGCAATGCAATGTGGTTATCCGGAAATAAATTTAATGGTCGGCGTGGCAGATTAACACCAAAACAACAGGACTGGGAAAGACAAAATGCAGCCGATCTAGCCAGTAGGACTGCCTTGAACAATCAGCTGAACGCCCAGGGTCAAAATGCGATCGCCGTAGAAAACCAAAATAAGGCCAATGTTAACCAAGGTATGACTGGCGCAAATATAATAACAGACGCAAATTTACAACAACATAAAACAAATTTAGAACAGGCAAAAAATGCAGATACCGCCGAAAGAACCCGCCTGGATAACATTGCCGCGACACAGCAATATCAAGATGCGAAAAGCGCAGTTGATACTTATAATAAATATACAAATGCACAACAACAATTAAACCAATCTATTAACCAGTTAACCGCAGACCTGGGGAAGATAAGAAACGAACTGGCAGCCCTGCGCACTAATCACACGATGTCAGCGGCAGAGAAAACCGCCCGGGCAACATTACTTGTACAACAAGAACAACAAAAAAACGCGGAGTTGGCGGACAAACAACAAAAATTAGCAGATGCCAATACTAAAATAAGACGCATCACCCAAAACCCACAGCAATGGACACAACAACAGCAGATAGTTCAAAACTATGAACAACAAGAACAAGCATATCAACAACAAGCGGCCCAAACCGATGCATTGGACAACAGAATTACCCAGTGGGATAATGCAACAAAAAACATAGAAGAATTAAATCGCAGTATTGATAAACGAAATGAAGAGATTCGTACATGGGACGACAAGCATAAAGACAAGTACAGAGAACTGATGGCGTATTGGGATATGCTTGAAACCGGTCGTGATACACATATGGGCAAAATGTACAACTGGGGAGGACGTGGTTTAAGTGCCAAGGCAGCACAAAAGAAGTTTAACACCCAAAAACAAAGCTATATAGACAGTTACTTGAACAATTATACATATGCGGCTTGATTTTTTGTGCTGTTTATGATATAATGAAAGCATGCGTCATCGGAAGCGATGGCGTTTGTTTTTTGTGCCCTGCCCCCATTGTGTGGCGGGGATTTTTATTTCCACAGAAAAAAGGACAATAAATGACACGTGTGTTACAAATAAGACGCGGCAGCGCTGCAAATAATGATGCCTTTACCGGCATGCCAGGCGAGCTGACCATGGATACAGACACAAAAACGCTGCGTATCCATGACGGACAAACACTGGGTGGTTTTGAAATTGCACGCCGGGACGACATAACCAAAAGCGATTTTGACATTACGGGCGTTTCAGATGAGTTTTGGACAAAAACAATCGCACGGTGCGCGCCGGCACCATTAACAAAATTTGAAACAAGTCCTGCCCCGATTAACAGCAATGCGGCATGGCTGAACATCGGGATAGACACCAACAAACAACCAATATTGGTGCAAATCATATTAATCTGTCAAAATGCCGAGGCCGGATATATCCCAGGTGATGAAGTTATGGCATTTGGCATCGGAACGCGAGCCAACCCCGCCCCAAATATTGCCATTGAGGCAGGCGGGCTTAACCTGTATCTGATGGTGGGCACCGAAAAATATTGGGTCAGCCATAAAAGCACCGGCATATCAACAACTATTACCGATGAAAATTGGCGAATTTTGTTCCGAGTTTACTGTTGAAAACCATAAATTCATTTGCTATGCTGAGGCCCGAAGAAGAAGAAAAAAGGACTAAAAATGTATATACTTGCACTGAATTGCGGGTCTTCATCCCTGAAATATCAGGTGTTTGACGCAGACACAAAAACAGCCATTGTTGGTGGTAATGTTGAAAAAATCGGATTGCCTGATTCTTTTGTTACACAAAAATATCCAGATGGAACAAAACAGAAAAAAGAAACATCTATGCAGAATCATAACGAAGCATTGAATGTCGTTATGTTTATGCTGCGCGAAGCATCTGTCGATATGAACGAAATCAAAGGTGTTGGCCATCGTGTCGTTTTGGGTGGCGAAAAATTTGCGTCTTCGGTTGAAATCAATGACGAAGTTATCAAAACAATTGACGAATTGTCTGCAATCGCACCATTACACAACCCAGCCGCATTGGTTGGTATTGTTGCCGCGCAACAATTGTTACCAAACGCAAAACAAGTTGCAGTATTTGATACAGCGTTCCACCAGACAATGCCAGATTTTGCATATAGATATGCAGTGCCACGCGCATGGTACACAGAATTGGGTGTTCGCAGATACGGATTCCATGGAACAAGCCACCTGTACGTATCCAAAGTTGCAGCCAAGTTATTGGGCAAACCAGCAAATGAATGCAATTTAATCACAATGCATATTGGTTCGGGTGCATCAGCCGCAGCCATTCGCAACGGCGTTTCCGTTGACACATCTTTGGGGATGACCCCATTGGCCGGTTTAACAATGGGTACACGTCCAGGCGACTTGGACCCAGGTGTGGTCTTGTATGTAATGCAACGTTTGGGAATCAGCGCAGATCAAATGCAAAAACATTTGAACAAAGATTCTGGATTGCTGGGTCTGACAGAATGTTTTGCAGATCGTCGTGATGTCGAAGGCAATAAAGACACTAATGATTCTTGCCGTCTGGCCATTGAAATGGAAGCACACAATGTAAAGAAATACATCGGTGCATTTATGGCAGAATTGGGGCATGTTGACGCATTGGTATTTACCGCAGGCGTTGGCGAAAACGACGATTTCTTGCGCGAAAAATTCTGTGAAGGATTGGAAGAATTGGGCATCAAATTGGACAAAGAGAAGAACGCGGCCGCATTGGCGCGCAAAGGTGTTGACTATGCCGAAATCAGCACACCAGACAGTCGTGTTAAAATCTTTATGATTGCAACAAACGAAGAATTGGTAATTGTTGAAGATACTTTGGCAATTATGAATGGCACATATAATCCAAATCACTTGGAAATGGATTATTCGTTTGCAAAATAAAAAATCCCCGCCAAATTGGCGGGATTTTTTTATTATTGAATATTATCGTAAAATCCACTAAATTCTGTATTGATGAAACAGACGTTAATTGATTTTTTGAATACAGACCTGCAATTTATCAAAGGGGTGGGACCGGTATTGGCCGCCAGATTCGAAGATATTTTGGGCGGTCGACGCGTGTTGGACTTTTTGCGACACAGACCATCATATATTCGTGCGCGCGGAATAACAGAAAACATCCAAGATGCAAATGCCGGTGATACTATCACGATACCTTTGATGATTAAATCACACAAATCAGGTGGTGCATTTCGTGGCAGGCGTCGCCCAACCCAAGTTATATGTAACGATAAAATGGGCAACAATGTCATTATCCAATTCTTTAATTCAAATTACTTGGATTATTGGTTAAAAAAAATGCCAGTCGGCCAATGGCGTATGATTTCAGGTAAACTGGAAAAATCCGCAAAACCAACCATTAATCATCCCGATTTTATCGAAGAAATGCAAAACGCATCAAAAATACCGTCTGTTCAGGCAATATATCCCGCTGGCGAAGGGTTAACACAAAAAATATTCGCAAATGTTCGTAATCAGATTTTTGATGCCCTGCCCGATAAACTACGCGGTGAATCCGATGAACGCGTATTGGAATTTTTTGACGCACTTAAACATGTACACTATCCAGAATCAAATGATGACCTGATACCCAATGCAACATATATGGTAAAGTTGGCATACTGTGAATTATTGGCACATCAATCCGCAATTGTTATAAGTCGCAAAAAACGCGCCGAAATTAGTAACAGACGACCAAAACGCGAAAAAAAATACGAATTATGGCACAAATTCCAGAACACATTGCCGTTCGAATTAACTGGTGCACAACAAAGAACATGCCAAGAAATATTTGACGATATGCAACAAGAAATACCAATGATGCGATTGGTCCAAGGCGACGTAGGCAGCGGAAAAACAATTGTTGCAATGGCGGCAGCAGTAAAAATGGCAGAATCAGGGGGACAAACCGCGTTATTGGCCCCAACAGATACACTGGCCCAGCAACATTATGTAAAGTTACGTAAAATGTGTGATGATATTGGTATTGTGTGCGAATGTCTGACCGGACGCGACAAAGGGGTCGCACGACGTGAAAAGTTAACTTCACTGCGCTCTGGACGTACAAAATTAATCGTTGGAACGCATGCACTGTTTTCAAACGATGTTGAATATCGTGATTTGGGATTAGTTATAATTGATGAACAACATAGATTTGGGGTCGAACAACGCGAGGCATTACGAAACAAAGGGAATAAACCTGATTTATTGGCATTGTCCGCAACACCCATACCGCGAACACTGTCCATGACAATATACGGCGATATGGATATTTCAATCATTAATGAAAAACCCGCAGGACGCAAACCAATAAAAACAACTAAACTGGCATCGGGACGTATAACAGAATTAGTTGAACGAATTCGCCCACAAATTAATTCAGGGGCCAAAGTTTTTTGGGTATGCCCACTGGTTGAAGAATCTGATAATGAAAACGGTATGACCGCCGCCCAAGAAAGACACAAAATGCTGCAACAATATTTTCCAAATGCGGGACTGGTACATGGGCAAATGGATAAAAAAGAACGTGATGCCGTTATGGCAAAATTTGCCGATGATAATTCAGGTATGAATATATTGGTTGCAACAACTGTTATCGAAGTGGGAATCGATGTGCCGCGCGCATCAATTATTGTAATTGAAAATGCAGAACGTTTTGGATTGGCCGCCTTGCACCAGTTACGCGGACGTGTTGGACGCGGCAATACACAATCGTATTGCGTTCTGATATTTGGATATAACGTCAGTGAAAATGGATTAAAGCGATTAGATATACTTTGCGAAACAGATGATGGTTTTGTTATCGCCGAGCAAGATTTAATGATGCGTGGTGTCGGCGAATTATTAGGCACCAGACAAAGCGGATGGATGCATTATCATTTTGTAGATTATCGTGAACACAGGGATTTATTCAAATTGGCGGTTCGCGCCGCACGTGATAATGATATGGATTCATGGACAAATGATTTAATGTTCTTGTTCGATTGCGGGGTAATCCAAGGTGCGTAAAATACTATTTATCTTGGTTGGAATAATATTTGCGACAAATGCATTTGCCGCATCTTTGATTAATGATACAGAAACAGAACGTCTGTTGGGTGAAATCGTTCAACCATTGGCGGCAGCCGCAAACATTCCCAATAATCGATTAAAAATCCATATTGTCAAAGATGATTCTTTTAATGCATTTGTAATGGGCGGCGAAGACGTATATATTTATACAGGCCTGTTAACACGAATAAAAAATCCAAACGCACTGCAAGCAGTTGTTGCACACGAATTAGGGCATACAATCGGCGGACATATGGCACAGATGTCCGAACGTATGTCGGCAGAAATGAAAAGAACGATGCTGATTCAGGCATTGGGGGTTGGATTAATGGTTGCCGGTGGAAATCCAACGCTGGGGGCCGGTGTTTTGGCGGGTTCTGGTGGTATCGCCCAACAATCAATGATGGCATTTACACGCGATGAAGAACGTATGGCAGACAATCTGGGGGTGGAATTGATGATTGATGCCAAACAAGATCCAAACGGATTTATTACTGTATTTGAACAAATGCATGAAATAACAGGCGCCTTGGAAGAAAAAATTAATCCAAATCATGTCAACCACCCTTTGACCACAGAAAGACTGAACAATGTGCGCACACAAATAAAACAACACCAGCCCCAATATAAAACTGATAAAATCTTGGAAGATAAATACGAACTGGTACGCGCAAAACTAATTGGATATTTAGATAAGCCCGCGCGAATACGCGAATTATATCCATATTCGGATAAATCCAGCCCCGCAATTTATGCACGCGCAATCGCCAATATGCAAGGTGGAAATCTGGACGGGGCCAAGATTGGTGTTGGCACACTGATATCACGCGAACCCGACAACCCATACTATTATGAATTGTTGGGTGACATAGAATATCAATTTGGGCATTATGATGACAGTATTAGCGCATATGAAACAGCACTGAAACTAACACAAAATGCGCCACAGATTCAAACAGCATTGGCATTGGTTTTGACAGAACGCAGAAAGCCCAATGATGACCTACGCGCAATCGAATTATGCAAACGCGCAATATTAACAGAAGCAACACCAATGGCATATTGGGTTTTGGCACGTGCATACGGCGACAAAGATATCGGGCGCAGTTCATGGGCCATGGCAGAATACTATGCACAAATAAAAAAGCCAGAAGAAGCGAAAAAATATGCAAAACAGGCACAAAAGCATCTGAAAAAGAACGATCCTGAATATATTAAAGCCGGCGATTTATTATGATACTTTTGGGACAAATGATATAACCATAAAAATCAATAAGTCCCTGCATTATACAAATTCCATTCGTTTTGTCTGCGGTTAATTAAACCATTTGATACTTTTCCTTGGGTACGATTCCAGGCCTTCCATGCGGATTCCAAATCCGGATAGACAGAACTATGAAAATCTGGATTGTTTATATATTTTACAACTGTTGAATTCTTGAAACTACTTGTGCCGATGTTATATGCCAAAGACACCAATGCATCGTATTGATTTTGCGATAATTGCGCTGTGACATTATCTTGTACTGCGTGTTCTGCCACAGCTATATCAGATTTTAATAATGCGGTCGCCTGCTGTTCTGTCAAACCTTTGCTAAAATTTTCGCCTGTTTTTATTAGATGTCCATAACCAATTGTTGCACCGGCTGGTAAGTGGGCTACATTTGGCATAGGTTTCCCGATAGCATCATCGTATATAACATGCTTTCCATTAACCTTAACCAAGCCTTCCAGTCTTTTTAACCATTCTATACCTTTATCACTCATTTTCATATCACTTGCCTTGTTTGTGTCTGTTCTATTCTTTGTCTTGTAATCTTTCTTAGCGATTGTTTTGCCGTTTTTGTCCAATGTTTCTTCGGTTTTTGCATGAATAAAAAAAAGCCCGCGATTGCGGGCAATAAAAAAAGACGACCAAATGTCGTCCGCTGAATGTACGTATTGTATCATAAATTTGTTAGTACTTTACATGTCCAATCAGGTCTTTTCCAGTACTTTCTAGCCATGATGTAAATGCGTTTATTTGTCCCGTCATATCGATACAGCTGGCAGAACCTAGATTCCAACCGCCATGAATTGAAAAATCATCACGGCCATATGTATTGGTTTCTTTTGACGGTTTTATCCATATGCACAAGATAAGTGTCTTATCTTTGTATTAAATAAGAGAGTAAATTTAGCACAATTTCCATAACAACTGGTATAGAAAGTAAAATACAAGATTGAATATATTTATGCCTTGCTCCCTTATATATTCCAACAAACAAACACGATAACTGTATAAGCAAATATATTAACAACAAGACAACATAATAAATTGTGCGTATTTTCCCCCCCATAAATTCAATAAACTTACAGCATTCTCCGTACAGCATATATGGATATGGAGCCATAGTAAAAACATAGCGTAATTCGGAAATCAGAACCAGTATTGCTATAAAAGATAAACATAATAGCAATACCCATCCCAAAATACATAAAATCGATTTAACTAATTTCATCAATGGTATTTTACATTGATAATTAAATCATGTCCATTCTTTTCAAACCATTGTGTAAAATCATCGATATGATTTATTAAATCAATACAGCCTGCTGAGCCTGGTTCAACTCCTCCATGTACACTAAAACCGCTGCGACCATATGTATTGGTTTCTTTTGACGGTTCTAACCGTCAACTATAACAAACTCAATATTAAATAATACAGCATGTTGCACACTGGATACGTCAAGAATCCCAGTAATGGGATAAAAAATATTTTCTTTTTATAAATGGGCGTAAGCATGTATCCCAACCACATTAGCAGACCCAAAATTATGAAAATGCATAACAAGTCATAGCG